>CAUVMF010000008.1:0-31430 GCA_963552975.1 uncultured Selenomonas sp.
CGCCCGGCAGACCGAAGATCATGAAGATGAACTCACCCGAGAAATAGCGCGTCGCATCCGCGCTGAAATGTGCGACATTCGGCGAGGCGAGCTGAGCGAAGAAGATGTTCTGACCGCCCTGAATGAGCTGTCCGTCGATCATCATCGAGCCGCCGACGCCCGTCTGCCAGAACGGCAGATAGAATACGTGGTGCAGGCCAAAGGGGATGAGCGCGCGCTTGATGATGCCGAAGATCAGCGTGCCGATGTAGCCCGTACCCGTGACGAGGCTGCCGAGGGCGAAGATGCCCTGCTGTGCAAGCGGCCAAACGAAGTACATTGCAATGCCGACAAAGAGAAAGACGATCGTCGAGATGATCGGAATGAAACGCGATCCGCCGAAGAAGGAGAGTGCATTCGGCAGAACGATCTTGTGATACTTGTTGTGCAGCCATGCGACACCGATGCCGACGATGATGCCGCCGAAGACGCCCATCTGGAACGACATAATGCCGCAGGAGGCGGCAATCGTACCCTCGAGGACGTGCGGCGCAATCGAGCCGTCCGGCAGGATCTGCCCGCCGAGCTTCAGCATCGCATTGCAGGCGGTGTGCATGACGAAGAAGGCAATCATCGCCGAGAGCGCCGCGACCTCCTTCTCCGCCTTTGCCATGCCGATTGCAACGCCAACCGCGAAGATGATCGGCAGATTGCCGAAGATCGTGCTGCCCGCGCTCGCCATGATCGAGAGCAGCGAGTGCAGTGCCGTGCCCGCGCCGAGCACGCCGCCGAGACCGTACGTCTCGATCGTCGTGGGGTTGGTGAACGATGCGCCAATGCCGAGCAGAATACCTGCAATCGGCAGAATCGCGACGGGCAGCATGAAGCTGCGCCCAACCCGCTGGAGCACACTAAAGATTTCATCTTTCATATCTGTGACCCCTTTCCCTCCGCATTCATCCACCGTACGCCCTCCCCTTTGGGCAATACATGCAAAAAGGCATCAGGAAGATTGTGAAGCTCCATGATGCTGCCTGTGTCATGAGATGCGGAAACTATAAAATCATACATATTGATTATAGCGTAGATGGAGAGGTTGTGTAAAGAGGAAGTTTGAGATGAGAGGGGGGCGCGGAGAGATGGCTGAGATTTTCCTACGTGTTGGTTTGAAAATATGTTATAATAGAGAAAACGTCGAGGCAGGTGATTCGATGAGCAAAGGGCGGCAGTATCAGGACTCGGTATTTCGCATGTATTTCAACGATGAAGTACGGCTGAAGGAGCTTGCGGGCGCTTTGCATGGGCGCGTGTATGCAGCGGAGGAGCGGATCGAGATTGTGACGCTCGAGGGGACGTTTTTATCGCAGCTCAAGAATGACATTTCGTTCCTATTGGCGGGACGCCACCTCGTCTTTCTCGAGCATCAGAGCACCTCGAATGAGAATATGCCTCTGCGCTGTCTCTACTACGTCTGTGAACAGCTGCGCAAGGACGTCGATGCGAAGCAGCTTTATAGGAGCCGGAGGATTACATTACCGGTGCCGGAATTTCATGTATTCTATACGGGCGGGGCGAATACGCCGGAAGAATACGAGATGAAACTTTCGGATGCCTATGTCGAGGCGGGCGATGCCATCAATCTTGAGCTGAGGGTACGTGTGCATAACATCGCCTATGACAAGGCAAAACTTCTGCTTGGTAAGAGCGCTGCAATGCGTGATTACGCGATGTTTATCCAATATGTGAGGGTGAATATGGCGCAAGGAATGGAGCGGGAAGCCGCTATTCGTGAAGCTGTTCGATATTGTATCGAACATGATGTGATGAAAGATTTCTTGATAGAGCATGAGCGTGAGGTGGTTGACATGGTGGCTTTTGAGTGGAATCAGAAACTTTTTGAAGAGGCAAAGTTTGAGGAGGGACTTGAACGCGGAATCGAGCGCGGAATCGAACGCGGAATCGAGCGCGGAATTGAGCAGGGGCTCGAACAGGGACGCATGTCTGCCGTCCTTGGCATGCTGAAGGAAAAACTGCCCGTGGATATGATTGCGCGTGTGTCGGAGATGTCGGTTGAAAAAATTCGCGAGATCGGGAAAATGCACAGCTTGCTATAGTTGTCTTATGTATGCTATAATATTCTTATCATTGTTTCTTGTAGAGGAGTGTGTCTATGAGAGGTGCGGAGGCGGTCTTGGCGTGCCTGCGCGAGCAGGGCGTGGATACCTTGTTCGGCTACCCCGGCGGGATGATCCTGCCGCTTTATGACGCGCTCTATGCACAGGATGAGATCTGCCAGATCCTCGTGACACACGAGCAAAATGCCGCGCATGCGGCGGATGGCTATGCGCGTGCAACGGGACGTGTTGGCGTCTGTATCGCAACGTCCGGGCCGGGTGCGACGAATCTCGTGACGGGACTCGCGACAGCGTACATGGACTCGATTCCCGTGGTTGCAATTACGGGGCAGGTCGATATTGCCATGCTCGGACGCGATGCCTTTCAGGAGACGGACATCCTCGATGTGACGATGCCCGTGACAAAGCACAACTATAAGATCAAGAGCGCGGCGGATCTTGTGCCGACGATACGGGAGGCCTTTGCACTCGCACGCAGCGGACGACAGGGTCCCGTGCTGCTCGATGTGCCGCGCAATCTCTTCTTCGAGGAGGTCGCCTATACGCGTGAGGAGCCGCGGGAACGTACACCGGGAAAGCCTGACGCGGACTTCATAATCTGTGCGGCGGAGGCGGCAGCGGAGATCGTCGCCGCCGAGCGTCCGCTCGTCATTGTGGGCGGCGGGGTAATCTCAGCGGGAACGTCCGCCGAGGTCACGGCATTTATCGAAAAATATCACCTGCCCGTCGTGCATACCCTCATGGGCATGGGCGCAGTGCCGAGCACGCATCCGCAGATGCTCGGCTTCGCGGGAATGCACGGAGAGAAAGCAGCGAACTATGCCATCGGTGCCGCCGATCTCGTCATTGCCATCGGCAGCCGTTTTGCGGATCGCCAGACGGGGAATCTCAGCAAGTATACGGCGAACCGCAAGTTCATCCACATCGACATCGACCCCGCCGAGATCGACAAGAATATCGAAAACAGCCTCGGTCTCGCGGGCGATATGCGGACGATCCTGAAGCTACTCATGCGACAGACACCGAAGAGTGAACTTGCTGCATGGTGGGAGCAGATCCACGGATGGCAGGAGGCGTATGACTACGACTATCACGTCGGTCGCCTGACCGTGCCGTGGGCACTGCATCAGGTGGCACAGAATACGACGGGGAAGGCATACGCCTACGCGACGGATGTGGGGCAGCACCAGATGTGGGCGGCGCTCCATCTGCGTGTCGAGGAGCCGCGGACGTGGCTGACCTCGGGCGGACTCGGCACGATGGGCTACGGTCTGCCCGCTGCAATGGGTGCTCAGGTTGCGTGGGGCGATCAGCGCCGCGTGATTCACATCGCAGGCGACGGCGGCATCAAAATGACGGGCAACGAGTTCTATACGATCGCGCGGCTAGGGCTTCCCGTCATTTCGATCCTTGTCAACAACCGCAGTCTTGGCATGATTCGCCAGCTGCAAAAGGTGCTCTACGACGAGCGCTATATCGCCTGTGAACTCGATCACGAGATGGACTACGTGAAATACGTGGAGTGCTTTGGCATCAAGGCGGTGCGTGTTTCGACGCAGGAGGAGTTCGCGGCGGCATTCAAAAATGCGCTTGAGGATCGAACGCATCCGCGCGTTATTGTGATGGATGTGTGGCGCAGTTTCGTAGAGCCGATGACGAAGGGCGGTGCGCGCATTGATGAGTTTGTCGACTTCAAGTGAACGTCTGTGTCTCCTGCGCTGTCAGCAGGGCTTCTCGCTGCTCTCGACGCTGCTTGCCGTGATGATCCTTGCGGTGATCCTCTCGATCGCCGTGCCGCGTTTCTCAGCTGTGATGGTGACGGCAAATACGGTGAAGGTGCAGGCGGATCTCACGGCACTTGATACGGCGATCGTGCTCTACCAAACGGCCAAGGGGAAGAATCCCGAAAACCTCGACAGTCTGGCGGAGTATGTGACCGATCTCAAGAATCTCAAACCTCCCTCGGGCAAGGTGCGGATTGGAGATAAAGAGGAATCCATGGAGAACAAGTCCTATGCGATAGAGGACAAGGGAAAAGGTTTGCGCGCGACCTGTGCGGGACATACGGCAGAGGAGTTTCGTGCGAAAGAGTAGGGGAGGCATGGAAAATGCAGGAGGAGGCACAGGCGCTTTTTCCTGCACGGCGTGCCCTTGTGCCGCTCACTGCTCTTTGGCTGCTCGCCCTCGTCGGCATTTTCGCTCTCGGCGGCATAACGCTGCGCAGCCTCTGTGGGGCTGTCTTTGCGACGGTGCTCCTCTGGCTTTCCTTCCTCGATCTCAGGGATGGCATGCTCTACGATGTGATTACCATGCCGTTTGCGGCAGCGGGAATTATACTTTCTCTGATGGGCGTCTTGGTACCCGTGGAGAATGCACTCATTGGCGGGACGCTTTGCGGCGTCTTATTTTATTGCCTGTATATCACCGCGCGCGGCGGTCTTGGCGGTGGCGACGTAAAGTTTGCTGCAGGTCTCGGTGTCTGGCTTGGGTGGGAGTCCGCCATCATCGCCGTCTGGATCGCCTTTTTGCTCGGAGGGATTGCAGCGGCGTTCCTCCTGGTGACGGGGCGCAAAAGGCGTCATGACGGGATTCCGTTCGGCCCCTTCCTCGCGTTCGGCGGCTATGTTGCCTTTGTTGCGGGCGCGCGGCTCTGGCAGCTCTATTGGGGGATCGTCCCGTGAGGCGCGCCGGTATGCAGGGCATCATGCTCATGGAGCTTCTCATCGTGCTTGCCGTGTTCGGCGTGGTGTTTGCGCTGGCACTTCCTGCGGTACGTACACTCTACGCACATGCGGCGGTAGAATATGAGGCAATGCATCTCATCGCCGAAATTCGGCGCGTGCAGGCACTCAGTCGCGTGATGGCGATGCAGCTCTATATGCTTGAGGGAAGGCGCTCATGGAAACGCGATCCGCGTCTTGAAATTTATACCGATCGCTATGTACTGCACCGTCCGTTTGATGGGGATGTTCGCGTGCATGAGCCGCTGCCGCTCGTGCGATTCGCGCAGGAGACGGCGCCGGGAAAACGCGTGGCATTTGACCGTAATGGTGCCATTGCACGGGAATGGAGCAGTAATATGACGATTCGGGTCTATGCTGTGGGACATGAGCAGGATGCGCTCCGTGTTGTGATTGACCAGGCGGCGCGGATTCGCCTGCACCGAGGAGCACGTCGTGTCGACGAGGAGGAATAGGGCGGAGGCGGGCTGGGTTCTCATCGAGGCCGTTGTGCTCGGGATTATTGTCCTTGCGGTTGCGGCTGCACTCGCGCTCTTTGCACGGACGGCGCTGTTGGAGGAGCGCGCTGCCGGCCGCATGGATGCGGCGTTCGTTGCGCGCGCACAGCTTGCGATGATGGAGGCGGATCTGGATCATGGGATTCCGCCACCGTCCGGGCGGACAGCGGTTTCCTCGAATGAGCGGAACTATCAGATCGAGACATCTGTTGCGCGTCAGGATGAGTTCTACGATGTACATCTGCGGATTTCGTGGGAATGGTTGGGGCATGGAGAGCAGGCGGAGTTTGTGCGGAGGATGAGACGGCATGGAGCGACGGCGGGCACGCCCTAAGGGGACGGAGGGCACAAGAGGTGTTCTGCTGATGGAGCTTGCTGTCAGCCTGTCGATCTGCGTACTCCTTCTGACCTTCCTCGCCTTTGCGCTCGTGTGGTCATGGCGCAGCTACCGGGATGAGGTCGCGGATGCGGAGCTGCGGCAGGAGATGCACATCGCTGCGGCGCGCATTGTGGAGTCAGCGCTGCTCTCCGATCACATCGGAGAACATCAGCGGGGGATCTACGAGATGGAGCAGGACATGCGCGGCGCACAGATTTCCGGAGAAGCGCGTGATCGCTATTGGCTTACGGATGGACATCTGGTGCTCAATGCGGTCACATCTCCCCTTACGGGGTCATTTGGCGGGGCGGGCGTCCATATCGAAGCGTTCTCCGTATGCGAGGATGCACAGCGTCCGCGCCTCTACCACATTGAGATGAGGGGCGTGAGTATGGTGACGGGGCATAGCTACAGCCTCGTGACCGCTGTCTACCTGCGGGAGGGTATGGGTGGCACATAGGGATGAACGCGGTACAATCTCTGCCGTTGGGCTCGCTGCATTGACGGTAATTCTTCTGCTCGGGCTTGCTGTTGCTGCGTTCATGCGCGGCGGTGCCAATGTGGCGGTGGAATACGAGCGGGAAATGCAGCTGCGCCTTGCCGCTGAGAGCGCGGTGGAGACGGCTGCGGCAAGACTTGAGCGGTCGGCGGACGCATACGGTGACCTGCCGGCTGCGGGTGAGAGAAAAAATGTGGACAAGGATGTGGGCATGATTCCAATGTCGGAGAAGATCGAGCTCCATGTCTTCATCGAGATGCCACGGGGGCGGGGGGCTTTCCTCGACGTGGGGGCGGCTGCCATCGACGAGAGCGGGACACGCATCCCCGACGGCGAGGAGTGGGTGCGGGCAAAGATTGTCCGCGCCCGTATGGAGAAGAAGGGGGAGCACTATGTCTGGCGGCGTTGGTATTAGTCTTCCGTGGCGCATGCACGAGGCAGTGGGCATCTACCCCTCCCATGAGGGGCTTGCGCTCGTGCGTCTGGGAGCCGTGGACGGTGACGGACGTGCGTGGATGGTGACGGAGTCGCAGATGTCACCCTGCCCTGCGCCCTCAGATGCGATGGAACTTGCCTCCTCTGCCCGTGCTGCGCTGCGGCGTGTAGGCTGGGAGAAGCTGCCGCTGGCTCTCGCACTCCCCGTCTTTGAAGCGGAGACGGGGGAACGTACGTTGCCCGTGCGGCTCACAGGCAGCGAGCTGCGGGAAGCGTTGCTCTGGGATCTGCGTGCCGAGGCGGATGAGATGGGCAAAGCGCTCCCCGATGATGTGCGGCTTCTGTGTGTGTCGCTGCAGGATACGCGACGGTATTGGATGGCAAGGATGGAGGGCTCGCGCCTCGGGGCTTATTTTTCTGCTTTTTCCGCAGTGGGGCTTGCGTTGCGTCTGATTACGGTCTGCCCGCCGGAGGAGCATCCTCTCTCGGCGGAGATGGAGGCGGCATGCAGTTCGCACATGCCGTGGGAGCATGTGGTCGACGAGGATGTGTTTGCGCCCGCCATTTACGCGGGCTTACTTGTGCGCGCAGGAACCCCGAAAAATTTGTATTGGGCAGCCGAGCATATGCGTGCAGAATGGAGCCGTTCCTATGCCTCCGTGCTGATTGCCGTATTTGCCACGGCTGCATTCCTCGCCACCACGGCAGCGGATTTTGCATCCTGTGCAGCGGTGCGTCAGGCGCGCGATCATGCGCTGGAGGAGGTCGCCCTCAGGACGTCGGAGCGTAGGGAGATGGAGGAGTTCGACGCGCTGCGTGCCGACGTGGCACAGCGGGAGCGCCTTTTGACATCATTTATGGAAGGCGCATCGCCCGTGCGCGCCCTCCTTGTTCACCTTGGAACAATCTCGATGGACGGCATACGGCTGACGGGCGTGCGGGCGGAGCGCAGTGAGCTTCACATTGAAGGGGAGGCCGTGGACGCTGCGGCGTTTGCCGCCTTTCTGGGAGAAATGGAGGGGGATGACGCATTTTCCTCGAAGGTGACGCTTGAACGTGCGGGGGAGGTGCGCGCCGTGACCGATCTGCTAACGCACATTCAATTTACGTTGCGGAGTGATTGGCAGTGAGACCCTTGGAGCGCTTATCCGCACGTGCGCGCATCGAGATCGCGTTGATTTGGGGGCTTGGGCTGTTCCTCCTCCACACACTGGTGCTTGCGCCCTATTTTGCAGGGCAGCGCACGGCTGCAGAGGCGGAGCAGGCTGCTGCTGAGATGCTTCTCGCACGCATGGAGATCCACGCGCGGATGTTGCTTGAGTGTCCTGAGGCGGCGCAGAAATTGCGCGCACGGCAGGCGTTTCTCCTGCACGCCCTGCCCGACGAGGAGGGGCAGGGGGCGTTCATCCGCACGGTGGAGCGGCTCGCACGGCAGAACAATGTGGTGCTTGAGCATTTTGCGCCGCAGCCGCCCGTGCATATGGAGGAGATCGTCGTTCGACCGACCGAAATCAAGATGCGCGGTAGGTACTTCGATGTGATTTCGTTTTTGCACGCGGTACAGGAGGGGGAGCCCGGCATCCGTTTCGGCGATTTTTCTCTCACGGCGGAGGGTGATGAACTCCATTTCGTTATACGGATGGAGGCTGCCGCGCGTGCGATAGAGAAGAAGCAGGAATGAATGTGCGCATGCAATAAACGAAATTGCCTCTGCAGGAAAATGAGATATAATATCGAATGTATTTAAGGAATCGCTGATAAAACAGACCTGCAGATTGGCGCAGATTTTTTCGTCCGATTGAGGAGGCAAACCGGACGCAGAGTGGTGCTCTGTGGAGGATTTGCCGACAAAAAGCGGGCAAAAAAGATGCGCTAAGATGGCGGGGCTGAATTTATCAGTGCTACCTTAAGATGGCATAATGACTTTTGTCTAAAAATTATGGATATTACATAAGGAGGATTTGCATGGGGCAGCTGCATTTTGTCACTGGTGGCGAGTCGCACGGTGCAGCGTTGACGGCGATTCTCGATGGAATGCCTGCGGGACTGCGCGTGACGCGTGAGGCAATCGATGCGCAGCTTGCGCGCCGACAGCAGGGCTATGGGCGCGGCGACCGCATGAAGATCGAGACGGATCGCGCCCTCGTGCTCTCGGGGCTGCGCTTCGGGGAGACGCTTGGCTCGCCGATCACGCTTCAGGTGGTCAATCGCGACTTTGCAAACTGGACGGAGCGCATGGATTCCTTCGGTGCGCCGACGGGGGCAAAGGTGACAGCTGTCCGCCCGGGGCATGCGGATCTCACGGGTGTACTCAAATATGATCGTCAGGATGCGCGTGACATCCTTGAACGTTCGAGCGCGCGCGAGACAACGATGCGTGTTGCCGTCGGCGCGGTCTGCCGTCAGCTGCTTGCGGCCGTGGGCGTGCGCATCGCCTCCCATGTGACGGAGATCGGCGGCGTGGCAGTGGATCGTGCGTCGATTCGGGACGAGGACATCGGCGTGACAAATAGCGGTGATTTGAACTGCTGTGACCCTGCAGCGGAGGAACGCATAAAGGTGCGCATCGACGAGGCAAAGGCGGCGGGTGATACGCTTGGCGGCGTCTTTGAGATTGTTGTACGCGGACTGCCGATTGGGCTTGGCTCCCATACGCAGTGGGATCGCCGTCTCGATGGAAAACTTGCGGGTGCTGTGATGTCCATTCAGGCGATCAAGGGCGTGGAGATCGGTGCGGGCTTTGCATGTGCGCATCTGCCCGGCAGCGCGATCCATGACGAACTCTATATGGGCGCGGACGGGCGACCCTACCGCAGGACGAATCGTGCAGGCGGACTCGAGGGCGGTATGACGAACGGGGAGACCCTCATTGTGCGCGCGGCGATGAAGCCCATCCCGACGCTGATGGCACCGCTGCGGACGATCGATCTCGCGACGTGCACGGAGGTCTCGGCGAGCAAGGAGCGCAGCGATGTCTGCGCTGTTCCTGCTGCCTCCGTGGTCGGTGAGGCGATGGTTGCGTTCGTTCTTGCGGATGCAATCTGCACGCAGTTCCATGCGGACTCCATGACCGATCTCACGGCTTCCCTTGCCGCCTATCACGCGCGTCTCGAAAGGGCATGGGAGCGCACATGAAAAACGTCGTGCTGATCGGCTTTATGGGGACAGGAAAGACCAGTGTCGGACGCCTGCTTGCCGGACGCTTGGGCTGTGCCTTTCACGATCTCGACCGCAAGATCGAGGAGAAGTATGGCATGTCCATCCCTGCGATGTTTCGGGAACATGGCGAGTCGTATTTTCGTGCGCGTGAAAAAGAAGCCGTACGCGCGGCGGCGCAGCGTGCAAATCTCGTCATTGCTACGGGCGGCGGTACGGTCAAGGATCCGGAGAATGTGACGCTGCTGCGCCGCCGCGGCATCCTCGTCGCTCTGACCGCCGATGTCGACACGATCCTTCAGCGGACAGCTACGCGTGGCAGGCGCCCCGTGCTCGATCACGCGGATGCGGGTGATCGCCGTGCCGCGATTGTGAGGCTCCTCGAGGAGCGGAGCACGCTCTATGAGACGGCAGATATAACGGTGGATACGAGCGGACGCTCGCCGCTCGAGGTGGCAGAGCGCATCCTGCAGGCGCTGCGGATATGGAGAAGATGATATGATACGCAGAGTGACTGTCGCGCTTGGAGCGCGCAGCTATCCCATTGTGATTGGGAACGGCATAGATGATGAAATCATCGCATTCGTGCGTCAGGCGAGCTACTCTACGCAGGGCATGATCGTCACGGATGCGAATGTCGGAGCGATCCATGCCGATCGCGTTGCGGAACTCCTCGTACGCGCAGGCGTGCGGGCGGAGATCGTCACGATTCCGGAGGGGGAGTCCTCGAAGAGCCTTGCACAGGCAAACGAATTCTTTACGTGCGCGATTGAGCTGGGGATGGATCGCCGCTCGCCGATCTTTGCGCTCGGCGGCGGCGTGGTCGGCGACCTCGCGGGATTTGTCGCCGCAACCTATATGCGCGGTGTGCCCTTCATCCAGCTGCCGACGAGCCTCCTCGCGCAGGTCGATTCGAGCGTCGGTGGCAAGGTAGCCGTCAACCATCCGCGTGGCAAGAACCTCATCGGCGCGTTCTATCAGCCCGACGCGGTCTTTATGGATCTCGACCTGCTCAAAACCCTGCCCGCGCGTGAGATCAGCACGGGACTCGGTGAGATCATCAAATACGGCATGATTTACGATGCAGACTTCTTTGCGTGGCTGGAAGATCACTGCGCGGCGGTACTCGCCCTCGAACCATCTGCGGCGGTGCATATGATTGCGCGCTCCTGCGAGATCAAGGCGGATGTCGTGCGGCAGGATGAGCGTGAGGGAGGCCTCAGGCGCATCCTGAACTTCGGCCACACGATTGCACATGCGATCGAGAAGGAGACGGGTTACGCACGCTATCGACACGGCGAGGCAGTCGCCATCGGCATGATCGGCGCGGCGCAGATCAGCGAGGAGATGGGGCTGCTCTCTGCCACAGACCGCCTCCGCATGGTGGAGCTGATCCGTACGATGAGGCTGCCGCTCATGGCAGAGGGCGTATCGCCGGATGCGATGTACGACGATCTCTTTCACGATAAGAAGACCGTGGACGGACGGATTCATTGGGTGCTTGCCGACGGAATCGGAGAGGTCTCCGTGCATAGCGACGTGCCCAAGGGTGTTGTGTGTGATGTCTTATCAGGACTTTCTTCCTGAGGAAGCGCTGATAAATTCAGCCGCGCCATCTTAGCGCATCTTTTTTGCCCGCTTTTCGTTAGCAAATCCTCCACATAGCTTTGGCTATGCGTCCGGTTTGCTGCCTCAATCGGACGAAAAAATCTACGCCAATCTGCAGGTCTATTTTATCAGCGATTCCCTAAGAATTTAAGCCTGTTTTATTTTGTACGAATAAGATAGAAAGGGGGTGTTCGGAAGATGAATCGGGGATGGCACGCTTTTTTGCAGGCAATTCTTTTTGTGTTCCTCTTGTCCATAGGTCATGCGGTCTCCGCCGAAACCTCACAGCTCACGTGGGAGTATTGGCAGCCGAACAGCCCGAGCTTTGCTGCAGAAGCTGAAAAAACCGTGCCCGCATTTCCGAAGGAGGAGGGGAGTTGGCGACGGTTCAATCCGCAGTTTGGGGTCGCAACGCCGGAGGGGATGCACTACGTCTGGGTTCGTGTCTATATTCCGCCCGATACGGGCGTGGACGAGAGTCTCTTCTTCTCGACAACAGATCAGGCGATACAGATCTTTTTGGACGGGATCTCCATCTATCGTTATGGCGATCTCACCCATCACGCCTTTTCCTATGGGCGTAAGTGGCATCTCGTCGATCTGCCCGCATGGGCGGTCGGGCGTCAGCTCTATATGCAGGTGCATTCCGACAATATCTGGGTGCTCGGGCAGTTCGATCGTGTCCGACTGGATCGTTCCGTCCGTCAGATCGCGGATGTCTTTCTCTACGATTTCCCGTATGTCAGCGGCATCACCGCGCTCCTCATCTTTATCATATTGCTCTGCGTTTACTTCTTTACGGAGAAGGAGCTCCGGGATGTCTATCTGCGTCTGATCGTTGTTCTTGTCGTGTTCTTCGTCTGGATGCTCAGCTCTTCAAGCCTTATCCTTCTCTGGCTCGACTGGCCTGTATTCTGGTGGACGCTCGAACTCGTCTCTACCTACCTCATTCCATTGTCGGCAAATCTCCTGATCTACAGTGTCATCGACGAGGACTACAAGAAGCGTATTCTGCAGGTGTCCATCATCTACGGATTCATGTTGGCTGCCGCAGTCGTTCTAGAGATGCTGGGGCAGCACGGCCTCTATCTCATACGGTTCTTCTTCTATCTCGCGCTCGCCGTCTGCGGGCTGATGACGGGATATTGGCTCTTTGTATGCCATCGACGCGGCAACAAACGCTGTCGATCGCTCCTCGTGGCATTTGGTACACTTTCGGCACTCGCCTTCATTGATGGTCTGTCACAGCAGTATCGTATTTTCCCATGGCATATATATCTTGTTCCGTTCGGCATCTATACAATCGGCTTCTTTATCGTGCAGCTGATTTTGGAGCGTGCGGCACACGAGCAATATCTCACGGAACTCTCGGCGAGCCTCGAAAATGAGGTCAGTGTGGTGACGCGGCGCATGGAGGTCGATCCCCTCACAGGTGCGTTCAACCGTAACAAATTTCCCGCTGCGACGCGTGACTTCATGCGCATCTCTCTCGAGATCAAGGAGCCGTTTGCCCTCATCATGTTCGATATTGACTACTTTAAGAAGATCAATGACACCTATGGGCACGATGTCGGCGATGTGGTGCTTGTGGGCTTTGCGCAGACGATCAACGGATTCCTCGATCGTCGCCATGTCCTCATCCGTTGGGGCGGCGAGGAGTTCATCCTGCTCTGTCTGCACTATGATGGTGCGCAGGCGCTGGAATTCGCCAATACGATTCGCGAGACCGTCTCCGAAGCGCATATTCATCCATCGGATCAGGTGACGTGCAGCGGTGGCGTCGCCATCTGGTACGGGACGAAGGAGGATACGGCGGAGCATATGGTAAAGCGTGCGGATACCGCGCTCTATCAGTCGAAGGAAAATGGGCGCAACCGCATCACCTGTGAGCCGGACTGGAGGGCGCATATGCCGCCGCGCCGCCTGAAGAAAAAACCGCAGTCCGACGAGAACGACGAAGGCGATGAAAAGAGCCGCCGTGATCGCTGATAAAAATTTTTCTTGCGTCAGCGTCGATCTTATGCTATAGTCACTAAGTATGTGTGTGGATGGTCCGCTGGACGGCATGAGCCGGCTATGAACGTCCGAGCGAAGGAGGAAAACATATGAATATCATCGAGATCCTTGAGAAGGAGCAGCTCCGCTCCGACATCCCGACATTTGCACCGGGCGACACGGTTCGCGTTCACGCGCGCATCGTCGAGGGTACGCGCGAGCGCATTCAGGTGTTCGAGGGTGTGGTCATCGGACGTCAGGGCACGGGCGTGCGCGAGACCTTCACGGTGCGCCGCATTGCATCGGGTGTCGGTGTCGAGCGACTCTTCCCCGTACACTCCCCGCGTATTGCAAAGATCGAGGTAACGCGCCGCGGCATCGTTCGCCGTGCGAAGCTCTACTATCTGCGTGGCCTCACGGGCAAGGCGGCTCGCATTCGGGAAAAGCGCTAAATCACGATGGATGGGGACTGCTGCGGCAGTCCCTCTTTTTGCTGTATGAGAGGAGGGGCTTATGGAAAAGGAAACATCAACTGCGTCGGAGATCAAGGATTGGATTGTATCTATTGTTGTTGCCGTTGCGCTTGCGATGTTCATCCGCACCTTTATCGTGGAGCTCTATGTCGTCGACGGCCCGTCGATGCGCCCGACACTCGAGTCGGAGGAGCGCCTTGTCGTCAATAAATTTATCTACCGCTTCCGCACGCCGGAGAAGGGCGAAGTTCTCGTCTTCCAGTACCCGCGCGATCCGAGCCGCGACTTTATCAAGCGCGTGATTGCGACGCCGGGGGACACGATCGAGATTCACGAGGGGCGCGTGCTCGTCAACGATCAGCTGCTGACGGAGGACTACATCCTCGAAAAGACGCGCAGCGAGTACCCAAAGTCGACCGTGCCCGAGGGGCGTGTCTTCGTGATGGGGGACAACCGCAACAACTCCGAGGACAGCCGCTTTGCCGATGTGGGGTTTGTTCCGTACGATCTCATCAAGGGCAAAGCGATGATTGTGTTCTGGCCGATTTCTGCGTATAAGACGCTCTGATGGAGGAACGCAATGCGCTTTGTATCATGGAATGTCAACGGACTGCGTGCCGCCCTCAAAAAGGGATTTATGGAGTCCTTCAAGCAGCTCGATGCCGATGCCTTCTGTCTGCAGGAAACGAAGATGCAGGAGGGGCAGGCAATCCTCGATCTGCCCGGCTACGAGCAGTATTTTTACAGTGCGGAGAAAAAGGGCTACTCCGGCACGGCGATCTTTACGCGCGTGAGGCCGCTCTCGGTCAGCTACGGCATTGGCATAGAGGAGCACGATCACGAGGGGCGCGTCATCACGATGGAGTACGAGGATCTCTATCTCGTTACCGTCTACACGCCGAACTCGAAAAACGCACTCGCGCGGCTCGACTACCGTATGGTCTGGGAGGATGCGTTTCGCACATTCCTGCTTGACCTGCGTGCGAAGAAGCCCGTCGCCCTATGCGGCGACCTCAACGTCGCGCACACGGAGATCGACCTCAAGAACCCGAAAAGCAATCGACGAAATGCGGGCTTTACGGACGAGGAGCGCGGCAAATTTACGGAACTGCTCGATGCGGGCTTTGTCGATACCTTCCGCGCACTCTATCCCGACCTCACGGGCGCCTATACATGGTGGTCGTATCTGCGCCATGCGCGCGAGACGAATGCAGGGTGGCGCATCGACTACTTCCTCGTCTCCGAGGAGCTGCGTGACCGCATCGCTGCGGCAGAGATCCATGCGGACATATTCGGGAGCGATCACTGCCCCGTATCATTGACATTGAAATAAATGAAGTAAGGGAGATTCATGGCAACGCTAAAAGAAGAACTTGCGCGCGAAATCGAGAAGCGCCGCACATTCGCCATCATCTCACATCCGGACGCGGGCAAGACCACGCTCACCGAGAAGCTGCTCCTCTACGGCGGAGCGATTCATCTCGCGGGCTCGATCAAGTCGCGCAAGACGCAGCGTCACGCCGTCTCCGACTGGATGGAGATCGAGAAGCAGCGCGGCATCTCCGTCACATCCTCCGTCCTGCAGTTCGACTACGACGGCTATCGCATCAACATCCTCGATACACCGGGGCATCAGGACTTCAGTGAGGATACCTACCGCACGCTGATGGCGGTGGACAGCGCCGTCATGATCATCGACGCGGCAAAGGGCGTCGAGGCGCAGACGCGCAAGCTGTTCCGTGTCTGCCGTCAGCGCGGCATCCCCATCTTCACCTTTGTCAACAAGCTCGATCGTTTCGGCAAGGCACCGCTCGATCTGATGGATGAGCTGGAAAATGTCCTCGGCATCCGCTCCTATCCGATGAACTGGCCGATTGGCACGGACGGGACGTATCGCGGCGTCTATGACCGCGAGAAGAACCGCATCGAGCTCTTTGCCGAGGATGTGACGCACGGGCAGGAGACGCGCGTCTCCGAGGTGTTCGAGATGGACGATCCCGCGTGGGTGGAGCGCGTCGGGGCGGAGGTCGCCGCCGCACTCCACGATGACATCGAGCTGCTGCGTGACGCGGGCGAGGCGTTTGACCGTGCGGCGGTCGATGCGGGCGAACTCACGCCGATGTTCTTCGGCTCTGCGATGACGAACTTTGGCGTGCAGAACTTCCTTGAGGAGTACATTCGCCTCGCACCGACACCTGCGCCGCGGATGTCCTCAGCGGGCATGATCGAGCCGGACGATGAGCAATTCTCGGGTTTCGTGTTCAAGATTCAGGCGAATATGAACCCCGCGCACCGTGACCGCCTTGCGTTCATCCGCATCTCCTCGGGTAAGTTCGACCGCAATATGAGCGTCTGGCACGCACCCTCGGGCAAGCTCATCAAACTCGCTCAGCCGCAGCAGTTCCTCGCACAGGATCGCCAGATCATCGACACGGCGTACCCCGGCGACATCGTGGGGCTCTTTGACCCCGGCGTATTTGGCATAGGGGACACGATTTGCGACCCCGCGCACAAGTTCAAATTCGAGGATTTCCCCGTGTTCCCGCCCGAGCGTTTCGCACGTGTTGCGGCAAAGGACACGATGAAGCGCAAGCAGTTCGTCAAGGGCATCGAGCAGCTGACGCAGGAGGGCGCGATCCAGCTCTTCGAGCAGGTTGGCGCGGGGCTCGACAGCTACATCGTCGGCACCGTCGGCACGCTCCAGTTCGAGGTGCTCGAGTATCGTCTGAAAAGCGAGTACAACACGGAGATCACAATGCAGATGCAGCCGTTCGAGACAGCGCGTTGGCTCGCATTCCCCGACGGGCGCACAATCAAGCCCGCCGATCTGCGCGGCGCGGATCGCGGCATGTTCGTCCATGACAGGAGCGGCAACCCCGTTCTTCTCGTCAATAACGAGTGGGCGCTCGGCTGGATTCGCGAGAACAACCCCGACCTCCTGCTTGGACAGGTACCGTTCGACCGCAGAGAAGCATGACAGCGACATAGAGACACGAAAGGGAGATTTCGTCAAGATGGCGAAATCTCCCTTTTGTATGTGTGTATTGACGTTATATCTGTGCACCTTCGGGAACAGCCTGAATCAATGTGTTTTTGATAAACTGGTTCAGCGATAGATTTTTTCGTGTCGCCTCAAGGGCAAGTCGCCGATGAAGGTCGCTCGGGATGCGGATGTTAAAACTCCCCTTGAATTCCTTGTCGGGACTTTTGTGGAATGCTGCACAGGCTTCCAGATAGTTGTCAATGCAGTCGTGGAATGACATTGTCAGCTCATCGACACTCCTGCCGTGAAAGTTCAGTGAGTCATTGATGCCGAATACCTCACCGACAAAGAGCCCGTCCTCCTCATCGAATGAGACTTTTGCATGATAGCCTTTGTATGTAAGCATGGACAATACCTCCTCAGAGTTCTCCGATCTCCTTATGAGGAGAACTTTTATCACCGCTGCATATGATGATTTACAAAGTCCTGTATTTCCTTAAGAGCGGCGATACTCTCCGCGAGTTCCGGCAGAACGAGCGGGAAGACGTGGGGCATTTCGGGATAGACGGTGAATGTCACAGACGTTCCGTCCGCCTTCGCCTTTTCTGCAAGCTGTTCGTCTTCCGTCAGCAGGAGGTCGTAGCCGCCCGTCTGGATCAGCATGGGCGGAAGTCCGCTGAGATTGGCATGAATCGGGGAAAGGCGCGGATCGTCGAGCGGGAGACTGCCCGCATACGGCGGCGCTTTGCGCAGATAGGGGGCAAACGGTGTGCCCTCGCCGAGCACCTTGTCCTTTGCGAAGTTCTCCGTGCGTGATGTGCCCTCCTCGTGTGCGAAGTCCGCCCACGGGGATAGGAGAATAAGGGCGGCGGGCTGTGGCAATCCCTCGTCGCGCAGATGGAGCGCAAGCTCCACGGCGAGATTGCCGCCCGCAGAGTCGCCGATGATGATGATGTCCGATGGCTTTATCCCGCGCATAAGAAGTCCCTCGTACACCGTTGCTGCATCCTCAAGTGCCGCCGGATAGCGATGCACGGGTGCGTGTCGGTAGTCTGTGCAGTAGATTTCGCGTGCGTTCGTATACTCCGCCTGACGCACGGCAAACGTGCGGTAGAGATCCGTAAGCCCGCTCATATACGCGCCGCCGTGCAGTTGAAGCAAAACCCTCTTGGTGCTTGGATTCGGTGGTGCAAGACGATCGACCGGAACGTTTCCAATGGCAGACTTTTCGTACACCCAGCCCTCGGGGGCGGTGAATGGAGCAGGCGATTTGTTCTCGGGTGGGGAGTAGAGCGCATCCATCTGCGCCTTGATGTATTCCTGCTTCGCCTCATCCGCGAGGACGATGCCGCGTACTTCGGGGACAGCGGATGTTTCGCCAAATCCACAGTGCGTCAGGACGGCAAGCCCTAGGATGAGTGCAACACCGCCGATTGCCCTCTTCCAGCTGTTCATGGAGTCTGTTTCCCGCCTACGGCAAATGCCTCGTCCGCCCAAGTAAGGAGTGCATCCTCGACACCCGTCTCATGTTCGTTCAGCGTCTGTCCTTCCGAGGTGATATAGAGGCTGCGTCCGTCCGCATAGGCGATGAGGATGTTGTAGGCGGGATTCGTCACGGTCTCCGCGCGTGCACCGTAGTCGTTCTCGGCGGCAAGATTCTGCGTGGCGATGAGTGCGTGAAGGCTCGCCTCAAGCTCCTGTGTCCACGGGATGTAGCGTTCGCGGATGTCCAGACGGCGGCCGTTTGTGAACTCCTTGCCGACAAATTCGGCGAGGCAGGGGATGAGGGCATCCGGGTGCAGACCCTTTTCTGCAATTTCTTCTGCTGAGACTGCGTCCTTGACGACACCGTCAATCTTCCAGATCATACGCATGAGTGCACCGTCCTCTACGGGATGGCGGAACTCCATCGAAAGAAGCTGAATCGTACGCGTCTCGGTGGGAGCTGCGACGGTCGTCGGCGCTTGGACTGCCGCCAGTGCACTGCTTGTGCCGAAGAAGAGCAGCGGGACGAGCAGAATCCCGATACGGCAGATAAGATTTTTACAATCGAATGTCATGGTGTTCTCCTTTTCCGGATGAGACAGATCTATTCATGAGAAAGAGTTTCTTCTATGCGACGCCATTATAGCATTTACAAAGTGGGCATGTCGACTTATAATAAAAGAGAATCGTTCTCTATGGATGGCGAAGGGAGGCTTTCATGCTGACGGAGGAACAGCTGGCACCGCATACGGCACTTTTGCTCCGGCACGATCTGTTCGAGGGGATTTCTGTGGACGCACTACCGGAGCTCCTCAATGCGCTCGGCGGTGAGCTCAAACACTATGCGATGGGGGAGAACATCATGCGCATGGGAGGCGCACCGATTGTGACGGGCATCATTCTCACAGGTTCGATCGAGGTGTCCTTCCTCAACGAGAATGCCGACCAGATTGACATGAGCATCTTCGAGGCGGGCAGGAGCTTCGGCGAGACGATGGAGGGGGCAAACCTCACGGCGAGCCGTATGTTCGTCAAGGCACTCAGCGATACGTTGATTCTGCGCCTGCAGTTTCGACAGCTTTACGAGCGCGATTCGTGCAGCGATCCGCATCTTTGGCGATTCACGCTGAATATGCTGCACCGTATCTCGCAGAAGGGCGTTTTCTATCAGCACAAGATCCGTATCATGGGGCAGAAGAGTATCCGCGCGAAGCTCAGTGTCTATCTGCAGGCGTGTGTGTCCGAGGGAGGTGAGGGGCTGCGTGATCTGAACCAGACCCAGCTCGCACGTTACCTCGGTGTGGAGCGCAGCGCGCTCAGCCGTGAGATGAGCCATATGCGCGACGAGGGGTTGATCGACTACGACCGTAAGACGCTGCGCGTTCTGCAGCCGGATTTTTTGGCGATTTGATAAATGCCTTAGTGGTCTATCCGTACTCTGTAACGAATAACAAACAAGGACTGCCGCGTTTATGCAGCAGTCCTTTTCTTGTGGAACGATTTCGTTTACACCATCTCTTCGGGATGGAAGACCTCGTCGAATTTCTCAGCGGTGAGGAAGCCGAGGGCGACGCATGCCTCCTTGAGGCTGATGTTCTCGTCGAATGCCTTGTGTGCGGTCTTCGCGGCGTTCTCGTAGCCGATGTACGGGTTGAGCGCCGTGACGAGCATGAGCGAGCGATGCAGGTTCTCGTGCATCTTCTCGCGGTTTGCCGTGATGCCCGTGACGCAGCGGTCATTGAACGACTTGAGGGAGTCGGTGAGGAGCCGCGCGGACTGGAGGAAGTCGTAGATCATGACGGGCATGAAGACATTCAGCTCAAAATTGCCCTGCGAGGCGGCAATGCCGATCGCAGCGTCGTTGCCCATGACCTGTACCGCGACCATCGTGACGGACTCGCACTGCGTCGGGTTGACCTTGCCCGGCATGATGGAGCTGCCCGGCTCGTTCGCGGGGATCGTGATCTCGCCGAGGCCGCAGCGCGGCCCTGCCGCGAGCCAGCGGATGTCGTTTGCGATCTTCATCATGTTCGCCGCGAGCCCCTTGAGTCCGCCATGTGCGAAGACGATGGCGTCCTTGCTCGTGAGCGCGTGGAACTTGTTCGGCGCGGTGACGAAGTGCTTGCCCGTCAGGTCGCTTGCCGCCTGTGCAACGGCGACATCGAAGCCCTTCGGCGTGTTGAGACCCGTGCCGACCGCAGTGCCGCCGAGCGCAAGTTCGTGGAGGAACGGGAGCGCCGCCTGCAGCTGCTTCTTCGACTGCTCGAGCATCGCGAGCCAGCCGCTGATCTCCTGCGTGAAGGAGATGGGCACGGCATCCTGCAGATGGGTGCGTCCCGTCTTGACGATGCCCTCGTTTTCCTTCATGAGGCGACGGAAGGTATTTGCGAGGAGGTCAATGCTCGGGAAGAGTCCGTCTTCGATGGCGATGACGGCGGCGATGTGCATGGCAGTCGGGAAGGTGTCGTTCGAACTCTGCGACATATTGGAGTGATCGTTCGGATGGAGGATCTTTTCGCCCGCGATCTCGTTGCCGCGGTTCGCGATGACCTCGTTGACGTTCATGTTCGACTGCGTGCCGCTGCCCGTCTGCCAGACCGCGAGCGGGAAATGCTCGGAGAGCTTACCCGCGATGATCTCATCGCACGCCGCCTTGATGGCGTCGAGACGCTTGTCGTCAAGCTTGCCGAGCTTGTTGTTCGCGATGGCGGCGGATTTTTTCAGAATGCCGAACGCGTGGATGATCTCGGCGGGCATCTTCTCAATGCCGATGGGGAAGTTTTCGAAGCTGCGCTCCGTCTGTGCCGCCCAGTATTTGTCTGCGGGCACCTTGACTTCGCCGAGGGAATCATGTTCGATGCGATACTCCATTTGGATTGTCCTCCTTAAATTCACAGTAGAGAGAAAAATCTGCTAATAAGAGTATAGCATAAAAAAGTGAAAATGAGAATATTTATCCTGATATTTTCTGTAAAATTATCTGAGCAGCGATGCCAATGAGTATTCCTGTGAGTATGCCGACAATACCGAGTACGGGCGCATAGACAAAAAGTGCTGTCGTCTCCAGAACTGCGGCGGCGACGAGCAGCTGCGCCATGTTGTGAAGGAAGCCGCCCGCTGCGCTGATGCCGACGATGGAGAATTGCGTGCAGCGTTTCAGCAGTGCCATTGCGGCAAAGCTCGCCGCGCCACCCGCGAGGCTGTAGAGCATGGGGGCAAGTCCGCCGCCGAAGGCGGAGGCGAGGACGATGCGCAGTGTGAGCATAAGCGCCGCATCGCGTGTTGACATCGTATAGAGTGCAATGAGAGTGACAATGGCGGCAAGTCCGAGCTTTGCACCGGGCACGGGCAGAGGCAGAGGGAGGAAGCCTTCGAGGATAAAGAGAATGAGCGAGAGCGCCGTGAGCAGCGCAATGCGTGTGATCCGTTGAAGTCCGTTCATATCATTTCACTTCGATCAGGAGCTTGTGCGGCAGACAGGCGATCACATCGCCTTTTTTCATCGCTTTGCCCGTCTTTACGCAGACATGGTCGGGACAGTCGGCGTCGATGACGGCGATACTTTCGTCCTCGATGCGGATTGTGTTCGCCCCATGCTCATCCGCGATGACGATGTCCTCTGTGCCCGTGTGCCCTGTGAGCGGGATGTCATAGAGGATGACGTTGTCCTGCGTGATAACGGCGTGGCGTACTTCGCTGTCCGCGCGCGTGAAAAAAAATACGGCGCCGATCCCGCAGAGGAGGAGCAGTACGCCGATGAGGAGCAGATCGTTTTTCTTCATGGGAGTTCCCTGCCTTGACGAATGTTTTCAATAACAGTACAATAGCTTTTAGATTCCTTTCCCGAGTTCGCGCTGCCAGTAGGCGAGGTCGGGCTCATTCAGCGGCAGGTCGATGGTCTGTCCGTTGTCGTAGTAGAAGCGCACGCGGACGCTCGTCGCCTTGCGGATGGCGGGGAGGCTGGCGCGCGGCAGCTCGACGAAGCATTTGTTTTCGTTCTTGTAGGGACTGTCCGTCCCCGGAACGGGGCGTGGCGTGTACTTGGTCGCGGCTTTCATCTCCCATGCGGCGCCGTCCGTGTAGAGGACGACGTCGGGCAGGAGTTTCGCTTCATCGAAGCGATAGTCCCGCAGCGTGAGGGTCGCGCCCTCGAGCCGTCCCTCGCCCGTGTAGGATGCCTGAAAGTCGATGTGCGCGTACGCAGAGAGGCTGCGCGCGCTGCGATGGTCGATTTGGTAGGTGTAGGTGAGTCCGAAGATGCCGACGAGAATGAGCAGCACGCCGATGAGGGTGATAAGCTGGCGAAAGATGTTCTGCACCGCGCGCCTCCTTTCAATGAGTTGTTTCGGGGTATTATAACACAGGGGGAAGCGCTTTGTCAGCAATTTAGCCTGGACGGTCTATGACCTTGTGGTGCGAATCCCACGCGAACGCTTAGTTACGCAAGTGTCCGCGTGCTTATTCGCCTAAATACCTGTGGACTTCTTAAACGCGCGCTGCGCGCTTGAACGAAAGAAATCCGCAGGGGGCGAAACGCCCGCTTTACTCACTTGCTTCACTAGGGTTCGCTTAGGGACATCGCACCACAGCGGCGCTAAGCACAAAATAGATGTCATAGATTGCACAGGGAATAGGGGAAATAGGAGGGGACGAAATGGCGGTAAAGCTGTTCGTATCGGATTTGGATGGGACGATGCTGCCGGACGGCAATGTGGTCTCGCCGGAGAATATTGCGGCGGTGCGCCGTGCTGTGGAGGCGGGCGTCGTTGTGACGATTGCAACGGGGCGCATGTTCGAGGCGGCGCTGCCCGTTGCTCGCGCGCTCGGCGTGGATGTGCCGATCATCTCGTACAACGGCGGACTCATCAAGAGCAGGGGCGGGCGCGTCTATGAGGAGCATACGATTGACCCCGCGCTCGCCCATGACATCATTGGGTTCTGCAAGGAGCGCGATTGGTACATCCAGAGCTACAGCGGCGGCGTTCTGCGCTATGCCCGTGCGTGCGATGAGTCACGCTTCTACGAGAACTCACAGAAACTCACGGGCGAGGCGGTCGGCTGGGACGGACTCTTTGCGTATGCGGCGGGCAACTGCAAGCTGCTCCTCGTGACAAAGGGGCTTGACGTGACACTTGCGCGCGCAGAGGCGGTACTCGCAGAATTTGGCGATCAGGTGGATGTGACGCGCTCGGCGGACTGTCTCATCGAGATCGTGCCGAAGGGAATCTCGAAGGCGTCGGCACTTCGGTCGCTTGCCGCAAAACTCGGCATTGCCATTGAGGAGACAATGGCGATCGGCGATGCGTACAACGACCTGCCCATGCTGAAGGCGGCGGGCAGGAGCATTGCAATGGGCAACGCGTTCCCCGAGGTCAAGGCGGTGACGGACTGCGAGACGCTCACGTGCGCGGAAAATGGTCTTGCGGCTGCAATCTATCACTATGTGCTCGGCATGGGGGCGGATGCGCCCGTACCGATGATGAGGGGGTGAAATATGGCGATCAAACTCATTGCGCTCGATCTGGACGGGACACTCCTCACCTCGGATAAGACCGTCACGACGCGCACGAAGGACATCCTTGCACGCGTGATGGCGCGCGGCGTCACGGTGACGGTTGCAACGGGGCGTATGCTGCGCTCGGCGCTCCACTTTACGCGTCTCATTGCCTCCGATGCCCCTGTTATCTGCTGCAACGGTGGCTACGTGGGGAAAGCCGAGGGGGCGCCTGTCTTTGCACGCTATTTCGACCCCATGCTCACGCGGGAGTTTCTGACCTTTGCATACACACGAAACTGGTACGTGAACTGGTACAGCGGCATGGAGATCTACGCGCCCGAGTATCGTGAGGAATACTTTACCGCCTACCGCACGACGGCGCATTTCAAGGTGAACGGCGTCGGCAGCGACTACCTGCGCTATACGGAGCATGTGCCGCAGTTTGTCCTGCGCGAGATGGATACGGGGATCGGCTCCTATGTTCGTGCGGTGCAGGAGCGCTTTGGTGATCGGCTTGTGCCGCAGCAGAATACGGGCACGAGCGTCGACATCAATCCGCCGGGCGTGAACAAGGCGGTCGGCGTCAAGGCGCTCGCGGATGCGATGGGGCTCAGCCTCGATGAGGTGATGGTTGCGGGCGATGCGGACAATGACTATGAGATGCTCGCGATGGGCGCGTTCTCCGTTGTGCCGGAGAACGGACTTGCGGGCGCAAAGGAGCGGGCGCGCTACATAACGGCGTCGAATGACGCGAATGGGATTGCGCTCGCGATTGAGAAATTCGTACTGTGAGGTGATACTATGGCAGACGTGAAACGTGCGGCGGAGAAGTTCCGCCCCGTAATCGTGACGGGGCTGTCGGGCGGTGGGAAGTCGCTCGCAGCACGGTATATGGAGGATCTGGGCTATTTCTGCGTGGACAATCTGCCGCCGGTGTTCATTCCGAAGTTCATCGACCTCTGTCGCGAGACACATGGACAGATCAACCGTGTGGCGATTGTCGTGGACACGCGCAGCCGCGAGTTCTTCGACGACTTTGTGCGGATTCTGGGCGAGCTGGATGCGGGGGATGTCTCATACGAGCTGCTCTTCATCGAGGCGTCCGACGACGTCATCATCCGCCGCTACAAGGAGACGCGCCGTCCGCACCCGCTTGCGCCCGATGCGCGCATCTCGGAGGGTGTGGCACGTGAGCGCGGACAGCTTGCAGAGATCCGTGCACGTGCGACACAGCTGATCGACACATCCCGTCTGCGCAAGGCGGAGCTGCGCGACATCATACGCAAGCACTACGACACGCCGGGCAGGGATACAGAGATGAGCGTCAACATCCTTTCGTTCGGCTTTAAGTACGGCATCCCGCTCGACGCCGATCTCGTCTTTGACGTGCGTTTCCTGCCGAATCCATTTTATGTGGACTCGCTGCGCAAGAGGAGCGGTACCGTTCCGCAGGTTGCGTCCTACATCGAGTCATGGGATGTGACGCAGAAATTCGAGCAACAGCTTGACGGGATGATCGATTTCCTCTTGCCGCAGTATGTGAAGGAGGGCAAGAGTCAGCTCGTCATAGCCGTCGGCTGCACGGGCGGCATGCACCGCAGCGTCTTCATCGCAAAGCATCTCTACGACCGCATCAAGGGCAGCTATGCGGCGCATCTCGAGCATCGCGACCTCATGAAGAACGAGGTGCATGAACACGTGAGCGAGGGCTGATCGATGCACCTCATGAAATGGCTCTATCCCGGCATGGGGTTCAAGCGGTGGCTCTTTGTCTTTGCCATCGGGACGCTCTGCGTCGGGCTTGGAGCGGCACTGATCTTCAACTACAAATACATTGACAGCATCGAGGAGGCGATCTTCCGCTTCGTCTATACGTGGCAGGGCAGCTATGACTACGGCTTTACGGCGATTGCGGGGGGACTCATCGCACTCTTCGGGAGTTTACTCATGCTCTTGGCGACGCGCCATATCATCCGCTCCGTCATCACGGCACTTATGCCCGAGGGGACATCTGCACGGCTCGTTGATCTCGTCTATGAAAAGACGCGTCTCAGCCGCGGTCCTGCGGTCACGGTGATCGGCGGCGGACATGGACTCTCCGTACTCCTGCGCGGGATCAAGGAGCTGACGAGCAATGTGACGGCGGTCGTGACCGTCGCGGACGACGGCGGCTCCTCGGGACGCCTGCGCGAGGAGCTGGGCATCATTCCGCCCGGGGATCTCAGGAACTGTCTCGTCGCGCTCGCCGATACCGAGCCGCTGATGGAAAAACTCTTTCAGCACCGCTTCGAGGGGCGGAGCAATCTCGCAGGGCACAGCTTCGGCAATCTCTTTCTCGCTGCGATGGCGGAGGTCACAGGCGATATGGAGACAGCGCTGCGCGCGTCCTCGAAGGTCCTTGCGGTCAAGGGACGCGTGCTCCCCGCGTCGAAGCAGTCCGTGCGCCTCGACGCGATCCTGGAGGACGGTACGGTCGTCGAAGGGGAGTCCCACATCCCCGAGGTGCATGGGCGCATTCGCCGCGTGCAGCTCTACCCGCAGGATGTTGCGCCCGTGCCGTCCGCACTCGAGGCGATCCGCACGGCGGACGCGATCATCCTCGGTCCCGGCAGTCTCTACACAAGCATCATGCCGAACCTCCTCGTCAATGGCGTTGCCGAGGAGCTCCGGAGGAGTCGTGCGCTCAAGATCTACATCTGCAATGTCATGACGCAGCCCGGCGAGACGGACGGCTATACGGCGTCCATGCACGCGGAGGCGATCGTGCGGCATGCGGGGCGCGGCGTGATCGACTTTATGCTTGTCAACAGTGCGCCGATCTCGGATGCGCTGCGCGAAAAGTACGCGGCGGAGGGGATTGCGCCCGTCGCGGTGGATGAGGCGGCGATCAACGCGCTCGGCATCGGCTTCGTTGCGGCGGACATCATCAATCAGTCGGATGCCGTGCGGCACGATCCCGACAAGCTCAGCCGCAATATTATGCGCATGATCTATGATTTTCGGGTGAGCTGAGATGCCGTCCTTTGCCTCGGATGTAAAAAATGCGCTCTCGCGCACGGATGCGGAGCGTGCCTGCTGTCAGACGGCAGAGCTTGCCGCGCTCCTGCGCATGGGCGCGTCGATGGTGACGGATGGGGAGCACGGACTCGGACTGCGCTTTGAGGCGGCGAGCGCAGCCGTTGCACGCCGCGTGATCCGTCTCCTGCGCACAATGGACACGGCAATCGAGACCTCGGTCGCCATGGAGCGTACGCCACAGCTGCGCCGCCGTAAATACATCGTCAACATTGCGGCAGGGGCGGCAGTCACACCGCTCCTCACGCGCCTCGGTTTCCTCGAGGCAGGTGCGCTGCGCGCGGGTACGGATATGGAGCTGATTCGCAAGAAATGCTGCCGTGCGGCGTATCTGCGCGGCGCATTCCTCGGCGGCGGAAGTGTGAACCGCCCCGAGGCGAGCTGCCATCTCGAGATCGCGGCGAAGAGTGCGGCGATGGGGCGGGCTCTGCATGCCCTCCTGCGTCGCCTGCACTTTCCTGTAGGGTTGACCGACCGACATGACACGTACGTCGTCTATCTCAAGGAGGGGGACGCCATCATGGATTTCCTCGCGCTGATCGGCGCGGAGGAGGCGGCGGAGGAGATCGAGGTTGCGCGCAACCTCAAGGAGGTGCGTGCGCAGGTGAATCGGCTCGTCAACGTGGAGACGGCGAATCTGCAGCGTGCCGTGGACGCAGCGGCGGATCAGCTGGCGGCGATCGAGCGCCTCGCGGCGGCGGGGCGGCTTGCTATGCTTTCCGACGATCTGCGCGAGACGGCAGAGATGCGACGCGCCCATCCGGAACTCTCGATGGCGGAGCTCGCCGCACTCTGTCACATTAGTAAGTCAGGGATGAGTCATCGCCTGCGAAAAATCCGCAAGGCAGCAGAGGAGGTATCAATTTGATCCGTAGAATCACGCGGCTGCTCTCGAAGGGGCTGCCGCTGCCCGTGCTCCTGCTCATGGCGTTTGCAGCGTGGATTCTGACCGCAGAGCCGCCGACGGGCTTTCCCATCCTCGAGTACCACATGGTGAAGGAGAATTCATCCGCAGAGGAAAGACCCTACGTCGTGCCTCCCGCGGACTTTGCCGAGCAGCTCGACTATCTCATTGCCGAGGGGTATACGACGATCACGCCGCAGGACTACGCACGCGCGCGCAAGGGCAAGCAGACGCTGCCCGCCAAACCCGTCATCCTCTCCTTTGACGACGGCTACGAGGACAACTACCGCGTCGTCCTGCCCATGCTCGAGGAGCGCGGGATGAAGGCGGTCTTCTACATGGTGACGAACGACATCGGACAGCCCGGCTACCTCACATGGGACAACCTCTTTGCGATGGAGCGGCGCGGCATGGAGATTGGCAGCCACACGGCGAACCACATTCCTCTGACAACGCTCTCACGTGAGCAGCAGCGTGATGAGCTGCGCCTCTCGAAGCTGATGCTTGAGTGGAAGGGCATGAAGACGATCTACAGCTTCTCCTATCCGAACGGCGCCTACGACGACGGGGTCGTCGCCATGCTCCAAGAGGAGGAGTATCTGACCGCCGTGACGGGCGAGGCGGGGCTGAACAGCTTTGACACGAATCCGTATCGCCTGCATCGCGTGAACATCGCGCCGCCGCGTCTGGGGTTGATGGAGTTCCGTCTGCGTCTCATGAAGGCGGACATCGCTGCACGTCTGAACGTACGGCTCGCGGAGTTGCCCGTAGAGCTGCGCGAGAGCATCGCACGCCTGCGTGCTCTCCTGCGCAATGATCTATGAAAATTGAAGGGAATGTTAATCGAGGGAAATGAATAAGGGACTCTTTCAGAAAATGGCGGCACTGACGCTCGCTCTCATCAGCATGGCGGGACAGGTGTATGCCGCAAAGAATGACAGCAGTACGACCGTGGTGCGTGAGCGCGGTGCGGCGCAGGCGAATATCCGTGACCGTGTCACGAGCATCCTAAGATCGACAGAGCCGCCGCGCAACCGCGTCTTTTCGCCGGGCACATCGCGTCTCATGCGCCTCTGGCCGGTGGAGTCCTACGATACCGGCGGCACGCTGCTCTTCTCGGACAGTCCCGAGTATGTCAAGGAGAGCGGCATCCTCTACCGTGATACGGTGACGGGGGACGCGCGCGTTCTCTACTACCATCTGAACGATACCGCGCAGCCGAAGAAGGTCGCAGTCATCCTCGAGACGGAGGCGGATCTCGCGACGGTCTCCGTGACGCGTGGGGCGGCGGCTGCGCCGAGTACGGACTATCTACACGTCGGCAAGGCGACGCAGATCGGCTATTTCGACACGCGGGAGATGGATGAACGCATCTATGTGACGAAGGAGCGCCCGCGCCTTCTCGTGCCCGAGATGAATACTACTGTGCTTGCACCAGGACAGCTCGCCTACGGTGTCTACGATTTCCACACGAATGTGCCCGTGCGCGTCTCGGTTATCATGTATGGGGCGGATGTTGACCCGTTTGCTTTCCTACGTATTGCGCGCGTGCTGCCGCGCGATGAGATCGCTCTGCGTGGAACGTTCCGCGGCATGGATCGCGTGATTACGTCACAGAAGATCTACCGTCCGACGATGGACGGCGCCGTATACTTCCCGATCGGTGACAATATCCACGATGTCTATCGGCGCGGCATCGACGCGACAGATGGATCGACGGTCGTGAACTACGGCAATTACGGCATCCTCTATCGGATCAACATTCCGACGGCGGGGCGGGAGAATACGCGGTACTTCCTGAGCCCCCTCGGTGGCGTGTATGCGGGAGCAATGCGTGTGGAGAGCGGGGCAAAACGCGCACTCCTCCAGACGCCGTCTACGCGCGCCTACTTCGGCGATCAGACACTGCCGGAGGAACCGAATGTGGCGCAGGCACGCGAGGAGGGGCTGCTCTTCCTGACGCAGTATACGGAGCTCTCCGATCTCGGCTCTTATGCGAGTGCCCAGCCCGTGCAGTTCGAGTACTCGCCCCCCGGTGCATCGAATCTTCCTGTGAATATCATTCTTATGCCTGAAAAATGATGGTATGAAAGATATTTTTCCATATAGGAAGGGTTTTCCTTATGTGTGTTGAATAAAATAGAATAGCGAACAGTATATACGACATCATCTATATCCGGGTGGATCAGGGAGGAAGCAAAATATGGCAGAAGAGACGAAGATTGACCACGAGCGTCTGCTCGAAGCGATTGAGCGAATCGCAACCTCGACGCAGACGGTCTACGAGGCGATCGAGCAGGTGGCAAAGAGCGCGACGGAGCTCGCAAGTGCAGGGCAGGAGTCCGTGAAGCAGGCAAAGTTCCTGCAGGAGCGCAATGCTGACACGATCAAGGTCATCGACTTCATTACGAATATCGCAGGACAGACGAATTTGCTCGGTCTGAACGCAGCCATTGAGGCGGCGCGCGCGGGTGAGCAGGGACGCGGCTTCGCCGTTGTTGCCGAGGAGGTGCGCAAGCTCGCCGAGCAGTCGCGCGAGGCAACGGAGCGCATTCAGGTAACGCTGAACGAGATGAATCGTGCTGTTGAGGACATCTCGAAGTCCATCGAGACAACCGGCTCCATCAGTGAGCAGCAGGCGGCATCGACGCAGGAGATCACGGCGAACCTCTCGCGCGTGACGCGTGCGGCGGATGAACTCAAAGACTATATCCGCAACCTCGCCTGAAAAAACTTCCCCCGTCGAAACGGTGGAAGGGGCGCCTTGAGCGTCCATCACGCATCATACACATAACAAAGGGTGACCGCATAATCGTGCGATCACCCTTTTTGTTACTTCTTTTTCTCTTTTCCCTTTGCGCGCGCCTTCGCCGCCTTTTCCTTCGCCTTTGCTTTGTCGCTGACCTTCTTGTCCTGCTGGTACTTCGCATAGTCGACACCCATGCTTGCCAGCTTGTGCTTGATCGTCATGATCGGGTGGCGCAGGAACATGCCGCGCTGCGTGCTCTGCATGATCGCGAGGAACTCCTGCGTCGCCTTTGCACCGAAACACGGGCGGTCGCAGCGGTCACAGATCGGCTTCGTGATGCCGTAGGGGCAGCGGTCGATCTTCGTGAAGACGGTCGCGAGGAGTGCCGTGCAGGAGGGGCAGAGCTTGCCGCTCTTCGGACTGTGGTGTTTGCCGCAGTATACGCCGAAGGTCTTGCGGATATTCTCCTTCTCCTTTGGGATGTTGTTCTTGAGTTCGGGCGGTTTGCGCTTCGGGAGGAAGCGTGAGAAGATGCTCATGCGATTCACCTGTGCTTTCGTCTATTTCTTGCGCGGGACGCGCTGTTCTCTCCATTCCGATATTTTACCGATTTTTTTAGGAAAAAGCAAGTCTGCGTGACTTTTGCCCTGAAATGGGGTACAATGAAAAATATTGGAATATTTAGGAGGGTACGATGCGAACGAGTGGAAGACGGCGGAGGGATGTGTATCTGCCGGAGGAGCAGATCGGGGAAGGTCTTGAGGAGGGGCAGCTGCGCAGACTGCTGACGAATACGATCGATACGATCGAGGACAATAAGACGCAGATCTTTGACATCTA
>CAUVMF010000009.1:0-30191 GCA_963552975.1 uncultured Selenomonas sp.
ATTTCGTAATCACAATGCCGCAGTCGATGCGCTCCCCGAGCACATCCGCCGCCGCGCGCGCCATCTGCCACGCCGCCTTTCCGACCGCGACGAGGACAATCCGCCCCGCGCCGAACGTGTGCCCCCGCAGCGCCTTTTCCACCGCTGCATCCGGCAAAATTGCCGCAATCGACTCCTCGATAATCCCGTCCGCATCTTTTCGCAAATTCATGATGATCGCCCCTATTCTATCATTTCGGTTCTATAGGAAGCACTGATAAAGTCAGCACCGCCATCTTAACGCACCTTTTTTGCCCGCACTTCGCCCTCGATCCTCCACAGAGCACCACTCTTCGTCCGGTTTTTCTCCTTGACAGGACGAAAAATCTGTACCAAGCTGCAGGTCTATTTTATCAGCGATTCCTATATTCCGCTGGAATGTCCTTCTTGATGATTCCCACCGCGCCTATAGCCCCCCACTTCCTTCTATTATCATGGTATGCACTGTGGCGAATATTGTCAAGTCTGAAAACTCGATGCAAAATCAAGGGGTGTCAAACGTGTTGACACCCCTAACAGTCGGTCGAGCGCACTCCATGCGAAAAATCGCTGAACATCGTCAAAAATCAACGGGCTTCCAGCATAGAAAATCTCTGAAATTTCGGCGGCAATGCGTGGGAGTACGTCCCCGCACTCAGCAAATACTACCTCCATCTCTTTGACGTGACGCAGGCGGATCTCAACTGGGAGAATCCGCGCGTGCGCGAGGAGCTGAAGAACGTCATCCGCTTCTGGAAGGAAAAGGGCGTCGAGGGCTTCCGCTTCGATGTCGTCAACCTCATCTCGAAGCCCGCCGTCTTTGAGAATGACGATGAGGGCGACGGGCGCCGCTTCTACACCGACGGCCGCCACGTCCACGAATTCCTCAAGGAACTCACGCGCGACACAGGGATCGACGCGATGATTACCGTCGGCGAGATGTCCTCCACCACCCTCGAGAACTGCATCCGCTACTCGAACCCCGCCGAGAAGGAACTCTCGATGGTGTTCAGCTTCCACCATCTGAAGATCGACTATAAGGGCGGCGCGAAGTGGGCACTGCAGGAGCCTGACCTCATGGCGCTGAAAAATCTTTTCCGCGTCTGGCAGGAGGGCATGGCGGCGGGCGGCGGCTGGAACGCCGTATTCTGGTGCAACCACGACCAGCCGCGCATCGTCAGCCGTCTCGGCGACGACGAGCGCTATCATGCGGCATCCGCGAAAATGCTCGCCGCGTGCATCCATTTCATGCGCGGCACGCCCTACATCTATCAGGGCGAGGAGCTCGGCATGACGAACGCGAAGTACACGGATATCGCGCAGTACCGCGACGTGGAGAGCCTCAACTACTACAGCATCCTCCGGGGTGAGGGGAAATCAAAGGACGAGGCGCTCGCCATCCTCGCCGCGCGCTCGCGTGACAACAGCCGCACGCCCATGCAGTGGAGCGCGGCGGAGAACGCGGGCTTTACGAACGGTACGCCGTGGCTCGCCCCGCCCGCGAACTACCACACGATCAACGCCGAGGCACAGCGCGCAGACGCAGACTCCATCTTCCATTTCTATCGGACGCTCATCCGTCTGCGCAAGGAGCAGCCCATCATCCAGAAGGGCGACATCTTCTTCCTCGAACGCGAAAACGCAAGCATCATCGCCTACGAGCGCGCCCACGCAGCGCAGAAACTCCGCGTCTACTGCAACTTCCGCGCGGCAAACGTCCCACTGATGGAGGACGCCCTCGAGGATCTCATGGATGCGGGCTGGACAAAGCTCCTCGGCAACTACGCCGATCTTGCGAGCGATCTCCGCCCCTACGAAGTCGTTGTGCTTGAAAAACGCTGAGAAATAGCGCTTGTCAATCGCGTCCCCGCCTGTTATAATAGACATAGAAAGAACGCCCTATGCGGCATCTTTCCATAATCAAGTGTTATATTCATAGAGAATAACCGCTCGACCGGTCAAAGCTGGGCGGTTATTTCTTTTGGGTTATTGCTAAGATGTAGCCTGTGGCGACGATCAACAATACGATCGCATCCATTTCGCTCATATCCGCTCACCCCCTTTCGGGGGAAAGACACCGCCGCAGGATTTCTCCCGCCCAAGGACGTTCCAGTTTCATCATATCGAATCAGTCACAAAAAGTCAAACACGTTTCCGATATAGCACTTGTCAATCGCGTCCCCGCCTGTTATAATAGACATAGAAAGAACGCCCTATGCGGCATCTTTCCATAATCAAGTGTTATATTCATAGAGAATAACCGCTCGACCGGTCAAAGCTGGGCGGTTATTTCTTTTGGGTTATTGCTAAGATGTAGCCTGTGGCGACGATCAACAATACGATCGCATCCATTTCGCTCATATCCGCTCACCCCCTTTCGGGGGAAAGACACCGCCGCAGGATTTCTCCTGCCCAAGGACGTTCCAGTTTCATCATATCGAATCAGTCACAAAAAGTCAAACATGTTTCCGATATAGCACTTGTCAATCGCGTCCCCGCCTGTTATAATGGACATAGAAAGAACGCCCTATGCGGCATCTTTCCATAATCGCTTGTTATTCTTACGAACAACCGCTCATTTGTCGGAATGGGCGGTTACTTTCTTGTTATCGCAAGCAGATATCCGGTAGCGACGATCAGCAAAAGGATCGCGTCAATCTCCGTCATACTTACTCACCCCCTTTCGGGGGAAAGATACCGCCGCGGGATTTCTCCCGCCCAAGGACGTTTCGCTTCTATTATATTGGACGTGAACAGTAAAAGTCAAACATATTTCCGAAAAAGCCCGTTTGGAGCACAGTCCAAACGGGCTTTTTTCGGTTAGAGCGTCCTCAATTCACCACATTGACAGGCTTTCCGTCGATGAACGACTTCACGTTGTCTGCCGTGGTCTGCATAATGCGCGCGCGCGCCTCCTTCGTCGCCCATGAGATATGCGGCGTGATGATGCAGTTCTTTGCCGTGAGCAGCACATTGTCCGCCTTGATCGGCTCTGTCGACACAACATCAAGCGCTGCACACGCGACCTTGCCGCTGTTCAGCGCAGCCGCGAGATCCGCCTCTACAACGAGAGGTCCGCGGCTGTTGTTGATGAGGATGACGCCGTCCTTCATCTTCGCGATGTTTGCCGCGTTGATAATTCCATCCGTTGCGGGGAAAAGCGGGCAGTGCAGGAAGATGAAATCCGACTGCGCAAGCAGCTCGTCGAGGCTGACGTATTCAGCAACCGCACGCCCTGCATCCGACTCATGCGCATCACTCGCGAGAACGCGTACATTGAGCGCACGCAACACCTTTGCCGTATTGACGCCAATGCGTCCGAGGCCGATGATACCCGCCGTCTTGCCGCTCACCTCGATCATCGGATGATGCCAGTAGCACCAGTCCGGATTCGACGCCCACTCGCCCGCATGAACGGAGCGGTCATGATCGCCGATGTGCGAGCATGCCTCGAGCAGCAGCCCGATTGCAAACTGACTGACATTGTCCGTGCCATAGACAGGCACATTCATGACAGGGATGTTCTTCGTGCGTGCATATTCATAGTCCACGACATTGTAGCCCGTCGCGAGCACAGCAATCGCCTTCAAATTCGGGCACGCATCGATCGTCGCCTTCGAGATTGGCGTCTTGTTGATGACAATGACCTCCGCGTCACCGATGCGCTCGGCGATCAGCGGCGACTCCTCATATGCCGTACGGTCATAGACCGTTACCTCGCCCAGTGCTTCGAGCGGATCCCAGCTAATATCGCCCGGGTTCTCCGTGTATCCATCGAGTACAACAATCTTCATCGCATTTCCTCCTTTTTAATGTACGTCCTTGTCCCTGTGAGAAAATTCTATCATGGGACGAAGGAGATGTCAAAGACGACCTGCACGTACATATAGAAGAGCAATATGGCAAATTCGAGGATCAGGTAAGGCATGATCCGTTTCGAAATTGCACCGATACTCGCCTTGGTAATACTGCTTGCAACAAATATGTTGACTGCCATCGGCGGAGTAATCATACCGATTGAGGTATTGACGATAATGATCAGCCCCAGAACAATTGGATCAACGCCGAGTGCCACAGCAATCGGGAGCAGGATCGGTGTTACAAGCAGGATGATGGACTGCGTTTCAAGGAAGCAGCCAAGAAAGAGCAGCAGGAAGTTCATCATCAGAAGGATGACATACTTGCTGCTGAACGCCGCCATAATCGTAGTCGAAAGGATCGTCGGGATATTCTCCGTCGTCATAAACCAACTGAACGGTGCCGACATACTGATGATGAACATGACGATGGCCGAGCTGACGCAGCTCTCTGCAAAGATATCGTACAGCTTCTTTGCATCCACCTCGCGGAAGACAAAGACAGAAACGACCAGTGCGTAGACGCAGGCAACTGCCGCCGATTCAGTCGGCGTGAATACGCCCGTATAGATGCCGCCGAGGATGATCACCGGCATCAGGAGTGCGAGAAACGCGTCCTTAAACCGTACGACGTATTCTTTTGTAGGGTACGGTGTACGATCCGGTGTATCAAACTTGCGGCACTTAAACATATTCATGACGCAGAGGCCAACTGCGAGCATAATGCCCGGAATCCATCCGCCCAGGAACATTGCCGTAACTGATACACCTGCCGTCACGGCATAGGTGACCATGCCGATGGACGGCGGGATAACAACGCCGAGTGTCCCCGAAGAAGCCGCGATTGCCGCCGTCACGTCACGCGGATATCCCTTTTCGAGCATCTTCGGTGAGGTGATGCCGCCAATGGCAGCCACCGTCGCGGGGTTGGAGCCCGAGATCGCACCGAAGAATGCCGACGCAACAACAGAGATACACGCGAGACGTCCGGGCAGACGCCGCAGCAGCAGCTCGATAAAGCCGATCAGGCGATCCGAGATACCGCCGACCGCCATGATGTTGCCTGCGAGGATGAAAAACGGTACCGCCATAAGGGTAAAACTATCCAGCTGCGTAAACATACGCGTCGGCACCGAGGCGAGATACTGCGGATTGCTCGTTACCAACATGGTGACAACTGCTGCAATGCCGAGACTGATCGCAATGGGAACACCCAAAAAGAGAACGAGAAAGAGTACTGCAAAGAGAATTCCTGCAATTTCCATCAGACCGCCGCCTCCTTCTCATCCTGCGGGGCATCTCCCGCCATACGGATTTTCTGCACCGTACGATAGGTATAGAATACCGCCATGAGGACAATCCCGATGGGGATCAGCGCATAGACACCGCCGAGGGGGAGTTTCAGCATGGGGCTGAGCTTCCCCTGTGTGAGCATCTTTGATACGATGTCCCAACCATACCTCGCCATGAATACGGCAAACACATCGAGCAGGATGGTGACGACGACACTCACTCCGAGGATGATGCGCGGCGATTTTCGAAAGAGCAGAGGTACGAGTTCGACGATGAAATGTCGCTCCTGCAGGGATGCAAGCATCAGTCCGAGGTAGACAATCGCAACCATGCAGTAGCGCGCGAACTCCTCACTCCACGGAATGGCAAAAAGCTGCGAGTACCGCCCGACGGTCGCCAGAAAGACGACCAGAACCATGAGCGCCATGAGGATAACCAAAAAGGCTTCGACGACTTTCGCAAAGCAGTCAACCAATTTTTTCATAAGCCCACCTCAGATTCGGCGATTCGCTGCAAATACTTAGCGTCCAGTAATGGCGCGGATACGCGCAAGCAGTCCCTGATCGATACCGAGAGACGCGTCCTGATAAACGCCCTCTGTTGCCTTCATCCACTCCGCTTTGTTGACATCCGTGAATATGCTTCCCTGCGATGCCATGCGCTCACGTGCCGTAGCGTCAATATTCTTGGAGATTTCGCGCTCCTTCATCTTGCCGTATTCAGCTGCCTCATCGAACCACTTCTTCTGTTCGTCGGTGAACTTGTTGTAGGTATCCTCGTTGATCATCAGTACACAGGGGCTGTAGAACAGGTCGATCATCGAGATGTACTTCTGCACCTCATAGACCTTTGCCGTCAGGATGATCGCAAGCGGATTCTCCTGCCCATCGACGGTGCCCTGCTGGAGTGCGGAGAAAATCTCACCCCACGCCATTGCCGTCGGTGTTGCTCCGAGAGCCGTGTAGCTCGCCATATGGACGTGGTTCTCCATCGTACGAATCTTCATGCCGGCAAGGTCTGCCGGTGTCTTGATTTCCTTCTTATTGTTCGTCAGCTCACGGAATCCGTTCTCCCAGAAGTCGATTGCCTTGATACCCGTGCCGTTAAATGCCCCCAGCAACTCCTTGCCGATATCACCGTCGAGCACCTTATATGCCTCTTCGCGCGACTCAAAGAGATAGGGCAGGTCAAGCGTGCTCCAGTTCTTCGTCGCATCCGAGAATGTCGAGATCGGTCCCGTCGAGGAAAGCACCATATCCTGCGTGCCGAGCGAAACGTTGTCGATCATGTCGGACTCGCCGCCGAGTGCAGAGTTCGGGTAGATATCAATGGTCATGGTGCCGCCCGAAAGTTCCTCGAGCTTCTTCTGCATCTCGATCAGACCGAGGACATAGTGCCCGTCCGGCGCCGTCGTCGTGCCGACCTTGAGATGTGTCTTTGCACTCTCGCTGCCGAGGAGCTTTACCTCATCGCCCTTCTGCGGGCTTTTGGGCGCAGCAGCATTGTCGCCGCCACCGCATGCCGTGAGTGTGAGCGCCATGATCATCGCCATAGCAAGGAGGGTCAGTCGCTTCAACATGTCAGATTCTCCTTTTCTCTTTGAATGTCTGCTTAAAGCTGTGGATTCTCAGGGTGAAGCATCGTGGCGATCGCCTTCTCGAGCATATCGTCCTCCCAGATCTTCTTCCAGTCGTCGCGCAGCACATGACGGTTGCCAATGCCAATGGCGACCTTGCAGGCGTCCGAGACAGGCGGATTGCCCGGCAGATAGCCGAGGAAGTTCGCACTTAGGTTGAAGATGTGTCCCGTCAGGAAGGAGACCGCTGCCTCTCGTTCAATGCCGCGGCGCACCGCCTCATCCACCGTCTCTGCCATCGCGTACAGCGTGCTCGCGCCGAGGATCTCTACGAGTGTCGGCTCGAGGAACGCGATCTGTTCGGAGGTCATGATGTACGCTTTGTCCGCACGGTACATGCAGCGTGCCGTCTCCTGTGCCAGATCGAACTTTGCATCATCGCCGCATATTTTCGACATGACAATGTCCTGATGTCCGCCCTCGCCGCCAAAACGGTCAAGATATGCATCCTCTTCCTTCTGCCACTTGAAATAAGATGGATGACATGGATGGGCAACCCCGAAGGTGCAGTCATCACGCAGCGTCAGCTCCTTGGCGACTGCAGCCGCAGGATCGAGGATGAGAAACACCGTACCGGGGCGCAGGAGCGGCACATACTCTGCCGAAAGTGTCCGGATCATCGTATCCGGTACGGCGAAGATGACGACATCGGCAAAGTCAAGGGCTTCCTTGACGGGTGTTACCGAGAGGCCGCGCTCCTTCTCAATGCGCTCGACAGCCGGCGGATAGGTCTCCACCAGCTTCACGTCGAATTTCTCGGGAAACTTCGTAATGAGGTTATTCGAGGTGCGCGTGCCCATCTTGCCGCCCGCACCGATCACAGCAACCTTGATCTTACTCATAGATTCGGCTCCTTTCTGCCGCTCTGCTCCATTGTTCTCAGAGATTATTTCCCAAGCGCTTTTATCGTATCCTCAGCGATCCCTGCGGGGCTAAACCCGTACCGATCGCCCAGCTCCTTCGCCGCGCCCGACTCCGCGTAGTCCGTGAGCGCAATCCGCTTCACGCGCACCGGTCTGTGATCCGTCGCCAGACGGCTGATGTAGGAGCCGAGTCCACCGTTGATGTTGTGATCTTCAACCGTGACAACGCAGTCGGTCTTAGCCATGACATCGAGGATCTTCTGCGGATTCTTGCCATAGAGGATATTGATGTCCGCAACTGTGACATTGACGCCGCGTGTCTTCAGCTCCTCTGCCGCCGCCATCACGCGGTCAAGGACAAAGCCGTTCGAGAAGATCACAGCATCCGTCCCGTACTCCTTCAGCAACGTGATTCCATCGAGGGAGAATGGAGCCTCCGGCGCAAAGACATCTGCCTCGCGCCCCGAGCCGCCGCGAATATAAACCGGCCCCTCGATCTCGGCAGCATAACGCACCGCCTTGTACATCTGATTGCCGTCCGCCGGTGTCAGGATCGTGAAGTTCGGCAGGGAACTGACAAAGGCCAGATCCTCGTAGAACTGATGCGTGACGCCCTCTCGTTCGCCTCCGAGACAGCCTGCGTTGAAGCCCGCGCATTTCACGTTGAGATCCGTATAGCCGACAAAGGTGCGCATCTGCTCGCCCGCACGCATTGTCATAAAGCCGCAGTACGTTCCGACAAACGGAATACAGCCTGCACTCGCCATACCGGCGGCAACGGCAACGGCTCCCTGCTCGGCGATCCCGCATTCGATGTAGCGCTCCGGGTACTTATCGCCGAACGCAACCGCGCGCATTGCCTTGAGCGCATCGGGATAGACGCCGTAGACGTCCTTTCCCTCATCCGCCAAATCCATCATCGCTGCTGCGAATGCCTCACGCGTCCCCTTAAACTTTGCCATCTCACTCGCCTCCCAGCTCGCTCTTTGCAATCGCCCACTCTTCATCCGTCGGAACGCCCTTGTGCCACGCATTGTTGTCTGCCATGTAGCTCAGACCGCAGCCCTTGACACAGTTGCAGACAATCGCGTGCGGCTTGCCGGCAACAGGCTTGGCCTTCGCTACAGCCGCTTTGATCGCATCCATATCATGTCCGTCGATCTCCTGAGTGTCCCAGCCGAATACACGGAAGCGCTCCGCAACATTATTGAGGCCGACGGTGAACTCCACCGACTTGTAGCTCTGCCAGTTGTTCTTGTCGATGAAGACGATGAGGTTATCGAGCTTCCGTCCGGTCGCGATATTCACCCCTTCCCAAATGACGCCCTCCTGCAGCTCACCGTCACCACAGATCACGTAAGTGTAAAAATCCTTCTTGTGCACCTTTGCTGCGATCGCCATGCCCGCACCGATCGCAATGCCGTTCCCGAGCGAACCGCTCGTCATGTCGATCCCGGGGACACCGCTATGCATCGAGGGATGCCCCTGAAAGATACTGTCCAGTGCACGCAGACGATAGTCCTGAACCTTCGGTTTCAAAAACCCGCGCTCGTTCAACGCCGCATAGAAGATGGGACATGCATGCCCCTTCGAGAGGATGAAGCGATCACGATCCGGGTCGTCCGGATGATCGGGATCTACGCGCATGATGTCAAAGTAGAGTGCCGCCATGATGTCGGCGATCGAGAGAGCAGGCCCCGGATGCCCGTCCTTGCCCTCGTAGATCATGCGAACAGCCTCGAACCGCAGCTTCTTTGCGATCTTTTTCAGTTCCGCAGATTCCATACGTTTTCCTCCTTCTGCTTGGGGAAGATGCGGCAGACTTTGTTTCCGATGCGGCCGTATCCTCTTCCTCCATCCTAACTATGGTCAGACATCAGACGTCTGATTCTTATACTCTATATATAACATATTGTTATTTTAATGTAAAGGATATTTATCGTTTTTGTGTAAAAACTGCGCAGATTCGCTATAGAACAACTACACCAACTTCTCTGATAAATCAAAAACTGTTGTACGCAAAATGATTTATTCGCCTTTTCATATCGCTTCTGCTATAATGGGGCGCGGAGAATAGGGAATGGGCACAGGAAGGATTTATATCTATGCTTACGAAAGCAAACGGCACCGCCGTACACTTACAACCGGATCTCAAACACCAATCCATGTCTGCTGCGGAACTCGTCGTCACCAACATTAAGCAGCAGCTTATTGATCGGCGTCTGCGTGCGGGCGATCGGCTGCCGCCGGAAACAGAGCTATGCGAAGTCTTCGGCGTCGGCCGCAGCTCGCTGCGCGAGGCAATTCGCACCCTGCGCGCACAGGGCCTGCTTGAACTGCAGCCCGGTGTCGGCACATTTGTTTCAGACGGTCGCGGCAAAGCGTTTCGCGATACTCTCTTCTACAATCTCTGTCTTGCAGATCCTGAGTTGGACGAGATTGAGGAGCTGCGCAAGATCCTTGAGGTTGATGTTATGGAGCTCATCATCCGCAACTACAAACGCAACGCCCCTGAGCGGGTGCTCCTGCATGAGAATTTCAACGAACTCACCGCACTTGCCTCAACGGACTGTGACAGCGAGACACTGCTTGCGAATGATATGGACTTCCATAAAATCATGGCAGATGCGTGTAAAAACCACGTCATCCGCTCCATCTATCGGAGTCTTATCGACTATCTCCAACGCTCGATGGCCGATTCCTACGCCGCGCAAAGTATTGAGCGCGTCCTCGAAAGCCATCGCAGTCTCCTATCCACAATCGACGATCGCGCCATCGACCGTGTTGAGGAGAGTGTAAGCTTCTCCCTCGCTCCTTGGCGTTCACAGGCGTAGCCCACACATAGCAAAAGACCCCGATGGCTGTATTATACCATCGGGGTCTTTTGCTATGCGGGTTGTCGTTTTTTACTCAATATGCAGCGGCTCTTTTCGCGTCGGTGGCGGGAATACGCGGTCAATTGCGGCGCAGTCCTCCGCCGTGAGATCGAGCGCGTCTGCGCCTGCGTTACTGACGGCGTGCTCCCTCCGCCCCGTGCGTGGAATCGCGATGGTATTGCCGTCGCGCACCGCCCATGCGAGCGCAACCTGCGCGGGGGTCGCCCCGTATTTCTCCGCAATCTCCTTGAGAACGGTGCTCCCGAGGAGGTCACAGCCGAGTCGCCCCACCTGTGCGAGCGGGCAGTACGCCATCAGTGCAACGCCGTGCGTACGCATCCACGGGAGCAGGCTGTAGTCAATTCCGCGCGAACCCATGTGGTAGAGCACCTGATTTACGGCACAGTTCGCGCCGCCCGGCACCTGCCACAGCTCCTCCATGTCAGCGGTATCGAGATTCGACACGCCCCATGCACGGATCTTGCCCGCCGCGCGCGCCTCCTCCATCGCCGCGACCATCTCCGCGAGCGGACGCGCCCCGCGCCAATGGTAGAGATAGAGATCGAGATAGTCCGTCCCGAGATGGGAGAGACTGCGGTCGAGCGAGGTCATGAGCCGCGTCCCGTACGCATTCGATGGCATGACCTTCGACACGAGAAAGAGCTTGGTGCGGTCATAGGAACGAATTGCCTCACCTACGAGGCGCTCCGAGCGCCCGTCGCCGTAGTTCTCCGCCGTGTCGAGCAGCGTCATCCCCGCCTCGATTCCTGCGCGCAGCGCCTCCACCTCGCGCGCGTACGTCTCCGCTGAGTCGCCGAGATACCATGTCCCCTGCCCGAGCGCGGGCACCTGCACACCACTCGCCAACTTCACCATATGCTTCATCTCATCACACTCCTTATCCTGTGGGGTGGTACACCCCTTTGGGCATGATGTCCGCCCCCCGAGTCTCTTCCTCCAATTTTACACGAATTCTCGCGATGAGAAAAGTATTCTCACGATTTTCTTCCATAGAAGATAACCTGCAACACTGTGCTGTTTGCCAATCGGTTTACGTTGCCGTGAAATCATATTCCACCGAGAAATTGAAGTGCTCAGGATACATACAGTTCGCCATATAGCCAATCGCGTCGATTGTCCGCGTCTGCGGCCCATAGACAAATTTCAGTGGAATGGGGTAAAGACGCCCGTCTCGGATGAAGTTCAGATTGCGAAAGGCGGGATTGCTGCGAATCTTCTCCATCTGCCCCTCGTCGTCCCCATAGGAGACGAGAAAGACAACGTCGGGATTCTCCGCCATGATCTGCTCCGCCGTCACCGCCGCCGAGGTATGCGGGATATTCCCGCCAATCGCGCTGACCATATCGCCCGCAATCTTGTCGCGCCCGTAGGAGGCGATGATGCTTATGAGGTCGAGCACCATCACCTTCGGCGGCGTGCCGCCCTCTGTCTGCGTACGTATGAAGTCAATCCGCGCGTAGGTATCATCTACAATCCGCTCCGCCGCCCGTTCCCTGTGAAAGATCGTGCCCAGATCGCGGATGAACTTCATCTCGCGCTCAATCGTCTCCCGTTGGTTGAGCTTCCCGGGCGCGGTCGTATTGAGCGGCACCATTGTCGCCGTACCCCGTTCGTTCCAGTACACCGTGCTCCCAAGGCGGTTTTTCGAAAAGAATTCCTGTTGTGCGACGATCAGATCGGGACGGAGCGCAAGCAGACGCTCCGTATTGATCTCCGCGCGCCCCAGTTGGGGGAGCGCGTCAAACGCCGCCTGATTGCACGCCTTGATCCCATACGTCGGATTGTTCTGCGAGGGCGTGACAGAGACGATCCCCTCCGTCACGCCGAGATCCAGCAGGGTCTCTGACTCATTTGCCCCGATAATGACAATGCGCTGCGGCACGGAGGTGAACGTCTCGCGGTTGACGCCCGTTTCAAAATAATTTTCAACGCTGATATTTTCGACCGTAACGGCACCCGTCGTCGGCATCTCCGCACGCTCCGCCGTGCCGCATCCGCCAAGGAGGAGCGCAACGGACAGCAGACAGAAGAGCCCCCGCCTCATGACGAACCTCCCGCATACATGCGGCGGCAGAGCATCCACAGGAAGAGCGGTGCTCCGACAAGCGCCGTGGCAATACCGATGGGAAGCTCCATCCCGGGGAAGATATTACGCCGAACGATGTCCGCACAGGCGAGGAACGCGCCGCCGACAAGCGCACTCATGGGAATCACACGGCGATGGACGCTGCCCGTGACGAGGCGGACGGCGTGCGGGACGAGCAGCCCCACGAACCCGATCATCCCCGCCACATAGACCGCAGTCCCAACCATGACCGCCGTCGCTGCAATGTAGATTTTGCGGTAAAGCGCGAGATCGCGCCCCATGCTCAGCGAGAGCTCATCCCCCACGAGCATGAGGTCGAGAATCCGCCGCTGCGTATAGAAGAACAGAACGCCGAGCACCGTGACGGCGAGCAGCGGCACAGCCGCGCCCCAGCCGCCCGTCACGATCCCGCCCATCATCCAGAACTGGATGGAGCGCGTCTTGCTCGGCTCGGCAAGCGCCGTCACGAGGAAGCTGACACCCGCCGAACAGGCGGCGTTCAGTGCAAATCCTGCCAGAAGCAGGGTCAGACTCCCGCCGCTCCGCTTCGTAAAGGACGCAATCACGAGGATCAGGAGGGATACGGCAGCCGCGCCCAGAAAGGCAAAGGCACCCGTCCCGTCGAGTCCCAGAAATGTCCCGATGCCGAGTGCAATCGCCAGCACTGCGCCGAGGCTCGCTCCCGCCGAGACGCCGAGCAGATAGGGATCGGCGAGCGGGTTGCGCACCACCGCCTGCATCACCGCGCCGCAGACGGCAAGCCCCGCCCCAACGAGAAAGGACAGCACGAGGTTCGGCAGGCGCAGATATTGCAGGACATCCTGCCGAATGCTGCCCGCCCCCGTCGGATCGAGCAGAGTCAGCCAGATATAGTGCAGCGTCTCCGCGAATCCGAGGGTGATGACGCCCTGCCCAAGCGCATAGATCGTGATGAGAACGACGGCAAGCCCCACGAGGGAGATACGCAGCGCCATCATCCGCGCGCCCCCCTCTCGTAGACCACGGCGAGCCGCCCGTCCGCGCGCGCGAACACGCTCGCCCTGACCCGATAGAGCCGCTCGATCAGGGCGGGCGTGAGCACCTCGTCAGGCGTCCCCTCTGCAATGATCCGCCCCTCCTGCAGCGCGACAATGCGGTCACAGTACATCGCCGCGATGTTGAGATCGTGCACCGCTGCAACAACCGTCAGGCGGCGCGCAGCAATCAGATCCATGATCTGCAGCTGATAGGTGATGTCCAGATGGTTCGTCGGCTCATCGAGGATCAGGCACGGCGTCTCCTGCGTGAGCGCACGCGCCAGCATGACGCGCTGCTGCTCCCCGCCCGAGAGGCGGGCAAAGCTGTCGCGCTCCATGGAGAGCACCCCCGTCTCACGCATGGCGCGCCGCGCGATCTCCACATCCTCCGCGCTGTCCCCCTCCGTGATTCCCTTGTACGGCGTGCGCCCCATGAGCACAACATCGCGCACGGAGAAATCAAATGCGGCGCTGTGATGCTGCGCAAGCACCGCCGTCTCCCGCGCACTCTCCCTGTGGGAGAGCGTCGAGAGTTCCCGTTCACCGAGCAGGATTCGCCCGCCCGAGGGCTTTAGGATACGATAGATACACTTGAGCAGCGTCGACTTGCCGCTGCCATTCGGGCCGATCAGCCCCGTGACCTGCCCCGCCGCAAAGGTGACCGACACATCCTTTAGAACAGGCTTTGTCCCATACTGCGCCGACACACCTGCAATCTCAATCTTCATCCCGCCCCTCCAAACCGATATGCCCGCCGCATGAGCAGGACGACAAACGCCGGCGCGCCGAGAAGCGCCAGCATAACGCCGAGCGGCACATCCACGCCGGGCACGAGTACCCTGCCGAGGATGTCCGCCCAGACGGCGGCAAGCCCGCCGATCAGCACCGCCACGGGGACGAGCCGCCGGTGATCCGCCCCCGTCAGCATCCGCACGAAATGCGGCACGAGCAGCCCGATAAAGCCGATCAGTCCCGCATTCATCACAATGCAGCCGACGAGCAGCGCATTGAGGAGCAGATACAGCCGCACAAAGGGCAGCAGCGGACGCCCGAGCGGAATCGCCGTCTCCTCGCCCGCCAGCAGCAGATTCAGTATGCGCGTCTGCGTCATAAAAAAGCCCAACATGACCGCCACCACCGCGAGCAGGGTCAGCACCCACGGCAGCTTTGCGGCGGCGATGCTCCCCATCAGCCAGTAGAGCGTCACATCCATCCCCGTCGAGTTCGCCCCGAAATAGATCAGAACGCCCGTGATCCCGCTGCACACAGCGCCGATTGCAATTCCAAAGATCAGGAAATACGAGACATCGCGCTGCACCTGCCCCGCTGCTGCCACGATGACAGCGGAGAGTGCGGCGGCACCGACAAAAGCGCCGACTCCGATGGAGCCGGCGCCAAATGCCGAACCGATGCCGAGGAAGACTGCACAGGCAGCGCCGAGCGACGCACCCGAAGAGATCCCCATGATGTAAGGGTCCGCCATCGGATTGCGAAAGATCGCCTGCATCAAGATCCCTGAGAGAGCCAGCCCCATGCCGACCCCCGCAGCGAGCAGGACGCGCGGCAGGCGCAGCGCGAGAATTGCGCCCTCCGCACCTGCATCGCTCCCCGTGAGCACATCTCCGAGTACCTCAGCCGCCGCTGCGGGTGAGAGCGGCAGATAGCCGATCATCAGCCCCGCAAGACAGGAGCAGAGAAGCGCAGCCCCCAATAGTCCCGCGAGGATGGCGACAGGGCTCTCCCGCCAAATTTGGTCCATCATGCCGTCCATCACATCTCGAAGTTCGCCGAGAACGTGAACGTGCGCGGTGCGCCAAGCGCGAGGCTCGAACTGTCTCCGCGCGGATTCCAGTAGTCCTTGCCCGTCACATTGTAGACCATCGCAGAGAGCGTCACAGGCGTCCTGCCCATCGTCGTCCGATAGGTCGCGCCGAGGTCAAAGAGGGTATGCGACGGCACAGGAATCGCTCCACCATTGATAACACTGTCTCCCACATAGTTCATGCGGGCAATCAGCGACCAGTCCGTCGTCGGGCGGTAGACCATGCCGAGCGTCCCCGTCCAGTACGGCATACCGTCGACGCGCTTGCCGTCATTCGTACCGCGTGCGGTCTTGCTCTGGCGCACGTCCAGATAGGTAAAGCCGCCGATGAGCTCCAGCTTCTTTCCGATCGTCCCCGTGAACGCCCACTCTGCGCCCTTGTTCTTCTGTTCGCCATCAATGCGGCGATACTTCTGCGTGCCCTCGTATACGTCGATGGCATTCGCCTGTCGAATCTCGAAGTAGCTGAACGTATTGAGGAACTCCCCCGTCTGCATCTTCACGCCGATCTCATTCTGCTTTGTCTTCGAAGGATCCAGCATCTCGCCTGCATTCGCATAACCTGACGTTGTCGAAACGGTTGAACCAAGCCCAAAGCTCTCCGTGTGATTCGCATAGACGGTCACATTCGGCGCAACCCTGTAGTTGACGGCAACGGTCGGCGAGATCGCATCCGTCTTTGTACTGCTCTTGCCCGCCGGACTCAGTTTCACACTGTGTCCGTGAATGCCCACAGTAACCTGCAGACGGTCGTCGAATGCCTTCATCGTATCGACGACATGCCACCCCGTCAACTGCGTATTGCGGCTGTGCGGCGGCTTCAGATGCGGGATCTCGGGGCTTGCCCATGTATTGTCACGATAGATATTGCCCGTCCCCGACCAGCTGAAGGCGGGATTATTGCCAATGTAGTAGTGCATCCAGTTCTGATCCATCCCCACGATATAGTCATGGCGCACCATACCCGTACGGAAATCGCCCCGCAGACCGACGCCCACATAGGTGCGCGTGAGGTCGAGCGGATAATTGCTCATGGAAATTGTAAAGTCGCCGCTGTCGTTCTGAACCGTTGGTGAGCCGTCCACATAGCCGTACCAGTTCTCATGATGGTATCCGGCATTGAGGAAGGCGGTCAGATGCGCGCCGAGTTTCTGCTCGTGATTCAGCGCTGCAATGATATTGTCGTATTCATTGTACGACCATGCGGGCTTATAGCTGCGCGAGAGATCGGGCGCGGAGGGAAGCGCGGTCACATTGGCACTGCCGAATTTAAAACCGATGCGCATCGGACCCGCATTGTGCTTCGTATGGTTGTAGCCGAGCAGGAGATTCGTACGGGATTTCTCCGTCTGTTGATCGAGGTTGACGAAAATATTCTGCCTCTTCAGCTCCTCGTGCTTGATTGCCGTTTCCCCGTGGGTATTTGTCGCCGTAATGCGTACGCCGTAGCGATCGTCCTTGCCGAATCGGTTGCTGACATCGACAGCCTCCTCCACGGAACTCCCGCCGAGATAGGAGAGCCGTGCCTCAACCGCATCGCGCTCCGCCTTCTTCGAGACATAGTTGACCGTGCCGCCCACAGCTTCGCTGAGCGTCGTTCCACTGACGCCGAGATTCGGACCCGAGATTACACTGACACTGTCCACCCAGTAATGCGGCAGATTCATCTGGCCGAGCAGCCCCGGAATGCCATTGACGTATTCGCTGTGCCCTGTGATACGGAATCCTCGGATCGCAATATCCTGATACAAATGACTCGTCAGCACGCGCACCGACGGATGGAGTGAGAGCACACCGTTAACGCCGTCCGAAGGGCTGGCAAACGTCTTCATCGTCTTCTGGTTGAACTCCGTCACCGTGAACGGCGCGTCCATCACATCCTGCGAGCCGAGCAGACCGACCGAGGGCTTGCTGCTCACAAATCCGCCGGGCAGTGTCTCCTCTGCCTCTGCCGCTGCTGCAGGGCGCTCCCCCTCAACGGTAACAGGCGCGAGTTCGTAGGAATCCATCCCCGCCGTCTTCTCGGCAGCACTTGCCGCCCCCATCCACACCGAGCCAACCGTCGCGAGCGCGATTGCGCACATGAGCTTTCGTTTTGTCATCTCCATTTTCCTCCTCGACCTAGACGGACAAATCTGTCCGTACTCCCCTAAAGTATTCCCCCCGAATTCATTGCGCTCGTCATGCAAAAGTCCCGTCCACGGCAGGACGGGACTTTCTCACACGAAAAAAGCCTGCCGTCCTGTCCATCGCAGGATGCAGAGGAGCGGTGCGCCCCCCACGGGCGCAACGCTCCGGCGCACGAGACTCGGTAGGTCTTCTGGCTCTGCATCATCGTCCGCCCCGCCTTCCCGACGGCGCACCGTCAGTGACATATTGGGACGTTCTCAGCATTACAGCGGCGGGACCGCATCGGCTCTCAGATCTGCCGCCCGCATGGGTCGGCAGTCCCCGATTTCCCTGTTACGCCCTCTCGGGCACCGAATCTGCTTATGAATTTACACAGGAATGAATTCATATGACAGTATAATTAAAGCATATGACCTTGTCAAGGAATTCACGTTCTTTTCCATCCGAAAATAAATAATCTCAACTATGAACACAGATAGAGAATAACTACTGTTTATGCTTTCAATGTTAGAGTTTCATAAGGCTTTATCCAATGCCATGCAGGAATGGCGGTTTGAGAAAGCAAAAACGTGTCGGATGAAGGTAAACGACCTTCATCCGACACGTTTTTTTGTACAGTCACTCAGAAGTTATAATTCACACCAACGAGGAAGGAGCGCCCGACATTGCGGTAGGTGCCGCTGTTCGTGTAGTCGCGGCGATTGAAGAGATTGTCCACGTCGAACGTGCCCGTGAGATCGGGTGTAAAGCGGTAGGCGACGTGAAGGTTCGAGACGAGGAGATTGCCGGAGATGGGGTAAAACCTCGTCCGCTCCCCGCTCGAGCTGTTATACCCGCGATCACCCCAATAGCTGAGGCTGAGTGCCGCCGAGAGGTCGCGGTTCTCATAGTTCACGCCCGCCGTCATCTGATAGCGGCCGAGTGCGCGTACCCAGTCCTGCCCCGCCTTGTACTTGCGCTCGGGATTGCCGTAGGTAATGCCCGTGTTAAAGCTGACATGCGCGTTCACATCCTGTGCATAGGAGAGTTCCACGCCTGTATTGCGGTAGGATGCGGCATTCGTCTGGTAGCTCTTGCCGTCCGCCCCCTTGATGCCGACGATCTGGTCGCGCACATCCGTATGGAAAACACTCGCGGTGAAGCGGCGTCCCTTGTGGTCATACTTATAGCCCGCCTCATAGTTCCAGCCGGATTCGGGTTTCAGATTCGGATTCGGCACCATGACCGCGCTCGCATAGTAGAGGTTGCGGAAGTTCGGCATGCGGAAGAATTTACCGACGCTCGCATAGACGGCGCTATCTGGGTTCAGCCGCGTCGTCACCTGCAGCTGCGGGAGGAAGGCACTGTAGTCGCCCACCGAGGACTTCACCCAATCCGCGCGCGCACTCACGATTGCCGCCGTCACGGGACTGAGGTCACGGTCGTACGAGGCGACGAGCGAGTATTCATTCATCCCGTAGGGGCCGAACTTCGCATAGGGTCTCAGGTCGCTGTCGCTCTCCCGGTACCTCCTGTATTTCCGATTCTGATCGACATAGGTCTGACGCTTGGCGGAGAGTCCGATGAGGGTCGTGCTCACATCGTCCTTCCAGACCTTCTTTACCTCCGCGCCGTAGTGGCGGTGATGGCTCTTCTCCCACTCGACAACGCTCGGATTCGCCGTAAAATAATCCGGGTTCGAGATCGAACGGTAGTTGTAGTAGACATTCCCCGACCATCCATTTGCTCCCTGATAGTTCAGATTTGCGAAATGTTCATCATCGTCGTATTTAAAATACTTCAGCAGTCCGCCCTCCGTGTCATTGTAGTGGATGGAGTGATTCTTGCCGCTGTACACGTAGGAAAGGCGCAGTTCATCGCTGATCTTGTACGTCAGGTTCACGTGATCCTTGCGGCTCTTGCCGAAGCCGACGGCATAGGGCGTTTCAGTCCCATTGATCTTCAGATTCCCCAGCGTATCGGACAGGTTGCCCGTCGCGCCGTAGTACGTCCGACTGACGGCAAGCCCGACCTTGCCGAGGTCGATGGTCGCCGCATAGTCGCGCTGTCCGCGATCACCCGCTGCAACACGTACCGTGTTCTTGTACGACGCCTTCGTAATGACGTTGACGACGCCGCCAAACGCCTCCGAGCCGTAGAGCACGGAGCCGCCGCCCTTGACGACCTCCACGCGATCCACGGCGTCAAGGCTCATCATGTCAAGATGGCTGACGTTGTTAAAGGACGCGGGCACACCGTCGATAAGGACAAGTGTCCCATTCTCCACGCCGCGCAGGTTCACGCCCGCATTGCCCGTGATCCACGTCTGCCCGTCGGGGCCCATGTTCGTGAAATGCACGCCGTTCTTGAATTTCAGCGCGGAGATCACGTCGCGTGCGCCCGTCTTCTTCAGCTCGTCGGCTGTGTAGACCGTCGTGTCTGCGGGCGTCATGAGCGTCTCTTTCTCATAGCCCTGCGCCGTCACGTTGACCGAGGGCGTCTCGTAGTTCTGCGTCTCCTCTGCCGCCGCCAGTGCGGGAAATGCGCAGAGCGCGCACGTCATGCCTGCCATCCATTGTTTCTTTTTCATAAGTCCCCCTCCAAATCCTATTCCTTATCCGCCACACTCAGGTGACGTTCCACGGGCTGATCCACCAGATCTCCGTATGCCATGTGTGCAATGTCCTGCGCGCCGAACACCATGTCCTGAGAGGCGTTGTAGATATAGCCCTCATGCGGGCGGACGATGCGCCCGTCGCGGATTGCGCGCACCGTTTGCAGGGCGGGATCGTCCAGATACTCGCGGTTAAACTTCTCGATGTCATAGCTGCCGTGATCGTTCCAGACGGGCACGATCAGCACATCGGGATTCACCGCGAGGATGTGCTCCTTCGTCAGCGCCTGCCCAGCCGTGAGGCCAATCTCCGCCGCGCCGTTGCGCACGCCCGCCATCGTGCAGAGATGATCGAACAGCCCGCCCTTGCTCCCGAACGTCGGCGACATCGAGATCACGAGCACCGTCTTGCGCGCGGCGGGCGGGATCGCCGCAACGCGGTTAGCGAGTGCCTGACACTCCGCATCGTAGGCAGCAATGAGTGCCGTCCCCTTCTCCTCCTCGCCGAGCGCGGCGGCGACAAGCTGCACCGCCGCCCGCACCTCGTCCGCTGTGCGCGGCTTTTGACAGGCAACGACGCGGATGCCGAGATCACGCAGGGTCTCTGCGACAGCGGCATCCTTTCCCGCATCGAGAAAGACGACATCGGGATGCAGCGCAACGACCTGCTCCGCTGACGGCTGATTGAGCTTCACGGGGATTTTCTCTGCAATCTCCACGATATTCGAGCTGTTCGGATCATCCGCCAGATGGTCGATGCCGACGAGCCGCGTGGGCGGCACAAGCCCGAGCACAATATCATCCAGCCAGAGCGCATAGTTCAGCACGCGCACGGGCTTTTCTGCAAAGGCGACCGTCCGCCCCTCTGCATCCGTCACGGCGTAGCCCCCCGACTGTCCCGCAGGTGCGGAGCCGCAGCCGAATGCCGCGAGCATGAGTACGAGCGCGAGCGCCCCCACAAGCATACGCATAGACTCACTCCTCCTTCAGCAGCCGCACATGCTTCGCCCCGTCCTCGACGGTGACGCGCGTCGCGACGCCGTACATTGCGGCGACGTTCTCCTCGGTGAGCACCTCCTGCGCTTTCCCATAGGCAAATACATGCGTATCTTTCAGCATGAGGAGGGTATCGCAGAACAGCGAGGCGAGGTTGAGGTCGTGGATCGTCATGAGGACGGCAATGTTCTCCCGCCGCGCGATCTCCGTGATCGTGCGCAGGATGAACAGCTGATTGTAGAGGTCGAGGCTCGCCGTCGGCTCATCGAGGATGATGACGCCCGCTTCCTGCGCGAGTGCGCGTGCGATAAAGACGCGCTGTCGCTCGCCGCCGCTCATCTCTCGGATATTGCGAAAGGCAAAGTCCGCCAGATCCATGCGCGCAATCACATCGAACGCAATGCGCTCGTCCTCCGCGCGATAGCGGTGCCCCGCATACGGCAGGCGTCCCATCAGAACGGTCTGCAGCGCCGTCATGCCGAACGCCGCATTCGTATACTGCGGCACGTAGGCAATCCGCTTGGCGATCTCTCCCGAAGAGAGCTGCGAGAGATCTGTCCCGTCAACGCGCACCGTCCCCTGCGCGGACCGCAGAAGCTGCGCGATGCACTTGATGAGCGTCGTCTTGCCCGTGCCATTGGGGCCGAGCAGGCCCAGCACCTCGCCTGCGGCAACGCGAAGAGACACATCGTCGAGGATGCGCCGATCCGCCCGATAGCCGAACGTGATATGCTCCGCCGTGAGGCGCTTTTCTCCCGTCATTCGAGCGACCTCCCCCTGCGCAGAATCAGATGGATAAAGAGCGGCACGCCGAGGAAGGAGATCACGATCCCCACGGGAATGGTCACGGGATAGAGGATCAGCTTGCCGACCGTATCCGACACGAGGAGGAGCGCCGCGCCGAGTACCGCCGTAAACGGCAGATAGAAGCGGTGATCCGTCCCGATCAGAAAGCGTGCCATATGCGGCGCGATCAGCCCCACGAAGCCGATCACCCCCGTAAAGCTGATGATCGTCGCCGTCATAAAGACAGCCACGAGTCCCGCGATCGTCCGCAACCGCGCAGGATTCACCCCAAGGCTGCGCGCCGTCTCATCGTCGCTCACCGCCATCACATTCAGCGGCAGCGCATAAAAGAGCGCAGCGGCAATCCCCAATGCAACGACCACGCCGCCGATCGCGACGTACTCCCATGAGGCGCGGTGCAGCGAGCCGAACGTCCACTGAATAACCGCCGCGAGCTTGTGCTCCTGTGCAAAGAACTCGAGCGTCGCCGTCAGCGCGCTGAAGAAATAGTTCAGCGCAATCCCGACCAGCACGATGGTCACAGGGCTCAGCCCCGAGCGCCGCGCAATCCCGTAGACGATCACGCCGCAGGCGCACGAGAGCACGAATGCCGATGCGATGATGCCGAGATCACTGTCGAGCGCCGTTCCCGCCGCGAGCACAATGCAGAGCGAGGCGCCGAGCGCCGCTGCCGAAGAGATGCCAAGCGTGAACGGGCTGACGAGATAGTTGCGCGTCACGGACTGCATGAGCGCCCCCGCGAGTGCGAGCCCCGCGCCCGCGATGAGCGCGAGCAGGACGCGCGGCAGGCGCAACAGCAGGATGATCTTATTCATCGCCGCATCCGCGCCCGTCGCAATCGTCCCGTCAAAATACCGTGCAATCGCGTCCACCGTCTGAAACAGCCCCGCCTCCTTCATCCCAAGCGTTGTAAACATATAGGCGGCGGCGAGCGTCAGCACAGCGCCCGCTGCGATCACTAGGGCGCAGCGGCGCGTACTCGCATGATATTTTTCTGCCAACATAACAGCTTACTCCCCCGTCAGCGGGAATGCGGGATAGGTGTGCCCCTCGATGTACGGGAGATGCTGATATTTCTCAAGCCACACCTTGAACACATCCTCGGGGTGCAGATCGGGCAGCTGCTCCGGGTAGAGGAATTTTGCAATATACATCGTGCCCACGAGCTTCGATGCGCCGCCATGCACATAGTGCGAAAGCAGCAGGATGCGATGGTTCTGCACTGCGTCGATCGTGTCCCACCCCTTGCGCGTCTCAAGCTCCTGCAGGATACGCGCATGATCCTCGGGCGTCGGTGGGATGTAGGACGAGTTCACCTTCGGTTCGGAGACCTTCACGATGTAGGCGGGATTGCGCTCGATCACCGCCTCCGGGTTCACCTGCACATTCTTCGCATCGCCGAAGATATTGTGCGCCCCTGAGTACTCGACCATGTCGTAGAAGTAGTCCCCGGGCACGGTCGTCTTGCCCTCCGTGCGGTACTCGAAATAGAGGTTCTTCTTCGGTACGTCTGCCGTCTGACGCTTGATGTAGTCCAGCTTTTCCGTGAAGAAATTCGAGAGTTCCGCGGCCTCCGTCTCCCTGCCGAAGAGCTTGCCGATCAGCGCACAGTTGTCTTGAAACTCGCGCGTGTAATACGCATCCACGACGATGACAGCGATGCCGAACTTCCCGAGCTTGTCCGCCGCATCCTCCCAGCCGCCGTTGCCCGTGAGGATGAGCGCCTGCGGCTGCAGCTCGATGATTTTTTCGTAGTTCAGCTCCCGCTGATTCGCGCCAATCACCTGATCCTGCTTGAACTTCCCCTTGAAGCCCGCCTCATCGTTAAAGATGTAGTTGTCAACGCCGACCACCGTGTCAATCGCGCCGACCGCATTGATGAGCTCGGCGTTGTAGGCATTCGACACAACGACGCGCGTCAGTGGATAGGGCACCGTCACCTCACGCCCGATGCTGTCCGTGACCGTGATCGTATCCGCACCCTGCGCCTGCTCCGCGGTCTCCTTCCCGCAGCCCGTGAGCGCGATCAGGAGGCAGAGGAGCGCAGTGCATAACAATAGATATTTCTTCATGATTTCCCCCACTGCAAAAAGGGGAACCCGCCGCAGCGAATTCCCCCTCTTTTTCTATCAGATATCCATCTGCATCGACAGCATGAAGCTGCGCGGATAGCCCTGAATCCCATAGTTGTAGCTCGGCCGCGACATCCAGTAACGCTTATCGAGAACGTTGTTCGCCGTGAGGCTCAGCGTCGTCGGCACCGTGCCGAGCGTCGTCTTATACGTCACGCCAAGATCGACCGTCACATAGGCAGGCACGTCGAGCCGCTTTGCCGTATTCGTATAGATCGGTGCCTTGCCGGAGTAGACCATGCGCAGGAACGCCGAGGTCTTTGCATCCGCCGTGTACTCAGCAGCGAGCATAGCACTCCAGTCCGCAATACCCGAAACATTTTTTCCATTGTACACCGTGTTTGTCTTCTGCTCGGTATCGAGGTGCATGAGTCCGCCCGTCAGCGTCCACTTCGGTGCAATCTGTCCGGAGAGGCTTAGTTCGACACCCTTGAGCTTATTCTTGCCCTCCATCACCTTCGTCGGTCGTGGATCGCCGACATGGGTTACATCCATCGTGCGATCCTGCTCGATCTGGAACAGGCTTATCCCTGCACTGAGTCCGCTCTTCCGATACTTCACGCCGAGCTCATTCTGTTTCGTCTTGGCAGGCGCGAGCACTGCCCCCGTATTCATATAGCCGCCGCCGACCGCCGATCCTTTGCTAAAGCTCTCCGAATGATTCGCATAGAGGCTGAGATTCTCCGTCGGCTTGTAGACGAAGCCAAAAGTCGGCGCGTTCGCGCTGCTGTGTACCGTCGTTCCATCCTTGTAGCCGGACGTATTCGAGTAGGATGTTGCCTTTACACTGTGATGATGTACCCCCAGCAGGACGGACGCCTTGCCGTAGGTGAGCGTATCCGTCACCGACACGCCGGAATAGATCGTTGTCGCCGACTTGATCGGACCATTGATCGTGGCAGGATCATAGTTCTGGATGAGTGTGCGGACCCCATCACGCAGCGAGCCGGTCACACTGCCATACACAGGAACCTGATTGCCGTACCTTCCATACCGCTCATAGCCCCAATATCCGACGTACCAGTCGCGGTCGAGTGCAAGAACCATATCGTTCTTCACCGGACCGATGTCGAACGAGCCGCGTACCCCGAGCTGTACATAGTTGTTTCGCACTGCAAAGGGATTTGTCCACAGTGCATTCCGGAAGTCGCCGTCTTCGCTCAACATAAAGAGTCGGCTCGCGTTCGTCATCACATAGCTGCTGCCAAAGTTGTAGCTGGAACCGGCATTCAGGAATGCCGTCCATGTTTTACTGAGCTGCTGCTCATGGTTCAGCACCGCCGTCCACGTAGACATGGTGAGATGTGCCCCACGGAAGCTATAGTTGTTTCGACCGTTCGGCGGATCCGGCAGACGATTCCCCGTATAGGCATTTGCCCCCGTTCCATCAAAGGCGAAGTAACGCTGCCCCTCCTCGTTCTTCGAGTAGCGATAGCCCGCGAAGAGATTCGTCGTGCTCTTTGCGCCCTGATGATCGAGATTGATGTAGAAGTCACGTGTCGTCTGCTTCTCGCGATCCACGGCCGTCTTGCCCTGGATGTTCTCCGCACTCACGCGCACGCCCCACTGCTCATTTTTGCCAAAACGCTTTCCGATGTCAAGGATCTCGCCAAGTGCGCCGCGGCCATTGATCGTCTGACGGTAGGTGATGCGCTCCTTGTCGTACTCCGCCTTCTTCGTCACAAGGTTGACCGAGCCGCCCGCAGACTCCGAGCTCTCTGTGCCGTGAATGCCGATCGCGGGTCCCGCGATCACCTCAATGCGCTCCACAAAGTTCGCCGGCGTATTCATCTGCGTGAACATCCCCGGTACACCATTGACCTTGAACTGATAGGCGTTCATGGCAAAGCCGCGGATCGAGAAATCATTGTACAGTGTACTGCCGCTCGTACGCACGGACGATGATGTGAGGAGCGCGTTCGGCAGCGTGTTCATTCCATCGTCAAACTTCGTGATCGCCTTCTGTGTGATATTCGTCTGGGTGAACGGGACATCCATCACATCCTTCGTCCCGAGGAAGCCTGTGCCGCCCGTGCTGCTCACGAGTGCATTCTCCTCCTTCGCAGGCGCCTTCTGCCCCGCGACATCGACGGGATCGAGCTCATAGGAGTCCATTGCCTCCGCCCGTTCTGCAGCACTCGCCGCCCCCATCCAGACCGCGCCTGCCGTCGCCAGAGTGACCGCAAGTGCCAGCTGTTTCTTCGTCATTTCCATGTTCCTCCTTGATTCGAGCAGACAAATCTGTCCACACTTCCCAAAATACCCATTTCCCCGCCTTCATCATGCGCCCTCTCCCGCAAAAACCCCGTCCACAGCAGAACGGGACTTTCTCACACGAAAAAAGCCTGCCGTCCTGTCCATCGCAGGATGCAGAGGAGGCTGCGTCTCCCACGGGAGGCAGCTCCCACGCACGAGATTCGGTAGGTCTTCCGGCTCTGCATCATCGTCCGCTCCGCCTTCCCAACAGAAAAACTCTGTCAGTGACATCCATGGAGCGTCCTCAGCATTACGGCGGCGGGACCGCATCGGCTTATGGAGTCACGGCACTGCCGCGCTCCCCGATTTCCCTGTTACGCCCCGAGGGGCACCGAATCTGCTTATGAAGTTAAACTTGAATAAAGACTGATACGAGTATAGCGAAAGCCTATCGTATTGTCAATCGCTTTTCCCTGCACCAGGCATGCTGCCTCCAGTCTGTCTGCACTCTCCTGTCAGCGGGAACGCGGGCAGAGTATGTCCCGGCTGATATTCCTTGTGCTGATACCGCTCCACCCAGTGCCGGAACACATCCTCAGGATGGAGGTCGGGCAGCTGCTCCGGGTAGAGAAACTTTGCGATATACAGCGTCCCGATGATCTTCGCCGCGCCGCCCTGCACGTACTGCGACATGATGAGGACATGGTCATCCTGCACGGCCTTGATATGATCCCATCCGGGACGTGCAGCGAGCCGCTGTTTCCGCGCCGCCAGTTCCGTTGCGCCCGGTGCCTGCCACTGAGGTGCTGCTCCATCCTCGCCGACCTTGGTGATCGCGTCCGGGTTCCGCTCGACGACCGCCTCAATGTCAATGTGTGTGTTGACCGCATCGCTAAAGATGTTGTCGCCACCGGCATACTCGACCATCTTGTAGAAGTAGTCTCCCGGCACCGTTGTCCAACCCGGCTTCTTGTACTCGTAGTAGACCCGCTTCCGCGGCACCCCGGCAAGCTGCGTCTCGATGTAGTCCAGCTTCTCCTTAAAATATCGGATGAACGCGTCTGCCTCCTGCTCCCGTCCGAACACAGTACCCGCCAGGCGGTAGAGTTCCTCGAAATGATCCGTGTAGTACGGATTCATGACGATGACCTTGATGCCGAAGGGCGAGAGCTTCTTCTCCGCGTCCTCCCACGCACCGTTGTCCGGCAGGATCAGCACCTCGGGATGCAGTTCGATGATGCGCTCGTAGTTGAGTGTGCGCTGGTTCGTGCCGATCACCTGATCTTCGGCAAATTCGCCGTAGGCATTGCGATCCTGGTAGATGCCATAGTCCACGCCGCACACGCGGTCGAGCACGCCGAGCGACTGGATGACCTCCATGTTGTAGCGGTTCGCGACCGCCGCGCGCGTCACGGGATGCGGGAGGGTGACGCTGCGTCCTGCATTGTCTGTAACTGTAATCTCCTTGGCAGCGGACACGTCATCTTGATTCTTGCCCCCACAGCCAAGAAGAAATCCGCTGATCCACAAGAGGAGGAGAAAAATGGGTAAAATTCTGATCTGCTGCATAGATACTCCTCAATAAAAGAGGAGGAGATTTACTCCTCCCCCTGACCAATTCTATTACATGCTGAGTGAAGCCGAGAACATCAGCGTGCGGGGCATCGAGAGGCCAAATGTCGTCGAGCCGCCGCGTCCCATCCAGTAGCTGCGGTTCGTCGCATTGTAGCACATCAGGCTCAGATCGAGCGGCATTCCGTCGAGCTTCGTCCGGTACTTCACACCGAGATCGAGCGTTGCATAGGAGGGAATCGCCGTGCGGGCATTCGGTCCGCTGCTGTCGATATAGGACTTGCCCATCCAATTCAAACGTCCGATGAAATTGAGCCGATCCGTGAGCGCATAGTCCAGGCCGAGCACCGTGCTCCACTTTGCAGCGCCATTGACGAAGAAGCCGTCCTTCGCGCCGCCTTGCGTCTTGTCACGGCTGGCATCGAGATAGAGCACGCCGCCCGTCGCTGTCAGGCGCGGGGCGATCTGCCCATTGACCGTCAGCTCTGCACCGCGATAGACATTTCTGCCGTCTGCTACGTAGCGGAATTTGCCGGCACCGGCATCCTGATCGTAGCGGTTCGCCTCATCGATCTCAAAGAGCGCAAACGTCGTCAGAAGGCCCTTGTTCTCATACTTCACACCGATCTCGTTCTGCTTGCTCTTGACCGGATCCATAACATCGCCCTTGTTCACATACTTGTTATCAGTGACAACATAGCCACGGGAGAAACTCTCCGTGTGTCCATAGTACACGGCGGTGTTATGTGTTGGCTTGTAGGTGATGCCCCATGTCGGCAGAATATTATTATTGCGGATCACAGAATTATTCCCATGATTTTGCAGATATTCATGCTTATGGGTCGCCGCAAGCAGGACATTCCACTTGCCGAACTCCATCGTATCCATGAACGAGATGCCGACATTCGTCTCACTCCATGCCGCCTTCTGCTGCGGCATCGCAGGCAGTGGGTAGAAGCCGGGACGGAAGATAATGCCGTCATATAGATTGCCGCCGTAAAGATTGCCATTGCCTTTTTTCGTTGCATTCCAATACTGCGCGCGCGAGCGATCGGCAGCAAGCACAAGATGATGCTTTACATCACCCGTCTGCACCTCACCTGCCACACCGATCTGGAAGTACATATTCTTCCCCGACTCGTTCTGTGCGTTCGCCTTGTTGGCATTCGTGAAGTTGCCATTCGTATCAAACTGCAGATTCGCACCCGAGTTCATCTTCGTCCCGTCGCGGAACGAATAGCCCATGTTAAAGAACACCTTCCACGTATCGCTGAGTTTCTGCTCGTGGTTGAGGGTCAGCACCTTCACATACATGCGCTTCCACGTCTCCGGGAAGTCGTAGCTCGTCTTTGCATCCGGCGCAGTCGGGAGCTCGCTGCCATTCCCCTTGTAGGTGAACCAGCGCTGTGCCCCATCGATATTGTGATCCCAGTAGCCGAAGAAGAGATTCGTCATGCTCCGCTTGCCGCGGTGATCGATGTTGACGAAGATGTCCTTGCTGTCGATCTTTGCCCCCGGCAGCGCAAGACCGCCCTGGAGCATCTCGGCGTTTACGCGTACGCCCCATGCGTTATCCTTGCCGAACCGGCGGCCGATGTCGATGTACTCGCCCGCCGTGGAGCGTCCCGAGATCACCTGCGTGTACTTCGTGATCGGCGCATCGGCTGCACGCTTCGTCACGACGTTAATCGTGCCCGGCGCGGGCGTTGCGCCGCTGTTCGTGCCGTTGTTCGACATGCTCACGCCGTTGACCGCCGCATTCGGCCCCGAGGTGATGTCCATACGGTCGATGATGTGTGCGGGCGGTGTTGTGAACTGATAGAACAGGCTCGGCACACCGTTCAGCATGAAGTGGTTGCCGTTCATATTGATCCCGCGCATGGAGAAATCCGTATACATCGGCGAGCTCGTGCTCGAACGGATCGACGGGTTGTTCGCCAGCACATTTGCCAGCGGCTGACTCGGATCGCTGTACGTCTTGATCGCTTTCTCCGTCATGCTCTGCATGGAGTAGGGAATGTCGAGCACATCCACATCTCCCATAATGCCCATGCGCGCGGTCTTGCTGACGAGTCCGCCCCCGATCTCCGCCTCCTCCGCTGCCTGCTCCCCCTCAACGGTAACAGGCGCGAGTTCGTAGGAATCCATCGCCTCCGCCCGTTCTGCGGCACTTGCCGCCCCCATCCAGACCGAGCCTGCCGTTGCGAGTGCAATCGCGCACATGAGCTTTCGTTTCGTCATCTCCATTTTCCTCCTTGAAGTTATTGTCAGAAACTG
>CAUVMF010000010.1:0-29175 GCA_963552975.1 uncultured Selenomonas sp.
CTGTCCACCGTGCTGTTGCTCTTGGCGACGCCGATCTCCTCGCAGAACGCGCGCACAGCCGCAGGCGGATAGCCGCGGCGTCGCATCCCGGAGATGGTCGGCATACGCGGATCATCCCAACCGCGCACATACCCCTCATCGACGAGCTGGCGCAGCTTGCGCTTGCTCGTGATTGCGCCCGATAGATTGAGCCGCGCGAACTCGATCTGACGCGGGCGCTCCCCTGCGGAGAAGCCGAGCGCCTCGAGCAGCCAGTCGTAGAACGGGCGGTGCTCCTCGAACTCAAGCGTACACAGCGAGTGCGTAATGCCCTCGATCGCATCCGAGATTGGATGGGCGAAGTCATACATCGGGTAGATGCACCACGCATCCCCCGTCCGATGGTGCGGGACGTGTGCAATACGATAGATGACGGTGTCGCGCATGACGAGATTCGGCGATGCCATGTCGATCTTGGCGCGCAGGACGCGCGCACCGTCGGGGAACTCGCCCGCACGCATCCGCGTGAAGAGATCGAGATTCTCCTCCACGGAGCGATTGCGGTAGGGGCTCTCCTTCCCCGGCTCGGTCAGCGTACCGCGATGGGCTCGGATCTCATCCGCCGAGAGATCATCGACGTAGGCAAGCCCTTTTTTAATCAGTTCAACTGCATATTCATACATCTGCGCGAAGTAGTCCGACGCATAGAAGCGACGGTCGCCCCACGAGAAGCCGAGCCAGCGGATGTCCTCCTGAATGGAGTCCACATACTCGACGTCCTCCTTCGTCGGATTCGTGTCGTCAAAGCGCAGATTGCACAGCCCATTGTAGTCCTCTGCAACGCCGAAATTGAGGCAGATGGACTTTGCGTGCCCGACGTGCAGATAGCCGTTCGGCTCGGGCGGGAAGCGCGTGTGAATTCCCTCTGCGTGCCGCCCGGCGCGCAGATCGTCGTCGATGATATTTCGGATGAAATTCGATGTCTTTACGTCCGCCATGTCCCTATCCCTCTATCCGTATAATTCCAATGTATCGTCTTGTGCGCAGCGCTGCTCGATGTAGCGGCGCATGCGCGCGATCCCCTCGGCAATGCCTTCCTGCATGGGTATGCTCTCGATAAATGCGTCCACATAGCCGCGCGCTACAATACGGCGCAGAGTCCATGCGAAATTGATGTCATAAATCCACAGAAGCCGCACGATCTTGCGGTCGCCGTGCGTGCGCAGCCGATAGTAGTCCGCCTGCCGCCCTGCGGCAAAGTCCGCAACGAAGTCGGGGCTGACCTCCTGCGCCGCATCCGACGGAACGAAATTCGGCGCCTTCTCCGCCCCGTCGGGCGAGAGAAACGGAAGCAGTACACGGTAGATGTCGAGCTTGTCCGCGTCGCGGATGAGCCTTGCGAAGAACAGTTTTCGCCGATCATCCGTCGGGGCAATTTCCTTCTTATTGTGATACTTTATGGCAAATCGCACAATCTCCGCATCCTGCGGATCGAGGCGATCGAGAAAATCAACCTCTGCCAGCACCTTCAGCCCGAGCTCTGCGTGATCCTCCGATTGTGCATCGTTGAACGTCTGATAGATGGCGTACTGCCGAAACCGTCCCACATCGTGAAGGAGACCGATGATCTCGGCAAGCGCCGTGTCGTGTGCATTACATCCGAGATGCTTCGCAAGTGCACGCGCATTCGCCGTCACATAGCCCGTATGAATCTCCTTGAGCCGAATACCGCGCATGACATCGGGATCATCCGTACGGAAGGAGCGCATATATTCATTCATCCACGCGTGCATTTCATGCAGTATCTTTTGCACCTGCGTTCCTCCTTTCACATACTATCATCTTCGTGCGCTTGATTCACCCTACCTCGGCAAGTCCGCCGCAGAACGCTGCGCATCACCCCTGCGATGCTGGCACATAGCTGTCATCAAAGTCCGTGGCAATGAGCGTCGCTTGTACCCTGCCCGCCATCTCCTCCTGCACAACGAGTCCCATGATCACGTTGACCTCGGGATGTGCCGTCTTATGGATGTAGTGCACCGCCTCATCGACATCGCGCAAGCTCATCTCCGAACCGCCCGTGAGGTTGAGCACAATGCCGCGCGCTCCCGTCACATCGCGGTCGATCAAGGGACTCTCAATCGCCTTGCGCACTGCCTTCTGTGGGGTTTCGTCCGCACCTATGGCAAGCATGGTGTCGCTGGATGCACTCTGACGGAAGATCGTCGTCACATCGGAGAAATCGATGTTGATGACCCCCGTGGTGAGAATCAGCTCCGCCACACAGCCCACCGTCTGCCGCAACACCTCATCCGCGAGAGAGAATGCGTCGACGAAGGACAGATTGCGGTCAGGCGCAATCTTGAGGAGGTTGTCGTTGCGTATCGTGATAAACGCGTCTATATAGCCCTGCATTTGGACAATGCCCGCCTGCGCCGTCTGCATCTTGCGCGCCATCTCAAAGTGGAACGGCGTCGTCACCACGCCAATGGAGAGGATGCCCATGTCACGGGCGATCTCTGCAACAACAGGTGCGGCGCCCGTGCCAAACCCGCCGCCCATTGTCGCCGTAATGATGGCGAGATCCGCACCCTCAAGCAGTTTGCGAATCGCCTTCTCCTCCGCACGCGCCGCCTGCTCAGCGATCTCAACTCTGCCGCCCGTTCCGCGCCCGTTCGTCATTTTATCACCGACAGGCAGCACCGTGATTCCCTGCTTGTGCAGGGTTTTCAGCTGGCACAGATCGGAGTTGATGCCGATGAGCGTAATGTCGAGATCGTATTTCTCACGCACGCAGCGCACGATGTTATTGCCGCCGCCGCCCACGCCGACCACTTTGATGGTAATTTTCGGTTTGATAATTTCAGCTGCCGTCATGGAAAACTCCTTATCGAGGCAGGAATGAATTTGCGAACTGCTATTGTCCTGTGCGCCTTGGCATCTGCGTCATGAGAGCACCGCCGAGGAGGAGCACACAGCCCAGAATCTGTACGGCACTCATCGTCTCGCCGAGGATAACCCACCCCGCGACAGCGGCAAAGACCGCCTCCGTCGACATGAGGATCGCCGCCTGCGTCGGCTCTACATATGCCTGCCCGAGAATCTGGCAGGTGTAGGCGACGCCGCAGGAGAGAATCCCCGCATAGAGAATCGGTACGGCCGCACGCCACACATCGCCCCATGCAAAGCTCTCATAGAGCACGGCGAGAACAGCGCTGCCAAGCGTACAGACAATCATCTCCATAAAGCACAGCTCGATGGCGTCCACCGTCCGCGCAAAGTGGTCGATCAAGAGAATCTGCGCCATCCAAAAGAACGAGCAGATCAGGACGAGCACATCCCCCGGGTTCACTGTAACCTCTCCATGTGCAGAGAGGAAGTAGACGCCCGCAAAGGCAAGGAACGCACCGCACCATTGGAGTACGCGGACGCGCTGCCCAAGCAGGACAGCGGCGAGCGGGACGAGCACGATGTAGAGCGTCGTGATGAACGCCGTCTTGCCCGCGGTCGTGTAGAGGAGCGCCACCTGTTGAAGGGTCACGCCCACGAACATCGCAAGACCGACGGGAAGTCCCGCGCGAAAGCCCGAGCGAAACGTCCCTGCACGGCGCTCCGCCGCACGCTTGCCGCGATAGGCATACCAGAGCGCCCCCATGAAGAGCGTACCGAGTGCAAAGCGCGCCGCCGCATAGGTATATGGGCCAAGCCCCTCCATCCCGAGGATCTGGGCGACGAAGGTCGTCCCCCAGAAGAACGATGCCGCAAGCAGCATCAAACTCCCGCGCAGCTGCATGAATCAGAGCACCTTCGAGAGGAAGCTGCGCGTGCGCTCCTCCTGCGGGTTCTCAAACACCTCACGCGGTGCGCCCGACTCGATGATGCGCCCCTCGTCCACGAAGAGCAGGCGGTCGCCCACCTCGCGGGCAAACCCCATCTCGTGTGTGACAATGACCATCGTCATCCCCTCGTTTGCGAGTGCGCGCATGACATCGAGCACCTCGCCGACCATCTCAGGATCGAGTGCCGAGGTCGGCTCATCGAAGAGCATGACCTTCGGACGCATGGCAAGGGCGCGCGCGATGGCAACGCGCTGCTGCTGTCCGCCCGAGAGATTGTCTGGATAGGCGTCCGCCTTCTCCGCAAGCCCCACGCGCGCGAGCAGCTCCCGCGCCGTCTTTTCCGCCTCGCCCTTTTCGACGTGCTTGACCTTCATCGGTGCGAGCATGATATTCTCGATCACCGTCATATGTGGAAAGAGGTTGAAGCGCTGGAACACCATGCCGACCTCTTCGCGCACCTTGTTGATATTTGCCTCACTCGAGAGCGTAATGCCGTCGACAACGACCTCGCCCGCCGTCGGCTCCTCGAGGTGGTTCATACAGCGCAGCAGCGTGCTTTTCCCCGACCCCGACGGGCCGATAATAACGACAACTTCTTTTTCTGCAATAGAGAGGTCAATGCCCTTCAGCACCTCATCCGCACCAAACGCCTTGCGCAGACCCTTAATTTCAATCATGAACGCGATACCTCCGCTCCAGATATGCGACAAAGCGCGAGATCGTCAGCGTCATCACAAGATAGATGACAGCGACGCTCATCCAGATTTCAAACGAGCCGTACGTCTTTGCAATGATGAGCTGCCCGCGGCGCGTCAGCTCCTCGAAGCCGATGACCGACACGAGGGACGAGTCCTTCAGCATGGCTATGAATTCGTTGCCGAGCGGCGGAATGACGCGCTTGAATGCCTGCGGCACGATGATGTAGCGCATCGTCTGCAGCCACGTCATGCCGAGCGAGCGCCCCGCCTCCATCTGCCCGTCGTCGACCGACTGGATGCCCGCACGAAAGATCTCCGCCACGTACGCGCCCGAGTTGATACCGCACGCCGAGATCGCCGCAATGAACGGGTCGATGCGCTGCCCCGTGATGACGGGCAGCGCGAAGTAGAACAGAAAGATCTGCACGAGCAGCGGCGTCCCACGGAAGAACTCCACATAGACCTCCGCAAGCATACGCAGCACACGCAGATTTGAGATGCGCGCCACACCCACGATCAGACCGATCACAAAGCCGATCGCCGTCGAAAGCACCGTGATCTGTATCGTAACCCCCGCGCCGATGAGCAGCAGTGGGAATGAGTTGACGACGAGATTCATATCAAAAGTCATAAGCCCATCCATTCTCCCCATATAGATTCATAATTCCAATAACAATCTTGCATAAATAGCCGTTCTTCATATTATATTTCAATCACAGAGCGCTGTCAATAAATTCAGGCTCTTTGTCGACATGGTTTGTGTCAATTACGAAAAAATACGCCCCACGTGCTAACGCCCATATCCTGCACGTGGGGCACAGATGCTTTTACAACTTCTTGGACAACTCTTCGATGTTGTCGGACATCGCTTTCGCCTCCTCGACAGAGGCGCTGATCTCCTTCATATTCGCCGCCTGATTCTCGATCAGACCGTTGATGGACTTGATGCGCTCAGCGATATGATTTGACGCCTTCTCCATCGAGCCGAGCGCCTCAAGGATCTTGCTCGCGGCATCGCGGCTACTGTCAGCGAGCTTGCCGACCTCCTCTGCCACGACTGAGAAACCGCGCCCTGCCTCACCCGCGCGTGCAGCCTCGATGGAAGCATTCAGTGAGAGAAGGTTCGTCTGCTTCGAGATCGTCATAACGAGCTCGGACATCTTGAGCGTATTCTCCGTCTGACTGCGTGTATCCTCCGCTGCCTTCGTGATCTCCTCCTGTACGTTTGAGATCTCCATCGTGCGCTCCATCGTCTGGCTCACACTCTCTGTAATCGCGTCGATGGATGTATACAGGCTGCTGAGCATCGTCTCAAGCTCGCCATAGAACTTTTCCTTCTTCTGCGACGTCTGATCCAGCGCCTCCGATTTCCGCTTTTCCTCGTCGATATCGACAAAGACCCCGATGATCTCCTCGGGGTGCCCGCTCTTGTCGCGCACGACATTGCCGGACGCATGATACCAACGATAGCTGCCGTCATGAATCTTCAGCCGATAGTCCGCATTGTATGTCGTACGTCCGCTGAGATCGTGGATACAGCCGTTAAAGGAGGAGAATGTCCCCTCCACATCATCAGGGTGCAGGCGCGAACTCCACGACTCGATCGTGTTCGGAAAGTCCGACTCGCCTCGGAAGCCGATCATACGGCGAAACTCATCCGACCAGATTGCATAGGCAATGCTGAAATCCGGATTGATCTTCATATACCACATGCCGGATTTGATCGCCTCGTTGACCGTGCGCAGACGGAAGCGCTGATATTCCAGCTCCTCGTTCACACAGTCGATCAGCGCATTCAACTCGATGGCATACGGCTCGCTGCCGCGCAGTTTCGCAAAGAGCTCATTCTTCTTATGCCCGGCGACGATCTCATGAATCGTACCGGACACATTCTGTGCGCCTGCTGCGCCTCCCGCATTCTTGTCAAGCATAGCATTCCCTCCAAAAAAAATTGCTCCCGACATTAGGTTTATTGTACCATATACACTCATTTATGCAAGTAAAAAGAAACCACGGTACAAAACTATTTTGCTTCGTACCATGGTTTCTTTGTGCGCCCCATATCACATGACGAACAGGGAAAAGCGAAGTCCGTTTATGCCACGTTCTCCTTGCTCCAAAGCTTTGCCATCAGATCCGGATACACCTCATCCAGATGTGCTTGAATCTGGTTCAGGAGTGCTGCAATCAACGCAGGATCAAACTGCTCCGCACCGGACGGAATGCTGCACGTCAGCAGCACATTACCTGCAGCATCACTGCTGTATTTGAGCATACGGTATTCATCATTCAGCTCGTTCAGGTATACCGCAGCCTTCTCCTTTTTCTCTGCGGTTACCACCTGTGCCGCAACCTCAATCTGGATCACAGTATATACGCTGTCGTCGATCAGGATCATGAACGGCAGCATTTGTCGCTGTACCGCCAGATTGCTGCGGAACACATGCGCGTGCGCCTCATCTCCTGCCTCATGCATATCGACACCGCTGATCTCCTCCGCCTCCAGATACGCCTGAAACGCTGCCGCCTTTTTCTCCGCAACAGTTGTCTCCACTGCCGTCTGCTCCTTCTTTACCTCTTCACTCATCAAAATTTCCTTTCATTAAAAACTCCAGCGCACGCCGGCATCCACGCGCCAATCCGTCTTAATATCACCGGCAAACGTCTTTTCAAAGTCGCCATAGACGCTGCATGTGTCACTGACTTTCACCGTGCCGCCGAGAAGGAGTCCTATCCATGTATCCTTTCCGTCCTGATGCGTGGTCTTCCATGCACTCGTGCCGTCCGAATACCACGTATTCATATCACCTGCGAATTCATGGTAAAGAGAGGCTTTGGCAAACCATGTGCTGCGCTCTGTCTCCTGTCCGAAGCCAAGGCCGATACGCCCAACAAAGCTGTTCATCGCACTTTGACGCACATGCATCTTCTGCCCGATATAATCCGTCGTTCCTGTATAGTCCGCACCGTTGAGATGGCTGTAGATCATTTCGACCTGCGGCTCAAAGAAGGTGCCTCCCTTCTGAACGAAGCGCCTGCCGTACTCAGCTGAAACAGAACCGCCCCATGTACTGAAATCCCCCTTGACATAATGGTTGTACTCGTTGTAGACCGAGTACTCATTTTGGAGATGTCCGACCTTGGCGATGATGTCGACATACTGACCGGATTTCCCGGTCCATGTGCCGTAAACGCCAAAATTGCCTTCCTTGTTCTCTCCGCTGCCGTGCGCATAGGTCGAGCTGCCGCTCATATAGCTTCCTGCAACACCGACACGCCATGCGTCGCTGACCTGCTTGTCATAGCCGACCTGGATGGTCGAATAGTTCATGGCGTAGTTGGTCTTGTCCTTGTCACTCGATGCCTTGCCGCGATAGGCATGTACCCAGACCCCGGCAGACTCCGGCGAAAGTCTGAGGTCGCCCATACGCTTCATGAGATCGTTCGCCTCGGCACGCCAAGCCATCGTCGAGGCGGTCATGGCAGACTTGACACCGCTCATCAGCTTCGTCTCGTAGTCGCCATACTCGATTTTCGGCTGCGGCTTGGGATTTGGTGTCGGCGGTTTCGGATTCGGCGTCGGCTTTGGATCTGGCGTCGGCTTCGGATCCGGCGTCGGCTTTGGATCTGGCGTCGGCTTCGGATCCGGCGTTGGCTTTGGATCCGGCGTCGGCTTCGGATCCGGCGTCGGCTTCGGATCCGGCGTTGGCTTCGGATCCGGCGTTGGCTTTGGATCTGGCGTCGGCTTCGGATCCGGCGTTGGCTTCGGGTCGGTTCCCGGTGTCGGCGGCTTCGGCATCTTTACAGATCCCTGTCCGTTCGATTCCTTCCAGTCCATATCAGCCCTTTTGAGCGTCTTGGAGGATGCGGTCAGCCCCTCGGAGATCGTCGCCTCTCCCTTCAGGTTCCGTTCACCATTTTTATAACTGTCATAGTAGAGCTTTCCAGCAAGTGCATTGAGCGCCTTATATACCTGTGTTTCATTCGTCAGGTTGAGTCCGTTGCTGTCCGTCACCATCGTAACATAGGAGTTAGCTTCGGCTTTCTTGATGTGCACGTCACCTGCTGTGTAATCCTCGGCTTTCGTGCCGTCACCAACATGCTGGTAGATGAGCTTCATATTTCCGGTGTAGGTATCGATCGTCAGCTTGTGTGGATCGTTCTGCCTGAGGATGCCCTTGTCCGCCTGCAGACGCGTGACACGGCTGTCGATGGAGATCCCCTTGGCACTGTTGGACTCTCTCTTATGATGGTAGCCCCTGCCGACCTGCTTATGCTCCCATTCAGCGCCATTGGCGAGCAGCATGGACACATCGCCGGGGTTGTAGCCCCATTTGCCCAATACACCGTCGATAATGCCGTTGATGTCGGTCGATACCAGTCCCTTGAAGAAGGAGTTCTTATTGTTCAGCCCCAAGACAACGTGACCGCCGCCCTCTGCGCTGATGTCGCCTGTGATCTGCACAGGACGCGTGTTCGAGGTAGCAACGACCTTGCCGTTTTCGAGCTTGGCATTGACCGATACCGTACCGCGTGAGTAGGCGGCAATGGATGCGACATCCTTCCCCTTGATGATACCGCCGCCAATGGAGATCCGTGCACCATGCGATTCGATCGCACGCCACATCCGCGAGTCAATGTCAACCAGACCCTTGATGTCAACCTCTGCACTTCCCGCATTCCTGCGTGCCTCGATCGCGCCAAAGTCCTCCCCCGTATTCTTCACACGGATTTTGACGGCATTCGCCGGATCGTCATCGTTCTCGATAACGAGTTTTGCCTTGCCGTGCCCGCTCGGATGAGAGGGGTTCCCCGGATAGCCCATGACGAAGATGCCGCGCCCGTACAGGCTGCCCTTGGGATCAGACTCGATGGTCATACCCTTGACATTCTTGATGCGCAGTGTTCCGCTGTAGACGGTGATGGCATTCGGCGTACGCTCCCAACCGGCATTCGGACCCTGTCCCGGCAGGAGACCGTGCCCGCCGGGTCCCGCCTGAATGTCAAGACGATGACCGGTCATGTCGATCGAACCGTCAACGTCGCCGTTCCAGTAGATCGTGCCGAACTTATTGTCCTTTGCCGAGATGACAGGGTTGTCCGCCGCACTGGTGATGAGTTTCATATTTTTGCGGAAGGTATAGTTCCCCTTGCCGTCATAGACGCCCTTCGCTTTCCAGTAGGCTTTCGTCTCGTTCGCATCGAAATTGGATTCGGCGATCTGTTTGTGAACGGTCTCCTCCGTCAGCGGATTTGTCTCCTTGGACTTCACATAGGCACGCCCGTTGGACTCCCAGTAATCCATATCAGCAACGCTCAATGTCCGTGAGGAGCTCGTCAGCCCTTCGGCAATGGAGGCCTTGCCCTTGAGATTTTTCTCCCCGTCCTTTGCCCCTTCGTAGTAGAGTTTGCTCGCCAGAGCGTTGAGCGCCTTACGCACCTGCGTCTCATCGGACATCGTGATGCCGTTGCTGTCCGTCACCATGGTGATTTCAGAGTTCGGTGCCGCATGTTTGATATGCGTCTCGCCGAAGAACTTGGACGAGTCGAGATGCCCCTTGTCCGTGCCATAGTCCTCCGTTTCCGTACCGGCATTCACATGGGAATAGTAGAGCTTCACACTGCCCGAGAAGTTGTCAATCGTGATGTTCTTGTTGGATTTCTGGAAGATGGCACCATTGTTTGCCTTCAAGTGCGTGAGATGGCTTTCATCGAGCCGGTCACTGCCGCTGCCCACAGACTCATTGATCCACCGTGCGCCATTGCCGAGGAAGAGCCGCGTAGTGGCATTATACCCCGCCGTACCAATGAGCCCTCTGATGTAGGAATCCTTCGTGGCAAGCGCCGCGCCAAACGTACCGCCGTTAAACACGTTGCCGACTACGATGTTGCCTTCCACCTTCACATCGCGCGTATCGGAGACTGCCTTTACACCATCCCCGTCATCTTCCGCGTTGATGTAGACCTTGCCCCCCTTGGAAATCTGTACCGCCTTTGCATTGGGACCACGTGCGATGAGGGAGCCGCCGCCAATGCGGATCTCTCCGCCCTCGGCATGGAGGAGATCCGCCCCCTCCTGCTCGATGTCCACGAGCCCCTCGATCGTGACGCGTGCATTCGCACCGTTCTTCTTCGCCATGATGGCGGCCGCCTTATCGCCGGCTGCCGTATTGCGAATCTTGACGATATGTTCCGGCGCGTCTCCATTTTTGATGACGAGATTTGCCGCCTTGCCGCCGCTGCCTTCCGCATAGATGGCACTCGCCGCATTCTTGCTGCCGCTGATGCTGATGTCTACCGATCCGGCATTCTTGACAGTAAGGCTGCCGCCCACGAGGTGAATGCCCCCGGCACGTTTCGTATCGCTGTCCGCCGTCGATGTGAGCGTCAGCTTCTGCCCCTTCATGTCAATGCTGCCACCGGTGCGATCAAAGAGGATATTGCCCACTGTGCCGTCGATGGCGTACGGGCTCGTCGATGCCTTGGCATGGAGTGCAGCGCCCTTAGCGAAGGTGTAGTTCGCAGCATCGTCTCTGAGATTCTGCTGCTTCCACTTCTCCGTCTGCGCTGCACCGGCAGCCCCCAGCTCCGCGATCTGATCCTCCGTGTCCACGGGCTGCGGCACGGGCGGCGGTGTCGGCGTATCCGTCTTCACGCTGCCCTGACCATCGGACTTGAATGTAATATCACGCATATCGACGGAGGCGGAAGAGCCTGTCAGTCCCTCGGCGATCATCGCCTTGCCTGTGAGATTGTTCTCGCCGTTCTTTGCCGCATCGTAGTAGAGCTTGCCCGCGAGCGCATTGAGTGTCTTGTAGAGCTGCTCCTTGTTTGCCGTATTGACATTCTGTCGATCCGTCACCATCGTGATGGAAGAACCTGTGGCAGCCTTCACGATATGCGTATCGCCCGCCGTATAGTGCGAGGTATCGGTGCCGTCGCCCGTATGCGCGTAGAAGAGCTTCGCCGTGCCTGTGTAGTAACCAATGGTCAGCGGTCTGCGGTCCTTCTGGAAAATCGAGCCATTATGTGCCGTCAGATGTGTCACATGACTCCCGTAATTATCGCTTTCACGCCGATCGCCTACCGCCTGATTCTCCCAACGTGCGCCGTTCGCAAGAAGTAGATGGGTTCTCTCCCGATCGTCCTCCCCCGTTGAGATCATCCCTTTGAGGTAGGAACGCTCCGTATTCAGTGCCGCACCAAAGACAGCATTCTCCCCATAAACCGTAACATTTCCTTCGATCTGCACGTCGCGCTCTGTGGATGTCGCTTTTATGCCATCCCCATCGGCTGCTGCATTGATATAAGCCTTGCCTGCTGTACTAACGGTCACGGCTCCGCCTGTATTGCCCTTGGCGATGATGCGTCCGCCGCCGATACGGATGTCGCCGCCTGCCCCCGCTTCGAGGAGATAGTCGCCCTCCTGCTCAAGATCGACAAGTCCCTTGATGTCAACAAGCCCATTAGTTTTTGCACGAATGGCAGGAGATTTTTCGCCTGTTGTGGTATTGCGAATCTTCACAGCATGATCCGGGTTATTGTCATTGGAAATGATGACTTTGCCGGCTGTATCGCCTTTTCCCGAAACATAGATTCCACCCATCGAATGACCGGTACCGGAGATATTGATGTCTACGCCGCCCGCATTCTTGATCTCCATGGTATTGCCAATGGCAGCAATACCAACGGCAAACGGGCGGGTTGCTCCGTTGTCTGCCAATGTATGAAGGGTCAGTTTATGCCCCTTCATATCAATGTTCATTCCGGTCGATGCCGCCTCATCACCCAGGAGAATATTACCGCCAAAATATCGTCTCAGTTTTAACGGACTGCTCCCCGCCTTGGCACGGAGGACAACATCCCGGTCAAAGGTATAGTTTCCGTTCCCATCGCTATAATTCTGCGACTTCCACTGAGCACTCTGGGCAGCGCTCGCCGCACCAAGCTCGGCGATCTGCTGCTCGGTATCCAGTGCCGTCGATGGCGGAGCAGGCGGCGTTGTACCGCCGCCGCCCGGTGTGACCGGAGGCAGTGGATCTGCCGCCGTGCCGGAGGCGCTGCCCTTTCCATCCGTCTGAGAGAAGTTCATCTTCTCGACACTAAGCGATGCCGATGACGCGGTCAGCCCCTCTGCGAGCATGACCCGTCCCGTGAGTTTATTCTCACCGTTCTTTGCCGCATCGTAGTAGAGCTTGCCCGCGAGCGCATTCAGCGTCCGATGCACGGCACTCGGATCGGTCGTTGTAACACCCGTACGGTCGGTCACCATCGTGACAAAGGAGCCGGCCGCCGCCTTCTTGATGTGCGTATCGCCCGCCGCATAGTGGGAGGCATCGGTGCCGTCGCCCGTATGCTGATAGTAGATCTTCTGCCGACCTTCATACTCGTCGATCGTCAGCGTCCCCTTATCGTTCTGGAAAATATGCCCCTCATTACCATTTGTGCTTGAGAGCTTGGCAAGCCGTGTGCCGCGCCCGCCATTCGACGTATCCCATGTCGCACCATTCTTCAGATAGAGCGTCGTGCTGCCCTTCGTCGTCGCCTCGGTACCGCCCGTCCACTTGGAATCCACTCCATTTAGACCGAGATACACCTCGCCCTGTCTGCCACTCCTCTCTTCCATATGAATCGAGCCTGCAAGCACCGTCTTTGTCGTACCTGCATCCGTGCCGTCCTCGTTGACACCGAAATAGACCTTGCCCGCGCCGCGCAGCCACATGAGCCACTGATCACGCGCCTTGTTGTCCGCCACCTTGAACGTGCCGCCGCCGATGCGGACGATGCTGTTCGGCGCATCGTCGTACTCCGAGCCGAGCTGAATGCCGCGCTGGATCTTCTGATGGTCAATGTCCACGCTGCGGATATTGATGTTGTTGTCCTTGCCGAGGACATGGATGCCGTAGATGTTCGGCGAGCTCTGAGGACCCAACCCAAACTCTGTCCAGTAGTGATAGAGATTGGCATCCGGCTTTATCGTGAACGTACCGTTGAGGTTCAGCGTCGCCTGCCCCGGCGCCCAGATGCCGCGCACCTCCTCCTTGCCTGCCCACAACTCTTTGATTTCCACATCCGCATTGATGGTTGACCGCATCGGCCCTCTCGCATACTCATCGAAGCGGATGCCGCTCGTCGCACCGCCCTTTCGACCCGCACCCTGCCACTCGCCATGTGCAGCAATGGTGATGAGACGATTCGGTGCTGACGGATTGTTCCTATCGCTGTCGATGGTGAGCGACGCTTTGCTGCGGATATAGATGCCGGATCCACGATTATCGGGCTTCTTCAGATCGCGAATATCAAGACCGAGGTTATGCCCTGCCATATCAATCGTACGCGTCCCATCGGCTTGGACAGCGCCGGTAGCCAGTCCCAGATTACTCTTATTCGCCTTGACCTGCGTGTCTTCGGTCAGCGTCGTATCCTCCGTAATGGGGTTCTGCTCCGCCGCCCATGCCGGCACCTGCCATGCGCCGGCAAGCAGGGCTGCGGCGATCCCGAGCGCCAACCGTCTCGTACGTGCTGTGTTCTTCATGTCGAATAATCTCCTTTCGTGTCATGCAGACGGATACACCATCTGCATCTGTCAAACAAATCGCCATAAGCAGCGATTCCCTAAAAACCAACCAGCTTTCTGTGCAGCACTATGTCCTCACTCCTTCCGAGCATTAAAAAACGCGACACAAAAGAGCACCCAAAATCTGTGCAAAGATAACGATGTCATCCTGACACACATTCCAGCTGCATCATCTTGTATCGCGCAAGTGACGTTGAGATATGGAAACAGGCGGCACTCTGACTCGGTTCATCATCCTCCCATCTCTTTGTGAGAGACGTACGATGGCAGGACTCCCCATACAGTTGCGGAACAGCTCCGGATTCGCACCGGATTCCCCGCATTCTGCTTCCTACGGTTATGAAATTTATTATTCTGATACAGGTATACTGCTCGTCAGAAGCTCTGCTCGATCCCGATCATGAAGTTGCGGCCGGGCGCCGTCCACCACTGTCCGGGGGCTCCGTATTTCACATTGGAATGCTCGGCATAGAACTGATTGAAGATATTGTTCGCCTTCAGATAAATCTTTGTCGCGTCAGCAATCTGGTAGTTCATCGCGAGATCGACGACCCAGTAATTGTCGATCGGGAATGCCCCGTTCACGGGACCCGGACGACCGATCATACCGCGTGCAAGAAGCGAGGAATCAAAATCGCGGTTGCGGTAGTCCAGTCCGATGTTCCACTGATCTTTCGGCAGATAGCCATCGACATTCACACCGCGCTGCTCTGTCTTTCCGATATGTGTCAGCGTATATCCGAGACGTGTGCGCCAATGGGAATCCATGCGTTTTGCAAGCTGCAGCGACCATCCATGCGCGTCCTCATCTCCGACATTGATGTTCTGATAGGTCACAGGATGATAGCCGATGCGGTTCTTCGAGTGGCGCATGAAGTAGCTCGCCGTGAGGCTGAGCCCCCTGCCAAAGTCACGGGCAATGCCGATCTCCTTCGTGTTGCCGGATTCAGGTTTGAGATTTGCATTCCCATAGATCGGCGCATAGAGCTGATTCGGTGTCGGGGTCAGGAAATATTCGCTGTAGGAGACGTAGGCGTGCGTCATCGGGTCGATGTCGTAGCCGAGGCTGACGCTCGGGCTGTTGTGGCTGCCAAACGCGGAATTGCTGTCATGGCGAATGCCCGCCGTGAGCTTCAGTGAGGGCAGGATACTCCACTGATCCTGCAAATAGAAGGAGCGGTTCAGCAGGGTGCGGTCATCGATACTGACGCGTCCGCCGTTCTTGATCGTCGTGTCATCCTTTGTAAACTCAAAGCCCGCCGTCAACAGATGATCGCCGAGCTGCTTGTCGAATTGGTCACTGAAGCGCCATGTCCAAACGTCAAATTCGTAGAGTGAACCGAGCGGTGTCCACGTTCCATAGGTAAAGATGTCATAGTCATATTTACTGCGGGAAACGCTCATCTGATTCTTCGTCGTATCGTCGATCTGTACGTTCCAGATCAAACTGCCGTCAAAATGGTCATAGTTCCCGCGGTTGATATGCAGTCCCTGCCGCTTTTCATAGAGTGCCTGATAGCGATCCGAGTCCTTGTAGGAGCGAAAGTCGATGCCCAGATAGGACGCCTTGCTCAATTGCTTTCCAACATGTGCATTGATTGTGTCGGCATTCAGCTCGGACGGTGTTTCATCCCCGTGCGCATCCTTAAAGTCGCCGCTCTTGTCCTTCTGGTACTTGACGCGCCAGTCCCAACCGTTTGCGCCGCCCTCATTCGCGACACTGTAGAGCTGGCGGCTGTAGCTGCCGTAGCCGATGCCGAGCGTCGTTTTCATCCCCTGTGCCTTCTTCGTGATGATGTTGATGACGCCGCCCTTGGCATCCGAGCCGTAGAGGGTCGATGCCGAGCCATGCAGCACCTCGATGCGCTCGATGCCGCTGAGATCCTTCAGCGCAGATGTCAAAGATGCAGCAAAGCCGCCCGCGTAGTTCTGCCGCACGCCGTCGATGAGCAGAACGACATCCTCCGAACCGTTGATGTAGAACTTGGTGCTGTTGTTATATCCCGCCGGCGCATACTGATTGACAGTAACCCCCGGCACATCGCGCAGCGCCTGTGTCAGATCGGCATAGTGACGGCGCTCGATGTCTCTGCCTGTAATCACCGTGATATTCGCATCTGCCTTCAGTTCCTTGTTCGGCGTGCGCGTCGCTGTGACAACCGTCTCCCCAAGCGCATGTTCATCCGCAGAGTCAGTCGTATCAGCAGCAAACACTTGCCCCCCCCCTGTGGACAGTACCCCAAGGGTGAGCGCGGCTGCAACAGCCATACGAAGCCTTTTCTCGGCTCCCCTCTTCTTCATTCTGAACTCCTCCTAAATTTTCTACTCTTTGGTAGTTTATATCATCTGTCACCGAAAAGTCTCAGCAACCAGACAAAAGCATTCCTTCGGCGCATTCAAATCATGCCCAAAACGTATAGAAAACTAAGAAACCCCTTCCTGCAGTGCAGAAAGGGGCAGACTCATACGAGAAGAAGTATAGTGAATGTCCACTATAAAACTTTACAGTGCAATCCCTTCCCCGTCGCTCGCAGGTAAAACAGTGATTGTCTATCAGGCAGTTCTCCTGGCTCCAGGTCATCGCTCTCCTGCGCCTTCCCAAGGAACGGATTCCTCAGTGACATATCAGAAATACAGATACATTCTGTATTCCCATGCAGGTTCACTCGCTGTTACAGTGGCGGGACCGCTTTGGCATAGGGGAAGGACAGCGCAGGTCTGCGGTTGTCTCCCTTTACCAAATTCTCTATTAAGTCTTTCAACACCTGATTCAATAAATATTTAGTTTTCTAAAACTTTATCTATCAGACTATAATACGAGATTATACTCCTGTCAAGTAAAAAATGCAGAACATATAATTTTTTGAAAGCTCTACACAAAACCCAAGGCTCGACGCTGCGTTAAAAGTTTGTTCTCCGCATCGCTGCGCGAGTGCTGCAAAAACTCGTGGACGAGATACTCCGGCTGAACGGTGTCGACGATGCGCCGCGCCGCTTCTGTCTGAAATGGTCGGTGCAGATCCACCTGCAGAACGTACGCCATCGCCTCCCGCCAGTCCAGCGGTTCATGCTCACCCGCGTGCCGGCGCATCATCTCCTTCGTATACGCGCCCGAAATGGACTGGTGCAAATGGACACCATAGACACGTTTCCCGATTTCACCGAGATCGCGATAGATTTTCTCCACATATGCCGCGCCGTCCGCCTCACTCGACAGGTCAAAATTCGTATTCATCAGATGTCCCGTGTCGAGCATAAATCCCGTAGCGGGATAGTTGACCTTCTCCAAGAGCATGGCGGCAAGACGAGGCTGACAAAAGGTCAGCCCCGGCCACCAGAGGTTCTCAAAGAGAAATCTGCATCCCTGCGGTATCTCGCAAACAATCTCATTGACGAGATCGATGGTCGTACGGATGACATCCTCATCCGATGCGGCAAATGCACGCGTATACATCTCGGACGTGCGGTTGTGAGCGACGTGGAATACGACATAATGCGGCGCACATTCTGCCGCCCGCCGCAGATTCTCCTTCCACCGCTCCACCCAATCTGCGACATCCAAAGAACCATAGTAGGCGCGAACATTCTCCTCGCTGCCGAACTCCTCAATGAGCGCCGCGCGGTCGCCGCGCCAAAAGTCCAGCCATGACGGCCAGAACATGAGATGTACCCCTTTGATATACTCCGCCGGAAACATTGTACGATCCCACGGCGCACAGAGCATAAGCTCAATGCCGTCAAGACTGTGTGTGCGCAAGATCTCCGGAAGTGTGTCCGAACGATTGAGGAGCAGGTTCTCCACATCACAATCCGCATTAGAGAGATTTGTCAGTTCTAGCATAGACGCCCCATTCCCGGCACAAATGATAATAGATTCATTCATATTCTAACACGATTCTCATCATTTATAAAGAGAGAACACAGGGATTCCACGATTCGTTAAAAACTATAATTCACACCAAGAGAATATGTCCTTTCGCTCGTCGCCTCGTTTGCATAGAACTTACGGTTCAAGAGATTCTCTATCCCAAACTGGATCTTCGTTCTATCATCGAGTTTGTAATTGAGATAGAGATTGGTAAGGAAGAAGCTGTCTTCCGAGCCATATTCCCCTGTAGTGCTGTCCACGCTTTGACGTGCGCCAACATATTGCGCATCCAAGATGCCATTGAAGTTCTGATACGTGTAGTCCACGCCAAAATGAACCATGTGCTTGGGCAGATCCCAGTTCCGACTGGTAACGCCCTTGTTCGTCAGTTCTCCGGATTCAAATGTATAGGTGAGATACGTGCGCCAATCCCGATTGATGCGGTGGTGAATCTCAAGCTCTGCGCCCTTCGTCATCGCTTCGTTCATATTGTAATAGGCTTTCACGCCGCCGCGTGTTGCAAGCGCAATTTTGTCGTCCGTGTCAATGCGGAAGAATGTGAGTCCGTAGGATGTGTTTGCATCAAGACTTTGCTTGATACCGATTTCATAGGTCTGCGAAGTCTCCGGTGTCAGATCCGGATTCGCCTGCACCTGTGACATCGCGTTGCCGGCTCTCCGATAGAGTTTATAGATCGAAGGTGGGTTAAAGGATTTTCCAAAGCTTGCATAGACCATCATATCTTTCTGCGGTTCATAACTGACGGAGATCTTCGGGTTCCATGCTTGGAAGGTCTTATCTTCATAATCCTTGCGCAATGTGCCAATGACGGAATAGCCATCCTTCTTTTCCACCCGATCATAGCGCAGCCCGAGATTCAGCTTCCAGCGGGCATCGAGACGCAGTTCATCCTGGACAAACAATGCGGAGGATATAATGCTGCCCCCGCTCTCTTTGGTCGCACCTCCCGTGACCGATCCCCAGTCTTTCCAGTTCTTCAGGTTATAGGAGCGATAGCTCATATCGTCCTTCATCCAGGAAAGCCCTGCCAAGAGTGTACTATTTCCCACCTTCCATTGTTTCTGCATATCGAGATTATAGTTTTGGTTCGGATATTCCGTTAATTCACCCTTGCCTGCCCACGACACACTCGTCGCAGTGGACGAAGCTGAGGAGTACCCATTCTTATAGGTATCGCTGTATCCGATGCCTACCTTAAACTCGTTCGCCGTATCTTCATAGCGGAGTTTATGAATGTCCTGCCCGCGCTGTCCCACATATCCAAGAAAATCTGACGGCTGTGCCTTCACATACCGCCCACTCGGCGTACGGACAGTGCCGGAAAACACCGGTGCCCCATCTGCTCCCCTCAGGTAGGAAAACGGATCGTGATAGGAATACTGATATGAATGGTGCATATAGGAATAGGAAAGCGAATGATTTGCATCAAGGTCATAGTTCAAGTCAATGGAGATATTCTCGTTTTCCCTCTTCTTTGCGCCTCGGCTGCCTACTAGGTATTTTCCGTTGGACAACTGGGGAAGCGTCCCTGTAGCATTTGCAGTTCCCGATGTTTTCGCGTCAGCACTTTTGAAATACCCTGCCCAGCCATCCGATGTGCGTTTCTCGTATCCCGCACGGAAGGAAATCCGCCCCTCCCCTCCGGTGACCTGAACGCCACGCTTCCATGTATTGTTGCTGCCATAGGAAAGAGCGGCACTCCCATGAATCCCGTTCTTCTCCGTCTTCTTGGTGATGATATTGATGACACCCGCGACCGCATGACCGCCGTAAAGAGATGATGCCGCGCCGCGCACAATCTCGATGCGCTCAACGCTTTCAAGCGGGATGGAGTCCCAGCTCACGCTTCCGTCAAAAGAATCGTTCAGCGGCTGTCCGTTATACATCACGAGAAGGTTAGATCCCGAGGAGCCTCGTAAGCTGACGCCGTTTTTCACATCTGCCGTCGGCGAAACATAAATGCCCGCTTCCCTTGTCAGGGCCTCGCGAATGCTGAACACATTCCGCTTTTCCAGTTCTTTCGCCGTAATCACGGTGATATTCGCAGGGACTTCATTGATGCGATCCTTCTTCCGCGTCGCCGTCACAACGACCTCACCGAGTGAGTAGGTCGGCATCTCCTCGTCCGCCGGAGGTGCCTCCGCCGCATAGACCTGCCCTGTCATTGCCGAAAGCACAACAGCCGTCGCAAGCATTTTCTTGTTCCACATCTGCATTATCATTCTCCTTTGTAAAATATCTAAAAAACATCAGTTAAGCTGAAAGCGGAACGTCTTTGTCCAAACGCCCCGTCGACCATTATCCCCCGGATTGAATTGGAATCGCCAGCCTGCGGCAACCGCAGCTCTGTCCATCGCACGATAGCCCGATGAGGATTCGACATTGACAGCCTCCACAGAACCATCTGCCGCGACTAGAATCTCAATCGTAACAACCCCCTCCACGTCATCGTCGATCAGTTCCTGCGGGTAGTCGGGAATCGCCTCTGCGCGCAGGCTCGCCTCGACGCGTTCTCGCGGAGGCTCAGCAACGACTCCAACTCCCGCGCCACTCCCTTCGCCGACGTCACCGTCGCCCGTTCCCACACCTCCGGTACTGCCCTCACCGGAAGCACCACCCGCACCAGTGGTATTGCCTGTGCCGAAAGTGGATGCGCTGCCTCCATCACCATTGCTTTCCGCTGCTGCCTGACCGGTAGATGCAGCCGGCGCTCTGCTCTGCACGGTACGCGATGCGTTTTGCATGGGGCGCTGTTCCTGCCGCTGCTCCTGCACGACAGTTTTATCCTCCAAGACGATGTCATCGGGGAAGCTCACAGCAGGTGCGGCGGGTGCAGGATCATCCCCCGCCACACCGCCCGCATCCCCGCCTCCGTCATAGAGGAATACATCAAGCGGCGGGCGATGTACCGCAGCGGGTTCTGCACCAGAGAAGAGTCCCATCGCAGCCGCGAGCAGGAAGAGGATGAAATGCAGTCCAATAGAGAGTCCAAACGCTTTCCTCTGTGCGTCGTTTTCGATCATATTCTCTTCCATTTACATCGTCGCTTTCATGTGTCTGCGCAGAAGATACAAAAAATACGGTGTACCGATAAACGCCGTCATAATGCCGACACGAATCTCCATGCCATGAAGCAGGATGCGCCCGAGAGAATCACAAAGCACAAGAAATACTGCACCCGCGAGAAGACTCGCCGGAAGAAGGCGCCGATGATCGGGACCTATAAGGAGCCGTACCATATGCGGCACAACCAGCCCGACGAATCCGATATTTCCGCTGATACAGACCCCTGCCGCCGTCGTGAGCGCGGCAAGCGTGAGAAAGAGGAGCCGGAATGCCGTTACGGGCATGCCCGCCGCACGCGCCTCCACATCTCCGAACGCGAGCAGGTTCAGATGACGCGCGAGAAGGGTCATGAGGGACGCCCCTACACCAATCGGTCCAATGCCGAGCAGGACGTGATCCCAGCGCCGATAGTCAAGCCCGCCGATCGTCCAGAAAAGGTACTGCTGCATCTTCTGCTCATTCATCACGGTGAGAATCGCCGCCGTACACGCCCCGAGAAACATCCCCACGACAACGCCCGCAAGCAGGAGCGTCATGACAGGAATCCGACCGTGCCGCATCGAGAGAGCAACGGTCAGGCCGACCGCGAGCATTGCACCCGTGAATGCAAAGACGGGCAGGGCGAGCACGCTCCCCGCCGTCACACCGAGTGCAATGGCAAGCACTGCGCCGACCGAGGCACCACTCGACACGCCGATGATACCGGGATCGGCAAGCGGATTGCTGAAGATTCCCTGCAACACAGCCCCCGAAATGCCCAGCCCCGCACCAACCATCATTCCGACAAGCGTGCGCGGCAGCCGAATGTGCCAAAGCACGGCCTCCTGCTCCGGCGTGACAGCGACATCCGTGAGGATCGGCAGCCCTGCTGCATGGGCAAAGGAGGCAATGACCGCCTCCATCGGGATGTCATACTGCCCCGCGCTCATGGAGAGCACGACGGCAAAGAAGAGTGCGCCGACAAGCGCACAGAGAAAGAGCCGTGTACCGTAAATTCGTTTCACTGCAACGCCCCCCTCTCATCCACAGAGCCAAGAATCACAGAGAGCAGCTGCTCCTTTTCCGCTCCGCCCTCCTCTGCCTCCGTGTAGACCTCCGCGTGATGGGTCACGGGGTTCTCCACCACGCGCACGGGCGCGCCGTACGCGCGCGTCAGGAGCTCATCCGTCAGCACCGCCTGCGGCGTGCCGTCCGCGAGAAGCGTCCCGCGCCCGATCAGGAGGAGGCGCGAGCAGAAGCGCGCGGCGAGACTCAGCTCATGCGCAACGAGCAGAACGGTCTTGCCCGCCGCACAGAGCTCGCGGCAGAACCGAAAGATCTCCTCCTGATAGATGATGTCCAGCCCCGTTGCAGGCTCGTCGAGGAAGAGCACAGGCGTCTGCTGCGCGAGCACCTTTGCGAGCAAAACGCGCTGCCGCTGTCCCCCCGACATGGCGTGCAGTGGCTTTTCCGCAAGCTCCAGGACGCCCGTATACGCCATACACGCCTCAGCAATCGCGAGGTCGTCCGCCTTTTCCTGCCGCCACCACGAGAGATAGGGATAGCGCCCCGCAAGCACAATGTCGCGCGCCGTATAGTCGAATGTCATCTCCACATGCTGCTGCAAATATGCCGCACGCCGCGCGAACGCCTTCGCATCGAGCGCCTCGATATTCTCGCCCATCAGGAGGGCTGTGCCGGAGAGCTGCGGGAGAATGCCGCGCAGCGTCTTGAGCAGCGTACTCTTGCCCGCGCCGTTCGGCCCGATCAGCCCGACGATCTCGCCCTCTCCCACGGAGAATGACACATTCTCCAAAATGACCTTGCCGTCATACCCTGCGTAGAGTGCATCCGCGCATATCATCTCGCTCAATCAATCCCCCCCTTATTTCACTGCAGAAAGATGCTCATCCTCACCCTGTTTGAATGCATCCCCATAGACACGGTAGGCAATCTCCTGCACGCCAAATACGAAATCCTGCGAGCAGTTGTAGAGATAGCCCTCGAACGGCTCCGCAAATGCCTGATTGCGAATCGCCTTCATCGTCTGAAGCGACGGATCGTCCAGATATTCCCGGCGGAATGCCTGCACATCGTAGTTTCCGTGATCGTTATACGTCGGCAGGAAGAGAATGTCGGGGTCGATCTGAACGAGCTGCTCCTTCGTCATCACTTGAAAGTCGCGAATGCCGAGCTCTGCACGTCCGTTGATGACGCCCGCATACCGGCACGCCTCATCAAAACTGCTGCCGAGCCCGCCGTAGCCTCCCATGAGTGAGATGAGGACAACGCGCTTGCGCTCATTCTGCGGGATCTTTGCCACCTTTTCCTGAATCTCGGCGAGCTTTGCGTCCATCATTTCCTGCAGACGCGCTCCACGCTCCGGCACGCCCGCCGCCGCAGCGAGCAGTGTAATCGTCTCGCGAATCTCTGCAAGGTTCCGCGCTCCCTTGCAGACGACAACCCTCAGCCCCGCCTCGCGCAGGGACGGCACCATCGTGAGATCGCCCCAGTCCGGAACGACGACAAGATCGGGCTGCAGCGCCATGATCTCCTCCACCGTGGGATCGCCGATGCGCTGCGGGATTGCCTTGGCGAGCCCCGTGATGTTCGAACTCACGGGGTCATCGAGGAGCGTATTGACCGCCGCCATGCGCTCCGGCTCCACGAGCCCGAGCATCGTCTCATCCGTACTCATCGACAGCGTAACAATACGCTTGGGCGGGGCGGGGAAGTCGACCTTGGTGCCCTCAATATCCGTAACGGTGTATGCGACAGGCTGCTCCTGTGCGACATTTGGTGCGCCGCAGGCGGTGAGGAGGACGCAGAGCGCACAGAGGATAAAAAGGGCAACTCTTTTCTGAATCACGAGCGTTCTTCCTTTCCTATTATCAGCAATTCCTTGATTGTTTTTGAATTATATCACAAAAATATTACATGAGGACACCTCTATGAAAGTATAATCTTTCGGCGCAAAACATTTCCATTCCACAGACGCTCCTCGATGTGACGCGCCCCGCGCAGTCCCATAAAGGGATTATCTGTTAGCTGCAGGAAGTCCTGCACGGGATAGGCAACCGGAAAATATTCCGCTGTGCGCGGGTCAATGTGTGCAGATTCATTGCTGCTGCCGAGCAGGAGGCCGCCGTCCATCCCCGCGAGGAGTTCCTGTATGCGCAGGGCATCGGTCTCACCGAGCACTTCGTCAGCAATCTCCTCTGCCCCCGCCTCTATGTGCTCTGCCGCAACGGCGAGATGGCACACGTCCGCCCACTCCGTACGCAGTGCCTGCGCGAGCCCCCAAGCTGCAGAGTGGGGTGCTCGGATGAGCGCCGTCTCATAGCGGAGCTCTCCCCAGAGGCTTTTGCACTCGTTGATACGCAGGAAATCCTCGCGTGTCACGCGGTCAATCTCTGTCTCCGCTGCATCGCCGTGCTGCGGCGGCAGTGCACGCGCGATCTCCCGCATCCAGCGTCGTGTGCCCGCGCGTCCATAGGGCGGGAGCGGCGCGATATAGGGCATTCCGTACAGTTCTTCGAGCACCTGCGCACTGCCGCGTCCCAGTTCTCCGTGCACAACGATGTTCAGTGCCGCCTGTGTCAGATGCGGAATTGCCGCAGCGGTCATATCGTTGCCAAAGACGGCGTTCACCACATAGCCTGCCGTCTCAAGCAGATGCACGAGCTCACGCGCATCGTTCCCGCCGTTGTAGTAGGCATCTGTCATCCCAATCAGATTGACCGCATGTGCCTGTACTTCACATTGCTCCGCGCTCAGCGTCTGTAATGCCGCGCGTGCCGCCTTGTCCCAGCCGTCTGCAAAACTTCCGGCAAGCCCGCTGCTGTCAAGCGCAACAACGGGACAAGAGAGCCCTGCCCCACGCGCAATCGCCTCAATGTCGTCGCCGATGAGCCCCGCCGCGCAGCTGCTGACAATCGCTAGCAGCGGGGGCGGCTGCTCCACATACGGGGAAAGAGCCTCCTGCAGATACTCCTCCGCACCGAATACAATCGCGTCGTTGTCGAGCTGCGTGCAGATCATACGATGAGAGATTGTGCTCTGACTGTGCTCAATATGCCGCATGGCAAAGTAATAGCACCAGAGAGGGCCGTTGACCACGATGACGGCATCTCTGATCCCCGCAAAGAACGCCGACGCGCCTGCAAGCGCACAGGTATCGGTATACATACAGACATCGTCGAAGGATTTTTCCCGCTCACCCATAGATCAGCCCTCCCCTGCTCTCATGGCGGTGCAGGATCTGCCGCATATCATCGAGCAGCCGCCGCTCCATCGACCAGCCGACCGAGGGCATGAGCGCGAGAAAGAGCTGCCGCAGCTTTGCATCGACGAGCTCATGCGTTGTGAGGACAAAGTCTGCCGCATGCAGCAGGTCGTCCGCGCCATCAGCCCCCTCGTAAAGGATGGGGGCATCCGTAAGGCGGCGCACTTCCTCCTCCATTACAGCACGCCGCTCGGGCAGGAAACAGTCGAGCAGGACGACGCCGTTCAAAAGGACGCCCGCCTTGCCGAGAAGGCGCAGGATAATCTCCGGCTGAAACCAACTGAGATCACGCCCGATTGCCAGTGCACAGCTGCGACCTGCGAGATCGGTACGAGCCTTTTCTGCTGCAACAGCAAAGGAATCCTCCTCCGATGCAATCGCACGCTCCGCCTCTTCCGCGCGCCCGCAAAGCTCTCCAACACGGCGCAACCAGACCTTCGTCTCCTCCGCGCCGACGGCATAGACATCAGCGAGATACGGCGTGCCAAAGCGATCGCGCATATGCTCCGCCAACTCTACAAGTTGTGCCTGTTTCTCATCGTCCATACGTCTCCCGAGCAGGATGATAAGCTCCGCCTCCGGTATCACCTGCAGTTCATCAAGCGCGAGGTAGGATGGGAACTGTCCCGTCACGCGCAGATTGAGCAGGGCGAGCAGCCGCCGCAGTTCCTTCACATATTCTCCATGCATGCCCCCGCAGTCGCCGAGGAGAGCAACGGTTCCCACCTTTCGCTCTGCAGGGTGCATAAAGCGGTCCACGAGTGCACGCGCGGCATCGAGATAGCCCGCATAGTACTCCCCATCGAGGAAGCCATGCGCCGACACCGCCATGACAGGAATCCCGAGCTCCGCCTCCATCTCCTCTGCAATCGCCTTCGTATCATCACCGATCACGCCGCTGACGCAGGAGTTCGCGATGAATACAGCCTGCGGGCGGTATTTGTCCACAGCAAAGCGGATGCACTCGCGCAGCCGATCCTCGCCGCCGAAGATCGCCTCGCTCTCCCCGAGCCCGCTCGTCAGGAGCGGCACGGGCGAAAGCCGCACGGATGTCCGCGCTGCCGTCAGGCGATGGAAGCTGCTCACATCCATGCCGTGCGCAATATGCGCGCACGGGCGCGGGCTGTGAAAGACAACGAGTGCACCGCGCACAAAGGACAGCGCACGCCAGACGCCCGGCATGCTACAGCTGCAGTTCGTCCTGCGGACGCCGACGCGCCTCACCTCAATCCCCATAGCGCTCCACCATGTCCTCAAGCTCCTCGAACTCCATCGGTGTCGGCACCGTCAGCATCGCGTTCGTATCGATCGCCTCTGCGAGCGCGACATAGTGCTGCGCCTGTTCCGACTCCGGCGCGTAGGCGATGAGTGTCTGCCGATGAATCTCCGCCTCGTGCACAGCGCGTGACCGCGGGATGTAGGTGATGAGCTGCGTGCCGATGCGCGCAGCAAACGCCTCGAGCAGCTCCTTTTCGCGCAGGACATCCCTGCCGTTGCCGATGATGCCGCCGAGTTTCACCGCACCGCGCGCTGCAAAGCGCTGTACCCCCTTTGCAATATTGTTCGCCGCATAGAGCGACATGAGCTCCCCCGAGGAGACAATGTAGATCTCCTCGGCATAGCCCTCGCGGATCGGAACGGCAAAGCCTCCGCAGACCACATCACCGAGGACATCATAGAGCACAACATCCAAATTGTCAAACGCATGCAGCGCCTTGAGCCGTTCAAGTGCCACGATAATCCCGCGCCCTGCACAGCCAACACCGGGATCCGGTCCTCCGGCCTCAATGCAGCGCACACCATTCCAGCCCTCGTGCACGAGATCTGCGAGCGTCAGCGCTGCCCCCTTTTTCTCCCGCTCCAGATCGAGGATCGTGGATGGAGCAATGCGCCCGAGCAGGAGACGCGTCGAGTCATTCTTTGGATCGCAGCCGATCTGACAGACGCGCCGCCCCATGCGCGAGAATGCGGCGGACACATTCGCGGCAGTCGTGGACTTGCCGATGCCGCCCTTGCCGTAGAACGCAATTTTTTTCATAAGCTCTCCTCATTTCACGGCAACAAGAAACGCGCGGCGCGACTGCTTGAAGCTGTCTTGCGCCGTTTCTTGAATCTGTTCACACTACGCCCTCCGCACGCTCTTCAAGATCTCCCTCGATGGAGAGATAAAGACTGCGCAGCTCCGCAAGTGTTCCCTCAGATGCATTCCACAGGCCGCGCTGCTGCGCTTCGAGCAGGGTCTCCGCCATGCGGTGAAGCGCCCACGGATTGACATCCTGCATCCACGCCTGCATGCCCGCATCCAGCACATACTTTCGCGCGTAGCCCTCGTACATCCAGTCCTTCATCACGGCGCTTGTCGCATCCCATTGATAGCTGTGCGCGAGATAGTTTGCGAGGTCGGAGGCGCCCTTGTAGCCATGTGCTTTCATGCCCTCGATGAACTTCGGATTCATCGCCTCCCCGCGAAAGAGCCGCGCAGCTTCCTCCTCCACACTGCGCAGGACAATGCGCTGACGATCGCTCGAATCGCCCGTGTAGGAGCGCGGCGCCTTGCCCGTCAGCGCCCGCACGGTCGCAATCATGCCGCCGTGGTATGCGTTGTAGTCATCCGAGCTGAACATATGCGTCTCGCGCGTGTCCTCGTTCTTGACGGTGACATCCAGCCCCGCCATACGGCGCTGAAACACCTCGGGATCATAACCACGGGCGAACCCATCACCGCCGTATGCGGTTCCCGAGAATCGCGTATAAACCGCAGCAAGATCGTCGAGGGTCTCCCACGCCTTTGACTCGAGCAGGTCACCGATGCCCGCACCATACGCCCCCGGAGGATCACCGAAGATGCGAACGGAGGCACGCTCCCATGCACTCTCCCGTACCTCCCCCTGCTCCTCGAGCCATGCGGTATCAGAGAGGACGTGCTTGCGCACATAGTTCTCCGCATCGCTCTCATCGAGGTCACGCACCATGCGCACCGCCTCATCCACCCAATGCACGGCGTTGGGGACGGCATCGCGGAACAATCCGCTGATGCGCGCGGTCACGTCGATGCGCGGGCGTTTCAGATCTGCGAGGGGAATCACCTCAAGTGCACACACGCGCTGCGAGGGACGCAGCCATATGGGACGCACCCCCATGAGATAGAAGAGCTCTGCGATGCACTGCCCGTGACTGCGCATATTCGAGCCCGCCCAGAATACAATGCCGACCGCCTCAGGATAACGCCCCTCGTCGCTGATGTACTGCTCGATGAGGGCGTCACCGAGCTGTTTTCCGTACTCCCATGCGGCAGGTGTCGGCATGCAGCGCGGATCGAGGCCGTAGAAGTTCCGCCCCGTCGGCAGCACATCCACGCCGTTTGTCGTCGGTGCGCCGGCGGGGCTTGGCTCGATGTATCTGCCTGTGAGCGCACGCAGCGTCTCCGTAATCTCCCCCTCTGTACGGCGCAGACGCGGCACCATATCCTCCACAATCTCATGCAGCGCCTGGGAAAAGGATGCGCGAGCCTCCGCAGAAGCCGCAGCGATGATGGGCAGCGCCAGCGCCGCCTCCGCAGCCTCCGGCGTATAATCATGCTCTGCGAGAAAGGCAATGATCGCCCGTAGCTCCGATTCGACTGCATCCAGCTTCCTGCCGTAGGTCATCCCATCCGCTGTCATGCGCGCGCTGTGCGTCAGCAGCTCCTCATAGTCATAGCCTGCCTGCGCAGCGATGAGGCGTACGAGCGAGGCCTCCCCGCCGTGCTCCATGCGAACAAGGGCGCACACGAAATCGATAAGGCGCTCTCCCTCGGGCGCACGTCCGAGGATGTGCAGCCCCGTGCGGATCTGCATGTTCTTGATGTCCGTCACATAGTTGTG
>CAUVMF010000011.1:0-28793 GCA_963552975.1 uncultured Selenomonas sp.
CGAATTCATTTAATCATTACTTCTTTAGTGTGTCAAGTGTTTTTTGCAGGGATTCCACATTCTCGACGTTCAGGCTCTTCAGCGCCTTGTCGATACGCTTGTTGAAGCCCGCGAGCGTCTTGCCGGGACCACACTCGACGTAGGTATCCGCACCGAAGTCACGCATCGTATTGACACACGCAATCCAGCGCACGGGATGATCTGCCTGAGCGACGAGGTTCGCCTTGATCTCCGCAGCACTCTGCTGGAGTCCGCCCGTATAGTTCGAGACCACGGGGAATGCTGCATCGTGCAGCGTGACCTTGTCCAGCTCTGCCGCAAGCTTCTTTGCGGCGGGCGCCATCAGCGTCGAATGGAACGGTGCGGAGACAGGCAGGATCACCGCCTTCTTCGCGCCCTTTTCCTGCAGCATCTGCACAGCTGTCTCCACGCCCTTTGCCGTGCCCGCGATGACCGTCTGTCCGGGGCAGTTGAAGTTGACTGCCTGCACGGCACCTGCCGCACTTGCCTCGGCACAGACAGAGATAATCGTCTCATCGTCGAGTCCGATGACCGCAGCCATCGCCCCCTCGCCTACGGGAACAGCTTCCTGCATATAGGCGCCACGCTTATGTACGAGAAGGACAGCATCCTGGAACGAGAGCACGCCCGCTGCAACGAGTGCTGCGTACTCACCAAGGCTGTGCCCCGCTGCAATCTCGGGCTCGATGCCCTCTGCACGCAGGAGCTCGGAGGCAATCACCGCCACCGTGAGGATGGCGGGCTGTGTATGCTCCGTCAGCTGCAGCCGGTCGGCAGGTCCCTCGAAGCAGAGCTTGCTGATCGAGTACCCGAGTGCATCATCCGCCTCGGCAAAGCGCTTCTTTGCAAGATCATAGGCGTCGAAGAAGTCCTTCCCCATGCCAACAACCTGTGCCCCCTGTCCGGGGAACAAAAATGCGAGTTTTCCCATAGCCCTGCACCTCACTCACAGGTCTTGCGTGCAGCGTCGAGCGTGCCCGGAAGACCGCTTACAATGTCCTCAATAATCTCACGAACAGGCTTGATATCCGAAAGCATGCCGGAGATCTCGCCAATCATGACAGATCCGTTGTCAACATCGCCCTCATGCGTCGCACGGTGCAGGCTGCCGACACCGAGCTGCTCAAGTTCCTCGTGCGAGGCACCTGCCGCCTCCATCTCCTCATACTTACGGGAGAGTTTATTTTGCAGAACACGCGCGGGATGTCCGAGCGAACGCCCCGTGACAACCGTCGAGCGATCCTTTGCCTTGAGCACAGCATTCTTGTAGTTCGGATGTGCAATGCACTCCTCACTCAGAACGAAGCGCGACCCCATCTGGATCGCCTGTGCACCAAGCGCAAACGCCGCCGCCATGCCGCGCGAATCGCCAATGCCGCCCGCACCGATGACAGGCACATCCACCGCGTCCACCACCTGCGGGAGCAGCGCCATCGTCGTAATCTCGCCGATGTGACCGCCGGACTCCGTACCCTCAGCGATCACGGCATCCACGCCCGTGCGCACAAGACGGCGTGCAAGAGCAACCGACGCCACCACAGGGATGACCTTCGAGCCGATCCCCTTGAGTGCCGGCACATACTCGCCGGGATTGCCCGCGCCCGTCGTGATCACGGGAACGCGCTCCTCAAGCACAACCTGCATGACTTCCTTCACAAAGGGACTCATGAGCATGACATTCACGCCGAAAGGCTTGTCCGTCCAGCCCTTGACCTTATGAATCTCATTCCTGAGTGCGTCGGGCGGCATATGTCCGGCACCGATCAGCCCGAGCCCCCCGGCATTGGAGACGGCAGAGGCAAGCTCGGCCGTGCCGATCCATGCCATGCCACCCTGGAAGATTGGATACTTGATGCCAAGCATCCGACAAACCGGATTGTTCTCAAACATTAACCGTTTTCCTCCTTCGCCCATTTCATAATACACGATGCCCATGTAAGTCCCGCGCCGAAACCTGCAAGGGCAATGTTGTCTCCCTTTTTGAACTGCTGCGCGTGCGCCGCCTCCGCGAGGGCGACAGGGATGGATGCGGCAGACATATTGCCGTAACGATGAATATTTATAATAACTTTATCCATCGGCATCGCAAGTCGCTTGGCAGCCGCCTGGATAATACGGATATTCGCCTGATGTGGGACAAGATAGTCCAGATCCTCCCGCCGCATTCCCGCGCGTTCGAGAGAAGTCTCTACCGTCCGCCCCATTACCTTTGTTGCAAAGCGGAACACCGCCTTGCCGTCCATGTGGACGAAGTTGAGTCGCTGTGCAATCGTCTCGGGGGTCACGGGACAAAGGCTGCCGCTCGAGGGAATGTCGAGCGCATCACCGCCTGAGCCGTCACTGCCAAGGTCAAAGGAACGCACGCCGTAGCCGTCCTCAACCGCCCCAAACACCGCAGCCCCTGCACCATCGCCAAAGAGAATACAGGTATTGCGATCCTGCCAGTCCACAATCTTCGACAGCGTCTCGCCGCCGATGACAAGAACGTGGCGATAGACACCACTCTCGATGAACTGCGTTGCGATGGAGGAGGCATAGACGAAACCCGAGCACGCCGCCGAGAGATCGAACGCCGCCGCCTTCTTCGCGCCGAGACGGTCTTGAAGTACGCACGACGTCGCCGGAATAATGCGGTCAGACGTGAGTGTTGCCATGATGATGAGATCCAGATCTGCCGCCTCGACGCCCGCATCGGCAAGCGCCATCTCCGCCGCGCGCTGTGCGAGCACGGAGACCGGCTCCCCCTCTGCGGCAATGCGACGCTCGTGAATGCCCGTGCGTTCGACAATCCACGCATCATTCGTCTGAACCATCTTCTCGAGATCAAAATTCGTCAGCACCCGCTCGGGGACATAGTAGCCCGTTCCGAGGATGCCCGCACTGATTTTAGGCACGACCCCTCTCCCCCTCCTTTGCCAGAGCATCACGGATCTGATCCAGCACCTTGCCGTTCACATAATCCACGGTCACACCGATCGCACTGGCGACGGACTTGGCATCTGACGAGCCATGACCGATCACGCAGCAGCCATTCACGCCGAGGAGCGGTGCCCCGCCGTACTCCCTCACATCGAGCCGCTTGCCGAGGCGCCGGAGCGTCGGCATGAGGAGCAACGCGCCGAGCTTTGCCATCAGTCCCGCACCGCGTATCTCCTCCTGGATGAGCCCAAGAATTGTTTTCGCGAGCCCCTCTGCAAATTTTAGCACAACATTGCCGACAAATCCATCACAAATCACAACATCAAAATTTCCTTTGGGCACATCACGTCCCTCGGCATTGCCCATAAAATGGATGTTCGGCTCATCCCTGAGCAGAGGATAGGTCTCCTTCGCCTGCTCGTTCCCCTTCGTCTCCTCCTCGCCGATGTTGAGGAGTCCGACACGCGGCTGCGCAATGCCAAAGACATACTGCGCGTAGAGCGAGCCCATGACAGCACTCTGCACGAGATGCTCCGGTCTGGAGTCCACATTCGCCCCCGAGTCGAGCATGAGCGTCACACCGTCCGGCGTCGGCATCGGCGTCGCAATCGCGGGACGCCCAACGCCGCGAATGCGGTGCAGAATCAGCTGCGCCGCCGCAACCGCCGCGCCCGTCGAGCCTGCGGAAAAAACCGCGTCACAGCTGCCCTCCTTCACGAGGCGCGTCGCGACCACGACAGAGGAGTCCTTCTTCGACCGTACCGCCTCTGCAGGGTGCTCATTCATCCCGATCACCTCGGAGGCATGCACGATAGAGATGCGCAGCGCCGCAGGATCCGCTCCATGAAGCTCTGCCCGAATCTGCCCCTCATCACCGATCAGTACGATCTCACAGTCGTACTTCTTCGCTGCTTCCACCGCACCGCGCACAATTTCCTTTGGTGCGAAATCTCCGCCCATCGCGTCGACCGCTATACGCATCCTGCACTCCCTTCTCCCCTGCCGCTTCCTCATCACCGTTCGAGGGACACCACGATAAACTTTGCGCGAAAGACCTCTTTATCTTCTCGATAGGTCTTGACCCAGACGAAAATCTTATTGCCGCGCACCTTTACGATCTCCGCATGTGCGATGACCGTATCGCCCTTCTTGATCGGCATCTTGTATTTCACGTTGGCGACGCCCGTCATCGCGACAGGCGCATCGATGATGGCGAGCGCGAGGGAGTTGGCCTGGGAAAAGAGCGCCGTCCCGCGTGCAATCTCCGCATCAGCAAAAATCATATCATCCGTAACCCTGAGTGCTGATGTTCCCCGAATGCCCAGCTCAAGCGAAAGAAGATCGCCGATCACCTCCGTGTGAGGAATGGCGCGTACCTTCCCGCGTGCGTTCTCCGCGAGCGTGCGCACGCGGGCGCGCAGCTCTGGGATACCCAGCTCCGTGCGGTCGAGCCGTACCGTCTGCACGCTCACGGCAAGTTTTTTCGCAAGAGCCTCATCCGTCAGGAACGGTTCCTTCCGCACTGCCTGGACGAGCGACTCCTGCCGCCGCCGCTTCTTCTCCGTCATCACGCCACTCCTCTCACCGAACTTATGCGCAGGCTTCCACATTCATAAATTCGTTATTTTTAGCACCTGCTGCTATCAACATGAATGCATTATACTAGGTACTAATTTTTTTTGCAAGAGGAATTGATTAAAAATAAAAGAGCCGCCGCAAAAAGTCAAACCGACTTCTTGCAACAGCTCCGCATAGTTCTCATTCAGCCGCCTCGGCCACAGGTTTTCCGTCATAATAGCCACATTCCATGCACACGTGGTGCGGGAGCTTCGGCTCATGACACTGCGGGCACGATACATAGTGCGGCGCTTCGAGCTTCCAGTTTGCACGACGACGATCACGACGTGCTTTCGATGTCTTTCTCTTTGGTACTGCCACTTTGGATACACCTCCTTAATCGTTTTGGAGTAGGCTTTCTAAAGCCGCCAGTCGGGGATCCGGTACGAATGTATCACAGTCGCACTGCCCCTCGTTCAGGTTCTGCCCGCAGATCGGACAGAGCCCCTTGCAATCAGACTTACACAGCTCACGCAGCGGCTCAGCCACAAGGAGGGTATCACGCACGAGATCATCCAGAATGATAGCATCGCCATCATAGAGTACAGCCTCATCCGTGTCTCCCGGAGTCTTCGCATAGTCCTCAGAAAAATCAAGCGCGATCTCCCGCTCCCCCTCCGCGAGGCAGCGGTCACAGATGAATTGTTTGGATGTACGGACAGTGCCCGCAACACGCAGAGAATCTCCCGTATTCATCACCGTACCGTTCACACGAACCTCCGTACGGAAATGCTGCCCACCGCCTCCCGAATCAAGGGACTCCGGCGTTACTACAAACGAGAATGTGCGGCTCTCCCCGGGGGGAAATGTCCCCTCAGCAACATCCAGCTTCATCATGACGCATGACCTTTCACATTATAGCGGCGGTTTTCGGCATTGTCAAGGAGGGTTTTCAGAGTTCTGACACCTCATCCTGCGGCGCATTCATCTGCGCCTTTGCCGTACGCAGCACATTCATCGCCTGATTCAGCCCCATCTCCGCCTGCTGCACCCCCTTGAACGTGCTGCCGACATGGGCGATCAGCTGCTCAAACACCTGATTTGCGTAGGCATCGGCATCGCTCTGAAGACGCGATGCATTCGTCTGTGCCTGCTCCATGATCTCACGCGCCTGATCCTGCGTCTGCTGCATGATCGCACGTGCACGCTCCTTCGCCTGAATAACGATCTCGCTGTCCTCGAGCATCTGATTGGCGCGTGCCTCAGCACTGCTGACAATCTCCTTTGCCTCTTCCTGTGCGCGGGCAATGATGCTCGCCTGCTCATCCATAATCTCCTTCGCGCGGTTCAGCTCCTTCGGGAGATCCATGCGCAGCTCCTCCACGAGATGCACAATCTCATCATCATTCACAAGAGCCTTGTCGCTGAAGGGGAGGTGCGATGCGTCCGCAACCAGATCTTCGAGCTTTTTCAGCGTATCAACTACTGCCATAAATCTATCTCCTTTTCCTGCGCCTCCGCCAGCGCCTTATCCCCGCAGGGGCTTTCCATACAGTTTCAATATCGCACGCTCCACCGACGGCGGCACAATCCCCTGCACCGGTCCGCGGAAGCGAATCAGCTCACGCACCCCCGAGGAACTGACAAACGTCAAATCGGGGCGCGTCAGCAGAAAAATCGTATCGCTCTCGGGCATGAGGTGGCGCACCATCGACGCGTGATTCTCCTCGTACTCAAAATCCTTCACCGAGCGCAGCCCGCGCACCACCACGCGCGCGTTCTCTCGCTTCATATAGTCCGTCAGGAGCCCAGAGAACACATCCACGCGTACATTCGGCACATGTGCCGTCGCCTCTCGCAGGAATTGAATGCGATCATCCAGAGGAAAGCAGCCCTCCTTCTGCACATTGTGAAAAATGCAGACAATGAGCTCGTCGAACATCGCTGCCGCACGCTCCACAATATCGATGTGCCCCGTCGTCACGGGATCAAAGCTGCCCGCAAACACCGCGCGTCTCATTCCTGCACCTCCTGCGTATAAAAACAGATGCGTGCTGCGCCGTAGCGTCGCTCACGCACGAGAGAAAACCTGCCGCTGTGCTCGATGATCGCCTCTCCCGCCCCCTGCTCAAGCACGAGCAATCCGTCCGCGACAAGCAGAGCCGCCGCATCCACCGCAGCGAGCATGCGGGCATTATCCCCGCACGCATACGGCGGATCGGCAAAGATGAGGTCAAACGTGCGTCCCTCCTCGGCGAGTACGGCAATCTGCCCGTAGACATCGCCACGCCGCATCTCCGCGCACGCCGTCAGCTTCGTCCGCTGCGCATTCTCCGCGAGAATTGCATGTGTCATGCGATCCACAAGCACCGCATGAGCCGCGCCGCGCGAAAGAGCCTCAAGCGCAAGAGCCCCCGTCCCCGCAAAGAGATCAAGCACACGCGCATCATACACCCGCGCCCCCAGCATACTGAAGAGCGCCTCACGCGTGCGGTCAGCCGTCGGACGCGTCCCCTCCCCCGCAGGGGTCTTGAGACGTACGCCGCGCGCACTGCCCGTAATGATCCGCATCGTATTCCTCCCGCTACTTACCATAGGCTTTCCTATTTTACCACAATTTGCATTTGCATTTCAACCGTGCAATTTTCCCTGCACCTTTTCGACGGATTCGATTGCAGAGCATGACAGAATACAGTAAAATACTGCTGATTAAACATATCAAAGGAGGAGGGGCGGCGCATGAAACAAAATTTGGGTTTTACCACTGTCTTTCTCGCGCTCTCCCTCCTCCTCTTTCACTTCGTATTCCATCCGACGCCTGCGGGCGAGTGGCGTACGCTGTCTACTGCTGCGAAAAACACCGCAACGCAGCGTCCGATTCTGCTTGTACCGCTCGACTCACGCCCGCCGTGCAGGGAGTTCGTCGTAAACGGCGGCAAAATCATCGGACGGGAGATTGTGACGCCGCCGACGGAGTATATGGACTACTATTCCATGGCGGGCGATACACATGCGATGCGCCGCTGGCTTGCGGAGAACATGGCTGAAGCGGACGCCGTCATTCTCTCGATCGATCAGCTGCTCTCGGGCGGACTGCTCGCCGCACGCGAGGCGCACATCTCGGCGGACGACATCGCTGCACTCGCCGCATATCTGCGTGCACTGCACGCGTCGCACCCGAACGTATTGCTGCACGCGTTTTACATCCTGCCGCGTGCGATTCCACAGGACGGGATCGAGGGCTGGCGTGAGCGGCGTGCGCTCCTCTCCTATGCGCGTCTCCTCGGGCGCGCGGGCGAGGGGTTGCCCGTCGATGCGGCGGAGATGGAGCGGCTGCGCGGTGCGTTCCCCGATGACGATCTGCAAAAATACCTCGCCCACTTCGAGGAGAGCACGGCGCTTGCCGCCATGCTCATTGACCTCACGGAGGAGGGCGTGCTCACGCGCCTCGTCCTTGGACAGGACGACGGTGAGGAATATTCGGTCGGCAATCTGAAAAAAGCGGAGCTGTCTGCCCTGCTCACGCAAAAAAATATCGCCCCCGAACGGGCGATGATTGTGCACGGCGCGGATGAGATTGCGCTCTCCATGCTCACACGGATCGCGGTGGATAAGCTGCGCGCCGCAGGAGGAGAGTTGCCGCGCGTTTCGCTGCGCTATGCGGGTGCAGACATGGACGGCGCAGTCTTTCCCTTTATGGCGGTGTCGAACGATGTGACGGCGCGCGAGAAGATCACCATGCTCGGCGCTTCCCTTGCAGAGAACGGCGAGGACAGCGATCTGACGCTCTTTATCTCTGCCGGTGACAGCAGCGCAGATACGCTCGGCACACGCGCCTCCGCCGCAGCCGCCATCAAGGCTATGCTGGCAGCAGGAACACCCGTCGCGCTCGTCGATCTCTCGCGTCACTTCCACGCGGAGGAGACGCTGCTGCCCATCCTGATCGAAAAGAATGTCCCCGTGAATGCCCTCACGGCATACGCGGGTTGGAATACCGCGAGCAACGCGATCGGCACGGCACTATCGGAGGCTCTGCTCTATCACTGTGCCATGCAGCGCGCAGCGAGTAACGAGGAGCGGGAGACGTACACGTATGCAAATCTCGCCTTCCTCACGGGGCGCATTGCAGAGGATGCGTTCTATCTCAAGGAAACGATCGACCGCGTCAACAATACGCTCCGCATTGCGGGCTATCGGAACACGGCCGATCTCGACCTCACGCGTAACTGGCGCTTTGCAAATGATCTCCTCGTAAACGATCTGAACCGCCGTATACGAAGCTATGAGAGTACCGCCGCATGTCGCGCACCGTTTCGGCAGGGCGCTGTGCAGATGCGCCTTGTGCGGAGCAATATCATGGCGTACTACCCGTGGCCGCGCACCTTCGAAGTGCGGTTGGAATCGCAGCCGACAATCGAAATATCCCCGTAACGCAAAGAACGGAGCCCGACGGACTCCGTTCTTTTATCCCCTATTCACTGTGCCGCAAGCCCGAATCTGGTGATCCCTTCCTTGCGGAACTTGTCCAGCAGCTCCATGACGCCGCTGTAGTTGATGTCCCCATCCGCACGCACAACGACGGCAAAGCGCGGATTCTTCTGACTCTCCGCACGCGCACGGCGCAGGAGGGTTGCCTCGTCGATCTGCTGATCCTCGAGCCAGAGCGAGCCGTCCTGACGGATGGTGACAAGATAGGTCACGTTCAGCTGCGTCTGCGCCGTCTGCGCCTTCGGCAGATTCACATCCACCGTCTTTAGGTTCACCATGTAGAGCGTACTCATGATAAAGAAGACGAGCAGGAAGAACATGATGTCGATCATGGGGATAATCATGACCTCGGGCTTTTCAAACGCCCTTCTGTCGCGCAGCCTCATGCCTCATCACCTTCCGCTGTTTCTCCCGTATGCAGAGAAGTCTCGATCACGCCCTTGACGCCTGCCGCACGCGCCAGCTCGATGCGGCTGTTCTCGGCAGCGGAGAAGCACATCTCCATATCCGTAACGATGTTCTCAATGCGCTGCGAGAAATACGCGTGCACGGCAAGTGCGATAATGGCAACGCACAGACCCATCGCCGTTGCAATCAGAGCCTCGCCAACACCGCCCGTGATGGCACTCGGCTCGCCTGCCTCGATGTTGAACACGCTGAAGGTCGAGATCATGCCGCTGATCGTGCCGAGCAGTCCGAGCAGCGGCGCCATTGTGACAATGACGCTCAGATAGTACATGCGGTTGCGCAGCTTCGAGAGCGCAATGCCGGACTGAATCTCCATGTAGGAGGACATCTTGCGCGAATTCTTGCTGTTCTTCGAGATTGCACTGAACAGAATATCAGCAATCGATCCGCGCTTTGTCTCGGTCAACCGTACGGCCTCCTCAAAGCGCCCGTTGGCAACGTGCAGCATGAATTCATGCGCAAATGCCCGTCCCGCATCTGCACGTGCAAAATAGAACGCACGCTCAATACCGATAAAGACGACAAAGATCGATGCCGCAAGCAGGAAGTACATGACAATGCCGCCCTGCCTGAAAAACTCTATCCCCTGTGCAATAAAATCCATCGTGTAACCGTTCCTTCCCCTGTAGAATCTGATGGCATACGCCACCCCATAATAATCGACATCATTCTACTACATATTTGCGCCTACGTCAACGATAACAAATATCATTATAATCTTTCACTTGACGCGGATACCTTGCAGACCTTGTGAAAAAATACTATAATAAAGCCGCTATCTCATCAAAGGAGGATATGGTTTGAAGTTCCCTCTCGCACGCGGCTTCTGGCAGCTGTTCAAAGGATATTGGAGTTCACCCGAAAAGTGGAAGGCGCGCGGTCTACTCGCCTCTGTCATTGCGCTCAATCTCATCATGGTCTATCTGCTCGTGCAGATCAACGACTGGTACCGCGTTTTCTACGACGCCCTGCAGGCATATGATTGGGATTCATTTTGGCCGCTCATCGGCAAGTTTACAGGACTCGCGTTTCTCTACATCGTGATCGCCGTCTATGCCGTCTATCTCCGTCAAATGCTTACGATCAACTGGCGTACATGGATGACGGAGCAGTATCTCTCGCGTTGGATGCGCGGGCAGGTCTACTACCGTCTGCAGGTGCTGCGCAGCGATACGGACAACCCCGACCAGCGAATCAGCGAGGACATCAACCAATTTGTCTCCCTGACGCTGACCCTGCTCGTCGGCATTCTCAAGCAGCTCACGACGCTCGGCGCATTCGCCGTGGTGCTCTGGAATCTCTCGGGCGTCATCACCGTCCCCATCGGCGGCACAGAGTTCACCGTCTATGGCTATATGTTCTGGCTGTCCCTCCTCTACTCGGGACTCGGCACATACTTCGTTCACGTCGTCGGAAAGAAGCTCATCCGTCTGAACTTCGACCAGCAGCGCTACGAGGCGGACTTCCGTTTCAGCATGATGCGCGTGCGGGAAAACAGTGAGAGCATTGCGTTCTATCGCGGCGAGATGGCGGAGGGCGTCGGGTTCAAGGAGCGGTTCGCAAACGTCATCAAGAACTACTGGGGACTCATGCGCCGCACAAAGCTGCTGAACTTCTACGTCAACGGCTATGGTCAGCTCGCGATCATCTTTCCGCTCATCATGGCGGCACCGCGCTACTATGCGGGCGAGATGGCGCTCGGCGGACTCATGCAGACCCTCTCGGCATTCGGGCGCGTGCAGGATGCGCTCTCCTTCTTCGTCGATTCCTACAGCTCCATCGCTGAGCTCGCCGCTGTGATCCAGCGACTCTCGGGCTTCACGGCGCATATGGAGGAATCCGCACGCGTCACGAGCGACATTGTACGCAGCGAGGGCAGCGACAAGGCGCTCGCGCTGCAAAAGCTCTCCATCGACCTTCCTGACGGCACAGTGCTCCTCTCCGCCTGCACGCTCTCCCTTCCGGCAGGCAGCCATGTCCTCGTGACGGGTGCCTCGGGCGCGGGCAAGAGCACGCTGCTGCGTGCTCTTGCCGGCATCTGGCCGTACGGCAGCGGCACGATCAACCTGCCGCAGGGCGCAAAGAGGCTCTTCCTCCCGCAGCGCCCCTATCTCGTCCTCGGTTCGCTGCGCCGCGCGCTCTCCTATCCGCGCACAGCGGCGGCGTCTGACGAGGAAATCGCACGTATTCTAAAACGCGTAGGGATGGATCATTTCGCCGCACGCCTCGACGACGTGGACGATTGGAGCCGCATCCTCTCGCTTGGCGAGCAGCAGCGCCTTGCGTTTGCACGCATATTGCTCATCCGACCCGACTGGATTTTCCTCGACGAGGCGACATCCGCCCTCGATGAGCCGCGTGAACGCGCATTGTATGAACTGCTGCATCAGGAACTCCCCGCCGCGAGCATGATCAGTGTCGGGCATCGCTCGACCCTTTTCGCCCTTCATGACACGGAGCTCCATCTCAGTGACCAAACGTATACCTATCAGGAGATCCCACATGAATCGTAGAGAATTTCTGCGCCGACTCGCCCTCCTCGGCATCGGCGCCGCCGTCTTCCCCTTCTTCCCCTCCGCAGCGGAGGCATCATGGTACATCCCATCCATGCTGCCGGGCGTGGCCGTACGACAGACCCATTTGAAGTTCGGCGCACTTGAAAATCGCTTGGTAACGGACTGTATCGTCGTCCATCATATCGGCATGCCGAACAACGACGATGTCTCGGCGGAGACCGTGCATGAATGGCACTTAAATCAGGGCTGGGCGGGCATCGGCTACCACTTCCTCATCCGCAAGGACGGCACAATCGAACAGGGACGTCCGCTCGGCACGGTTGGTGCGCATGTCTACGGCGAGAACCGCCATACCGTCGGCATCAATCTCGCCGGAAATTTTGAGCTGGGTGATCCAACTGAAGCGCAGACGGCGGCAGCGGCGCGTCTCATCGCCTCACTCTGCACCGTCTATCAGCTTGACCCACGGTGGCAGGGTACGGTGAAGGGACATCGCGACCTGAATGCAACCGCCTGCCCCGGACGCTATCTCTATGCACAGCTGCCTGACATCGTACAGCAGGCACGACTCTACTACGCCTCCGAGGAGATGCAGACAGAGCGTCTGCGCATTGCACAGCACGAACGTGAGGAGCAGGAGGCGCAGCGCGAGCGAATCCGTGCGCGCGTGGAGGAAACACAACGCAGGAACGGCATGACGCGCCCCGCGCACCCGACACCGAGCACGCCGAATCCGCCCGTTCAGCCGCCGCCGGAGAAACCTGCGCTAAAGCCCAATAAACGCCCCGATCTGCCAAAGCCGAACCCACGTCCCGCGCAGCAGCGGCGCATCGCAACCTGACATCAATGGAGGTGAAGTGTCATGGGATTCCACTACCGCTTTTTTGACCGTGATCAAGAAAAGATCGATGAGATGGGCATTCCTCTGACGCGTGCAGACATCGACGCACGCGAGCACGCAAAGCAGGAGGAGCGTATCTTCTCACGCGGTGAGCAGACGGGCATCGTCCTCACCTCCCTGATCTTTGCCTACGGCTGGACGGAGGGGGATCTATCGCTCATCTTTTTCTGCCTCTCCTTCCTGATGTTCGAGCTGCGAAAGATTGTCGCGCGTTTCTCCCGCACCTATGGACAGAGCATTGCAAACGTCATGCAGGGCTTCAGCATTGCACTCGTTCTTGGTGCACTCGCCATGGTGCTTACGACCTAGGAGGTTCGTCTTTTCATGAAACAACAGATGGGCATGGGTGTCCTGAAGATCGGCGCGGCGCTTGCGATCATCCTGCTCTTTGTCATCATCCACCTCATTGCGCCGGAGTTCCTGCCCGAGCTCTTCGCCCTGCTCGCGAGCGGCGACATCCCCGCGACGGTGGAGTACATCCGCTCGTTCGGCGAGGGGGCGATCGTCTTCGCCTTCCTCCTCACCCTCTTTACGAATGCGCTTGGCTTCCCACCCGCCGTCATCTTCTCGACGGCAAACGTCATCCTCTTCGGCATTGTGCCCGGCATCATTCTCTCCTGCATCGCAGAGACCGTCGGCGTGACGATTGCATTCGTCCTCATGCGCTTCTACTTCCGCGCGGCGGCGGAAAAGGCGATCGCAAAGAGCCCCTTCCTCGCAAAGGTCGACCAATACAGCGGAACCAAGGGCTTCATCATCATGCTGATCGGACGCATGGTGCCCTATCTCCCCTCCGCCGTCATGAACGCCGTCGGCGCACTCTCATCGATTCGCTTGCGCGACTACGTGCTCGCATCCCTCGTCGGCAAATTCCCCTCGACGGGAATCGAGGCGATCATCGGACATGACATCATCATGCAGCAGGAGGACAATACGCGCCTCATTATCGTCGTTCTATGTGCAGGCATTCTCATCTTCGCTGCCATCCGCTACGAAAAGAATCTCATGCGTACCGAAGCTGTCACACAGGAAATGGAGAAAAAAGAATGACGCGCCGCTCGTTTTTGCAGACTGCCATGAGCACCATCTTCACCATGGGCTTTGGCGGTCTCTTTTCGTCCCGCTCAGCCCACGCCGGTGCGGAGGGCATCCGTCATCTGCGACAGATCGTGACAGCGCATCCCGCGCGCACACGCATGATCCAGTGGGACAGTCCGCAGCTGCTCCAAGATGTTCATCTCGAACTGCGGGATGCGCATGGGATGGTGGAACATCTAAGCCCCGCCTATACCTATCTTGCAATGGACGGTGAATCGGTGTTCATCTATCGTGCGGAGATCCCCGTCGCCGAGGGCAGTTCCTATCGCATCACGCACGCGGAGGGCGCAACGGAATGGTGCCCCCTCCTGCCGATACCCGAAAACAACCCCGTGCGTGCCCTGCTCTTTTCGGACAGTCAATGCGGCGAAAGCTACAATGTGTGGCGAGAGGTCTATCATGCGGCATGGCAGCGTCACCCGAATGCGGACTTTGCCGCCATCGTCGGTGACCTCACGGACAACGGCGAGTCCGCGTGGCATTGGCGCTCGTTCTTCGAGGCGATGGAGGACGCGGACGCTCCCCTCGCCCGCCACGTCCATGTCCCCGTGCTCGGCAATCATGAATACTACGGGCTGAGCTGGACGGCCGTCCCGCCCGTCCGCTATCTCACGACCTTTGCCCTGCCCGACAATGGGAGCCGTGATTTTCGCGGACACTACTACTCCTTTGACGTTGGCATCGTGCACTGCATCGTGCTCGATACACAGTTCCTCGAAGCCGAGGAGCGCGGCGCGGCGCTTAAGCGTGCGCAGATGGATTGGCTCATGCGCGACGCAGCGGAAAGCACAGCGCCGTGGAAGATCGTCCTGATGCACAAGGATATTCTCGCATACGGCGAATATCAGACGGAGCAGGAGACGCAGCACGGTATCAGCGACGTGGGGCGGGTCTTCTTGGACACATTCGACACGCTCGGCATCGACCTCGTCGTCTCAGGACATGTCCACGCCTACCGCCGCCGACAGCTGCGCGCACGACAGACAGATACGAACGGCACGCTCTACCTCCTCGCGGGACCTGCGGGGAATGAGTATTTCGATGTTCTCTCCGAAGACTATGACCTCGTTTCAGGGCCAAATCCAACACCCTCCAACGATCTCTATCTGGAGGCGGATGCGCGTCAGCTGCGCATTACTGCCGAAGCAGCGGACGGTACACAGCTTGATGTCGTGACACTGCAAAAATAGCGATGCGATGATATTTTCCATAACAATAACCCCCAACCGTTAGACTTGGCAAATCTAACGGTTGGGGGTCAAGTCAAAACCGGCTTCGTAACAACAATCTCTCTTTACGCTTCAGCGGCGCCACGGCGTACGATTTTGATAATCCCGTTTGATCTTCTTCACCGCCTGATCGTGGCGTTTCTGCTCCTCCTTCATCGCGCGGTCATACTTCGTCTGATCGGCGTCACGCTGAAACTCGAAGCGAATCTTGCGCACGTTTTCATCATGAATGCGATCCTCTTCCTTCATGCGGAAGCTGTACTCATTTGTTGCGCCGTCAATGTACGCAAGCGGCTGATAGATCGGTGCAGCCTGCGCGGCGGGGGACGCCGCCATGATGCCGAGTCCCAATACGGCAGCCATGAATGCTGTGATGTATTTTTTGTTCGTCATAGTCTCCTTGCTCCCTTGTCTTGAATAATTGTTCTTTCTGATACGGTAACGCTTGCTCGTTGGAGACTATTTAAGGGAAGGTGAAGAATTGATTATTTCGCAAGTCGATATGAAAAGAGGCTGCTGTACGCGTCAAAACGACTTCGTACAACAGCCCCTGATGGTCTCCCTTATTCCGCTGTGAACGGAAGAAGCGCAATATTGCGCGCACGCTTGATCGCAAGCGTCACCTGACGCTGATGCTTGGCGCAGTTGCCGGAAATACGGCGCGGAAGAATCTTGCCGCGCTCCGTCGTGAAGCGACGCAGCTTTGCGGCATCCTTGTAGTCGATATGATCTACCTTGTCCACGCAGAACGAGCAGACCTTACGACGAGGCTTGCGGCCTCGATCTCGTTTCATCATTTCTCTGTCCCTCCTCATTACGGGATGTACTGAGCATCACTCGCTCAGAATGGAATGTCGTCGTCAGGAATTACGGGTCCCATCATATCCGGTGCAGCACCACCTGCGGCAGGCGCTGCACTGCGTCCCATCGGTGCGTCATAGCCGCCCGAGGAGCCTCCGGCATTCTTCGAATCGAGAAACTCCACATTGTCCGCCACAACATCCGTTGCATACTTGCGCTGTCCGTCATTGCCGTCGTAGCTGCGCACCTGAATGCGCCCCTCAACGCCGACGCGGCGCCCCTTCGTCAAATTGTTTCCGCAGATCTCGGCAAGTTTTTCCCAGCAGGTGACGGGAATGAAGTCCGCCGTCTGCTGACCTTCCTGCTGTGCTGCCCGCGAAAAGCGGCGATCCACCGCGATCGTGAAGCGGCAGAACGCCTTACCACTCTGGGTGTAGCGAATATCCGGGTCGCGCGCAAGGCGACCGATCAGTATGACTCTGTTCATCGGTTTCTCTCTCCTGCATGGATTCCCGTCAGTCGATTATTCCTCGACGCCGTCCGCACGGACGATCATGTGCTTCAAAAGCTCGTCCGTGATCTTCATCACGCGGTCGCACTCAGCGACGCAGGCGGGCTCTGCATTGACGTACAGCAGAACATAGTATCCTTCTGTGTTGTCCTTGATCTCATAGGCAAGGCGCTTCTTGCCCCAGCGGTCCTCTTTCTCAATCTTACCGCCGTTTGCCTGAATGAGCTTTGTGAACTTCTCGATGACGGCGTTTGTCGCTTCTTCCTCCATCGGCTTCACAATAAATATGACTTCGTACAATCTCACGAAATCACCTCCTCTTCGGTCTTTGGCCGCCGCTCTCGTCGGCGGCAGAGTTAATCTCATCGAACGCGCACGAAAGACGCACACGCTCACGCGACAAGGGATAGTATACCATGTTTGAGGGCGTCGCGCAAGGGGGAGAACGGAGCAATTTTGAACTTCTCCGGTACACAACGATATGGAGCTATTGCGTGAAAAAAACTTCGTGCAATAGCCCCTTTTTCATTCATTTACGCATCGAGCGCCGCACGCATATCGGCGATCAGCTGAATGCCGCCGTCGATGTTGCCCTCGATGATCTGCTTGACGACCGCACTGCCGACGATGACGCCGTCCGCCTGTTTGCCCGCGCGCGCCGCAGCCTCGGGCGTACCGATACCAAAGCCGATGGCAAGCGGTACATCCGTATAGCGGCGCGCCTCCTTGCAGACGCCGCCGATGATGGAGTAGTCGATCTCCTTGACGCCCGTAACACCGTAGTTCGAGATACAGTAGATGAAGCCCTTCGCATCCTTGCAGGTCTCCGCCATGCGCTCCTCGGTCGTGCCGGGCGTGATGAACTCCGTGAGCGTGAAGTCATGTGCGGCGCAGATGCGGCGCAGATCGGCAGACTCCTCATGCGGAACGTCGGGGAAGATCACGCCGTCCATGCCTGCCGCCTTGAAATCTTCGACGAATTTCTCAAAGCCGTAGTGCTGCACCATGTTGATGTAGCCCATGCCGATGAGCGGAATCTCGGAGTGTTTCCGAATTTCCTTGACCACCTCGAGCGCCTTCTTCATTGTCATGCCCTGCCTGAGCGCAATGACGCTCGCCTCCTGAATGACGGGGCCATCCGCCATCGGATCGGAGAACGGCAGTCCGAGTTCGATCACATCCGCCCCCGCCTCCTCGGCGCGGCACACGATGTCCACGGTCGCCTCTGCGCTCGGGCAGCCCGCCGTCACATAGATATACAGCCCCGTACGTCCATCGGCGCGGAGCTTCGAGAGTTTTTCATCCAGACGCTTGCTCATGCGATCTCCTCCCCCAGTTCCTTTGCGACCATCTGCACGTCCTTATCGCCGCGTCCCGAGAGGCAGACGACGACATTCTCGCCCGCCTTCGTCTCGGGCATGAGTTTTTCGAGGTAGGCGAGTGCGTGCGAACTCTCGAGCGCGGGGATGATGCCCTCGATGCGCGAGAGACGCCGGAATGCGGCGAGCGCTTCCTTGTCCGTCACGGAGACATAGGTGACAATGCCCTCGTCCTTGAAGAAGGAGTGCTCGGGTCCGACACCGGGGTAGTCGAGACCTGCCGAAATGCTGTATGCCTCGACGACCTGCCCATCCTCGTTCTGGAGCAGGTAGCTGTATGCGCCGTGGAGGATGCCGGGGGTACCGGCGCCGCTGAGGGTCTTCGCGTTGTCGCCGTCCGCATCGCCGCGTCCGCCGCCCTCGACACAGAACTTCTTCACATCCGCATCGTTGCGGAAATCGTAGAACGTCCCCATGGCGTTGCTGCCGCCGCCGATGCACGCAACGAGATAGTTCGGTTTGGCGTCAAAGCGCTCCTTTGCCTGCGCGCGAATCTCCTCGCCAATGACCTTCTGGAAGTCGCGCACCATCTCCGGATAGGGATAGGGACCAACGACCGATCCGATGACGTAGTAGGTGTCCGTGATATTCGTCGCCCAGTAGCGGATCGCCTCGCTCGTCGCGTCTTTGAGCGTGCCCGTGCCGCTCGATACGGGGATAACCGTCGCGCCGAGGAGACGCATGCGGAACACGTTGAGTCGCTGGCGCTCGACATCGACCGCGCCCATGAAGATGTGGCACTCCATGCCGAAGAGCGCCGCCACCGTCGCCGTTGCAACGCCGTGCTGCCCCGCGCCCGTCTCTGCGACGATGCGCTTCTTGCCCATGCGCTTGGCGAGGAGCGCCTGCCCGAGCGCGTTGTTGATCTTGTGCGCACCCGTGTGGAGAAGATCCTCACGCTTGAGGTAGATATTCGCCTTTCCATAGTGCTGCGTCAGCCGCTCGGCAAAATAGAGATTTGTCGGACGCCCCGCATAGTCCCTCAAATAGCTGCGGAACTCCGTGAGGAAATCCTCATCCTCGCGATATTTCAGATATGCCTCTTCCAGCTCATTCAGCGCGGGCATCGCGATCTCCGGCACATACTGCCCGCCGTAGTCGCCGAATCGTCCCTTCTTGCTCATATCGATTGCTCCTTTATTCCAACTTCGGATAGTTCCTTCGCAAATGCACCGACATCAGCAGACTTCACCAGTCCCTCGCCCACGAGCACGCCCTTGCAGCCCGCCTCGTAGACGCGCACAGCGTCCTCGCGTGTAAAGATACCGCTCTCACTGATGAGCGTGCAGTTCATATCCGCGTACGGCAGGAGGTCGAGCGTCGTCTGAACGCTCGTCTCAAAGGTCACGAGGTTGCGGTTGTTGATGCCGATGAACTCTGCGGGCGTCTGCTGTGCGATTTCGAGATCGGCGCGGTCATGCACCTCTACGAGCGCATCCATGCCGAGGCTCCATGTGAGATAGAGGAGTTCCTTGAGCTCCTCAGGCGTCAGAATCCGCACGATCAGCAGCACGGCGTCCGCACCGAGGGCGCGCGCCTCGTAGACCTGATAGGGGTCGATGATGAAATCCTTGCGCAGAAGCGGCGTGTCCACACGCGCGCGTACCGCTGCAAAGTCCTCGTTGCTCCCGAGGAAATGCGGGTCGGTGTGCACGGACAGCACCGCCGCACCCGCCGCCGCATAGATGTCGGCAAGCTCTGTGACGCTGTGACTTGTCGTCAGCCGCCCCTTCGCGGGCGACTGCAATTTGCACTCAGCGATCAGTCCCCAGCCCCGCCATCGGAAGTGCTCCGCCATGCGGAACGTCCCACATGGGAGATTTTCTTTCAGCTGCTCGAGCGGCACGGCCTTCTTTGCCGCCGCCACGATTGCGCGCTTTTTTTCTACGATTTCAGCTAATATATCGCGCACGCTGCACCTCCTTCGGACTGTCATGATTCGACGTATTCCCTCATTCTAGTGGAGGACGGCGTTTTTGTCAATCACGCGTACGCACCGCCGCCATAAACGCGCGAATTTTCGCCTCCGATTTCTCTCCATTCTCCTCGAGCCCGCCCGACACATCGATGCCGAAGGGATGAAAGATCGCTGCTGCCTCCCCGACGTTCCCCGCCGTAATGCCGCCTGCGATGAGCACGGGCTTCGTGACGCGTGCAATCTCCCGTGCCGCCTCCCGCCATCCGAACGCCGTGCCCGTGCCGCCCGCCGCCCCCGCAACGTAGCTGTCCACGAGGATGATCTCGGCGGGATAGGCATTCGCCGCATCCGCATCAAAATCATCGCCGTACCGATACGCCTTGATAACGGGACGCTCCGAGCACTGTGCCATATCTGCCGTCTCGTGCCCATGCAGCTGCACATAGTCGAGACCGACGAATGCTGCGATCTCGTTCACCGCATCCATCGACGCATCGACAAATACGCCGACCTTTTTTATGCAGCGAAGTTCCCGCGCAATCTCCTGCGCCGACTCCGGCGCAACATAGCGTTTGCTCTTTTCGGCAAAGATAAAGCCGACGTAGTCCGCGCCCGCTTCCTCTGCCGCACGCGCCGCCGCAACCGTCTTCATTCCGCACATCTTCACGCGCATCATATCTCTCCATTCATATTTTCATTTTAGGGGTACGTAAAAAGAACCTGTACTCATCCGAATACAGATTCTCTTTCTATTTTTACAAGCGCATCCATCGTCCTTTTCTTCGATAGGATGTCGTGCCGGAAACGTATTGACCTGCGCTACGAGAACGAGAACGACCGATTCACGCGGCACGCGACCGGCTCATCGTAGATGTTGCGTGCCGGCTCGAAGTAATAGGTGTACGCCGCCGTGATCGCCGCCTGATCGAGCTCTGCTTCGCCCGAGGAACTCGTGACATCGACGCTCTGCACGCTGCCGTCCGCACCGACCACGATGGCGAGTCCGACCGATCCCGTGATCCCCTTGCGCTCCAGCTCCTTCGGATAGACCGGAGCAGAGCCAGAGAGCAGCTGCGGTGGAACGCTCGGACGCTGTGCCGCCGCCGCATCGCGCCCCGAGCCCTCACTGGAGCCCGTGCCCGTATTCTCCGCAGGTGCCGTGCTCGGCTTCTCACTTGTGCCCTGCGTGGGTGCTGTGCTCGTACTCGTCGTGTTCGTCTTGGGCGTGTTCGTCTTCGGTGCGTCTTTGGGCGGCTCCTGCTGCTGTTCCGTCTGCTCTTTCTTCGGCGGCTCGAACGGTATATCGTCGATGCTCGGCATCGGCGCAGCCGCCTCTGCCGCAGCAGGTTCGGGCGCACTCTCCGGCGCAGAAGCATCGTAGATCACAACATCGATCGGACGCTTCTCCGTCTCCGTCGCCATCGAGAAAAGCCCCATTGCTGCCGCCGCTGCGATGATACAGAAGTGAATCCCGAATGACGCCCCCCACGACAGGTATTTCTCCTTCATTGTAACATCCAAAATGTCACCCCCATAAACACAGATTCTCCATAATGATAATATATTTCATTTTAACTTACACAATAACATAAAGTTTTGTGTTTTGCTAGGGCAAAATGAAAAATGGTGGACTGTTGCGCGTCATTCATTATGGAAATCATGCAACAACTCCACCATTGCTTTTTGTGCCGTCAGTTCAATACGATCTTGCTGTAGTCCGCAGTCCACAACAGATAGTTGTCAATCGTCTTAAGAAGGCTCAGACGGTTCGCCTTGATACGCTCATCCTTGTCCATGACCATGACCGCATCAAAGAACGCATCGATTGCCGCCGCAAGCGCCTGCTCTGCCGGAAGCGTGTCTGCCCCCTCTGCGCGTGCCGCGACTGCACGCTCGTATGCAGCGTGGAGTGCTCCCTCCTCCTGAGCCACAAAGAGTGCCGGATCGACAACCCCAGTCTCTGTCATGCGCGCGATATTGCCGACGCGGACGAAGGACTGCACGAGCGCATCCGCACCATCCGATGCAAGCAGACGCTCCACATAGGCGGCGCGCACGGGCACGTCTGCAACAAAGTCCACATCCGTGAGCACCGCCTCCTGCACATCGTAGCGCACGCCGCGCTCCGTGAGCACGTTCTTGAGGCGGAGACGGATAAAGTCTGCGACATAGACCTGCATTTTCTGACACAGAGACACATCGAGGTCGTAGAGATCGCATGCCTCCTCGACGAGATCGCCGAGGAGCAGATCGCTCTCGTGCTCGATCAGCATGAGCACAAGCCCGAGCGCCTGACGGCGCAGGGCAAAGGGATCCTGCGAGCCGGTCGGGATCTTTCCGCGGCTGAACGTGCCGACGATGTTGTCGATCTTGTCCGCAACGCTGAGCGCGAAGCCGAGATCGCTCTTCGGCAGTTCGTCCCCCGCAAAGCGCGGCATATACTGCTCGTCAATCGCACGCGCAACCTCCGGCTTCTCACCGTCGAGGAGCGCATACGCGCGCCCCATAATGCCCTGCAGCTCCGTGAACTCCGTCACCATGCCCGTCACGAGATCCGCCTTTGACAGTTCTGCCGCACGGCGCGCATCCGGTTCCATCGCCTCGTATGCCGCCGCATCGGGGGCAAGATCCTCGACAATCACCGTGACAAGCTCCATCAGACGCTCGGTCTTCTCGTACATCGAGCCGAGTCCCTGCTGGAACACGACGGTCTTCAGCTTCTCACGGTGCTCCACAAGTGACTTTTTGCGATCCTCGTCAAAGAAGAACCGGGCATCGGCGAGGCGTGCGCGCAGGACGCGCTCGTTGCCGTGTGCGACCACATCCAGATGCTCTCTGCCGCCGTTGCGCACGGTGATGAATACGGGCAGGAGGCTGCCGTCCGCCGCCTTGACGGGGAAGTAGCGCTGATGGTCACGCATGGGCGTGATGACCGTCTCGGCGGGCAGCGCGAGATATTTCTTCTCGAATGTGCCGCTGAGCGCCGTCGGGTACTCAACAAGATAAAGAACTTCCTCTAGGAGGTCGGGCGTAATCTCCGCCGTCCCGCCGCACGCCTTTGCCGTCTCTGAGATCTGCGCGCAGATCATCGCGCGGCGGCGCTCGGGATCGACGATGATGTATGCCTTTTCACACGCTTCCTCATAGTCTGCGGGCGCAGCGATGACAAACTCCTGCGGTGCGAGCGTGCGATGTCCGCGCGACGTGTTCCCGCTCGTGACATTGGCAAGCGTAAACGGTACAACCTCCGTCCCGTAGAGCGCAACGATCCAGCGGATCGGGCGGATGAAGCGGAAGTCCAGATCGCCCCAGCGCATGCTGTTCGGCAAGGGGAGCGTACGGATGAGTTCCGGCAGCAACTCCGTGAGCAGCTGCGCTGTCTCAGCCCCCTTTTCGTGCACAGAGGCATAGACGTAGCCGTCACGCTGAATGAGCGTGGAGGGATCGATGCCCTGCCCACGAGCAAAGCCTGCGCCCGCCTTCGTCGGATTCCCCTCCGCATCAAAGGCAATGGCGACCGAGGGTCCGCGCGTCTCCGTGCTGACATCCTCCTGCCGCTCCGCAAGCCCCGTGACGAGGAGTGCCGTGCGACGCGGCGTGCCAATCGTACGCAGGCTGTCATAGGCAAGACGGTGCTCCTTGAAGAGATCCTCCGCCAATCGCGCCAAGTCGGAGAGCATGCGTGGCATAACGTGTGCCGGAACTTCCTCCGTCCCGATTTCAAGCAGCAGATCCTTACTCATGCCTTCCCCTCCTTCTTCAGCATCGGATAGCCGAGCGCCTCGCGCTGTGCGAGATACGCCTCCGCGCAGAGCCGCGCGAGCTTGCGCACGCGTCCGATGAATGCCGTGCGCTGTGAGACACTGATCGCGCCGCGCGCATCGAGCAGATTGAACGTATGCGAGCATTTCAACACGTAGTCGTGCGCGGGATGCACATGCCCAGCGCCGATGACGCGCACCGCCTCTGCCTCGTATTTGTCAAAGAGATCAAAGAGCAGTGCCTCATCCGAGAGATCGAACGCATAGGTGGACTGCTCGAACTCGTTCTGATGGAAGACATCGCCATAGGTCACATCGTCCGTCCACGCGATGTCATAGACGTTCTCAACGCCCTGAATATACATGGCGAGGCGCTCAAGACCGTAGGTGATTTCGACGGAGACGGGCTTTACATCGTGACTGCCGACCTGCTGGAAATACGTGAACTGCGTGATCTCCATGCCGTCCAGCCAGACCTCCCAGCCGAGCCCCCACGCGCCGAGCGTCGGTGACTCCCAGTTGTCCTCGACAAAGCGGATGTCATGCTCCTCGGCGCGGATCCCGAGCCGCGCAAGGCTCTCAAGGTAGAGCTCCTGGATGTTGTCCGGCGAGGGCTTCATGATGACCTGGAACTGGTGATGCTGATAGAGACGGTTCGGGTTGTCCCCGTAACGTCCATCTGCCGGGCGGCGCGACGGCTCCACATAGGCGACGTTCCACGGCTCAGGGCCAAGTACGCGCAGGAATGTCCACGGACTCATCGTACCCGCGCCCTTCTCCACGTCATATGGTTGTGCAAGGATACAGCCCTGCCCCGACCAGAACTCCTGCAATGTGAGGATGACCTCCTGGAATTTCATGCAAACAACTCCTTAATGAAAAAACCGCGTTCCTATATAGAATACGCGGTTTTTAGAAAATGACAAGTACCTACTTAAAATTATCCTGCAGGCTCTGCAAAATCCTTTCTTGGCGCGAGTTCACATCCTTGTTCCACTTACTGTCATAATTTGCTACATCATCGCTAGGCAGAAGTGCGCACAGAATGATGAGAACAATAAAGAAGACAATGGCCGTACCGATGATCTTGCGCTGGTAGGAGGCACGCTTTTTCCGCACGCGTGCAAGCCCCCGCTCCAGTTCCCGTTTCTTACGCTCCCGTATGGATTCTGCGGGACTCGGAGTGCTCCCATATGGTCTCTTCGCCATAACAGCATCCCCTCCTCTCCTTGCTCTGCGTTAAAACAAACTCTGCTCCTCGTATATGGGCTGCTGCATTTTTTGGTAGCAATAGAGCGTCGCAAGCGTATCTGCAAGTGCGCCGTGTGCCTGCGTCGTACCCCAGTCATAACGATAGTAGTCTGCGCACTCCGTCAGCTTCCACCAGCGGTAGCCGCCGCGCCGTGCATCCGGAACCTTGCGCATCTCCGAGAACGCCAGCATGACATCATGACGGTTCGGATTCGTAATGCGGATGCCCGACTGCGCCAAAAGGCGGATATCAAACTCGATATTGTAGCCAACAAGCAGGGTGTCCGGATCGTTGAACAGCCGCTCAAGTTCGGCCTGCTGCGTGCGAATCGGCGGACAGTCCGCCACCATCGCGGGAGAAATGCGATTGATCTTCTCGGCATCCGGCCATGATGTCTTGCGCACAGGCGCATACATCCCGTCCACCATCGTTGCCCCGCTGCCATTTACAACGGCGAGGGTCAGAACTTCATCATCGCTGCGAAAACCCGTTGTCTCAGTGTCAAAGACCAGAATTTTTTCTAGCATTAAAGTCCTTCACTTTCTAGTCATTTTTTCCTAGTTTCGCGTGGCTTTCGTTATAAATATTATATCGTATGCAAAATCATCTGTCAAGAAATCCCCTGCATCCCATCTGTTTTATATGTAGATGTGCACTGAAATTCCTGTTGCAAAAGATTTGGAATTAAGCTAGAATACATCTATAAATATAGTTCGTATTTATAGTAAGAACCTATAATTTTTATAAATAACCCTATCGCTGAAAGGAGCCTTTCATGAACGCCATCAAAATTCGGGATGCTATCTACTGGGTTGGAGCAATCGACTGGTCCATGCGCAGTTTTCATGGCTATGACACGCAACGCGGCTCATCCTACAACGCGTATCTCATCATCGACGAAAAGATTACGCTGATCGACACCGTCAAGCATGGCTTCGAGGAGGAACTGCTCTCACGGATTTCCTCTGTCATCGACCCGTCCCGGATCGACTATATCATCTCGAACCACGTCGAGCCGGATCACTCGTATGGCGTCCCGCTTATCTCCTCCCTCGCGCCGAATGCAAAGGTCATCACGAGTGCGCCGAACGGGCTGAAGGGTCTGCGTGCCTACTACGGGGAACTGCCCTACGAGACGGTCAAGGCGGGCGATACACTCTCCATCGGCAAGCGCACCCTCGCATTCGTCCCGACTCCGATGCTCCACTGGCCGGACAGCATGGTGACGTACTGCCCCGAGGAAAAGATCCTCTTCTCGAATGATGCGTTCGGTCAGCATCTCGCCTCCGGCAAACGCTATGACGATGACAACGATCTCTCGATCGTCATCGACGAGGCGAAGAAGTACTACGCAAACATCCTCTTCCTCTACGCCAAGCAGGCACAGACGGCGCTCAAGGCAGTTCACGGGCTCGACATCGAGATGATTGCAACGGGTCACGGTGTCATCTGGCGCTCGCACATCCCCGAGATCATCGACCTCTACAACAAGTGGTCGCTCGGCGAGACCGAGGATCGCGCGGTCGTCGTCTTTGACACGATGTGGCACTCCACGGAGAAGATGGCGCACACGATCCTCGAGGCGTTCATCGACAAGGGCTTCTCCGTCGGCTACTACGACATCCAAAAGAACACACACGCCGACATCATGACGGATGTTCTCACGAGTTCCTATCTCGCCGTCGGCTCTCCGACACTCAACAACCAGATGCTCCCCACCATCGCAGGATTCCTCTGCTACATGAAGGGGCTCGCGCCAAAGGGACGCAAGTCGTTCGCATTCGGCTCCTATGGCTGGGGCGGACAGAGCATCCAGCAGATCGAGGACGAACTCAAGGCGAGCGGCTGCGAGATTGTCATGGACAAGGTGCGTATGCTCTACGTCCCCTCCGCCGAGCAGCTCAAGGGGCTGCGTGAGCAGATCCTCGCATTGTAAAACGATATAGAAAATCCCGAAGGATTTACGTGATCCCTCGGGATTTTTCATGTAGAACGTGCTTATTCCTCTGCGAGGTGCTACACCAATCTGCAGGTCTATTTTATCAGTGATTCCTAAACACTATTCACCATCGTCATACTCTTCCTCGATGTCGATGAACAGCAGATAGATCCCGCAGATGTCCCCCTTTTCATCAAAACCGAAGTAGCAAGGATAATACCCGTCGCCCCAGCCGGAGGTAAAGATCGGGATATTGCAGTCCGTACCGGGCACCGTCCAGTTTGCCCAATCGCCCGCATCCCGCTGATACTTCGGATGCGCTGCATAACTCTCCTCCAAAACGTCGCTGAACAGATCGTCATAGGAATTTATGTCATCCTCTTTTTCGCAGCGTTTCCGCCAGTATGCCTCATATTCCTCCTGCGCCCTGACATCCGCAACACACGCCATGCCGGCATCCACGCTAAAGCCGAAAAACGCCCCCTCTTCGATCTCCTCATCGAGATTTTCGTGCCCCGTCATCCCCATGTCATAGCGAACGGGTTTTTCGTCGCTGATCGCCACCTTTACACAAACATAGCGGTCACCATAGTCCTCATCCGGAACGACGCAGATGGTGACCGGATAGGTGCCAATCGGCACACGCTGGATATACGGTATGCAATCCCCAAGCTCGACCATAGGATCGCAGGCAACAACCTCCCCTGTGGGAAAGTGAACGTTCCCGATCGCCAAGGTGTCGATATCCACGCCGCCAATCTGTTTTTCTGAAAAGTATGCCTCCAAATCCGTGCGGCATTGAAGCTGCTCTTTGACACGCTCGTAGGCTGCAATCCATTCCTCATTGGGCATTGCAATCCATCCTTTCTTACGGAAGCACTGATAAATTCAGCCACGCCATCTTGACGCATCTTTTTTGCCCACACTGTGTCGGCAAATCCTCCACATAGCCCTGCTATGCGTCCGGTTTGCCTCCTTGTGTGGACGAAAAAATCTACGCCAATTTGACGGACTTCATTTTATCAGCGATTCCTTACATCTGCTGATTCCTAACCATACAGAAAAGTCTTCCATGTTAGAAGTGCAACGGTTCAATTATTTCATTTGTGAATTTTCTACAAAATATTTCATCGAAGTTTTCTTCCACTCTCTCTTGGTGTAGAGCATACGGCGGTCATCAATGCCGGTAGCGGCGGCAAGCTCTGCCGCGATGCCCTCGCACTCGGCGCGGCTATACCCGTGGATCATGGTATAGAGGTTGTACGGCCAGTCGGCTTCGCGGTTGCGGTCATAGCAGTGCGAGACGCGCGGATGCTCCGCCATGCGCCTTGCTACCTCATCAACGCGCGCATCGGGCACGTTCCAGACGCAGAGGGAGTTCGCCGTAAAACCTACCTCGCGATGCCGCAGGACGGCGCCCATCTTGCGGATCTTCTTCTCCTCACGCATGGCGGCAATGCGGGCAAGAAGCTGTTCCTCGGTAATGCCGATCTCTGCAGCGAGCACCTTGTACGGCTCTGCAACAAGCGGAAACTCCCCCTGCAGCAGGCGTACGATCTTCTTGTCGATCTCCCCGATCTCGATTTCTTCTGTCATCGTATTTATGTACCTTCCCACGGCTATGCGAGTTTGAACTGCACGTTGATCTTATAGCGCTTATTCGCACGCAGACTCATCAGCTGCTCGACGCCCGGCAACGCCGCAACATCGGCGAGGATCTTCTCCTCTGCACTGCGCGACGGGGTCAGGAGCGTGAACCAGAGGTTGTACCGCCCCTCGCGCTCGTAGTTATGCGTTGCACCCGCATAGCGGTTGACTGCCTGTGCCACAGATGGAATCTGCGCCTCGGCGACACGCAGAGCGATCAGCGTGCCGTGATAGCCGAGCTGTTCGGAGTTGAAGAACGTGCCAATGCGGCGCAGATAGCCCTCCCGTTTCAGATGCTCCAAGCGCGTGAGCACATCCTCCTCCGTCGTGTCGAGCATCTCTCCCAAACGCGCAAACGGCCGCGAACACACGGGCAGGTTTCCCTGCA
>CAUVMF010000012.1:0-25947 GCA_963552975.1 uncultured Selenomonas sp.
CGCGTCCGATCATCACCGCATCTGCACCTGTGATGTCGAGTGCACGCGCAAGATCAGCGGGACGCCGCACATCCCCGCTCACAATCACGGGAATATTGACGGCACGCTTGACCTCGGCGATCGCCGCATAGTCCGCATTGCCGCTGTAGAACTGCTCGCGCGTACGCCCGTGCACGGCGACGGCATCGACGCCGACCGCCTCCGCCATCCGCGCAATCTCCACGGCGTTGCGCGAGGCATCATCCCAGCCGAGCCGCATCTTCACCGTGAACGGCAGCTTCGTTGCGCGGCGGATTGCCGCAAGAATTTCCTCTGCCTTCTTCGGCTCGCGCATGAGCGCAGAACCCTCGCCGTTCTTCACAACCTTCGGTGCGGGGCAGCCCATGTTGAAATCCAGGATGTCCGCCGTCCCGATCTCCTCGATATAGGCAGCCGCTTCCGCCGCCATCGCCGCCGACTTTGCAAAGATCTGCATTGCAATCGGGCGCTCGCCCTCCTCCGTACGGAGCATCTTCATCGTATGTTCGCTCTGGTAGTGGATGCCCTGACTGCTCACCATCTCCGCAAATGCGAGCGGACACCCCATATCATGGGCGATCACCCGATACGCCGTATCCGTCACCCCCGCCATCGGCGCGAGAAAGACGGGAGCATCGAACGTGAACGCGCCGAGTTTCATCGGCTTCACGGCTGATTTCGCTCGTAGAGGACGCGCAGGCCAGTCAGGGTCAGGAAGTGATCGACCTTGTCGATCGTCTGCGACTCCTTTGCCACCATGCGCGCAAAGCCGCCCGTCGCGACGACCTTCATCTCCATCGCCAGCTCCGCCTTGATGCGGCGCACGATCTCGTCGATCTGCCCGACGTAGCCGTAGATGATGCCCGCCTGCATGCCCTGTACCGTGCTGCGGCAGACGACCGTCTTCGGCGGCACGAGCTCGATGCGCGGCAGCTGCGCTGCACGCTGAAAGAGTGCCTCTGCACTCAAGCCAAGCCCGGGTGCAATCACACCGCCGAGAAAGTCCCCGTTCTCCGCCACGATGTCAAACGTCGTCGCCGTCCCAATGTCGATGACGATGAGCGGGCCGCCGTACTGCTCGTGCGCACCGATGACATTCACAATGCGGTCAGCACCGATGGCGCGCGGATTCTCATAGTTGAGCCGCACACCGGTCCGTATGCCGGGGCCAACGATCAGCGGGCGAATGTGGAAATATCGCTCGCACATCTTGCGCAGCGGCACGACGAGCGGCGGCACGACAGACGATATGATGATCGCCTTGATGTCCGACATCTCTATGCCCTGATAGCGAAACAGTTCGTTGAACAGAATGCCGTATTCATCGCCCGTCTTCTGCCGATCCGTCGAGATGCGCCAGTGACGCAGGAGTCGCTTCCCCTCGTACGCACCCATGACGATGTTGCTGTTGCCGATGTCCAGTACTAGCAGCAAGTTCTTTCCTCCGTACTATATGTATAGCTAAATTCATCTCAACGAGTTTATGCACGCGGGCGAATCGACACATCACCCGCAAGCACGCGACGACGTCCCTCCGCCGTATCAACGAGGAGCGCGCCCTCCGCATCAATATCGGCGGCAGTCCCCTCGAACTCCTCCCCCGCAGGACCGATCACGCGCACCTCCTGCCCGAGCGTCACGGCGTACGCCCGCCACGCCGCCAGCACAGGTGCAAAGCCGTCCTGCTGCACAGCAGCATAGAGCTCGTCAAGCGCACGCAGGAGCTCCTGCAGGAACGCCACGCGCGGCAGCGGTTCGCCCTTCATCTGCATAAGGGAGGTCGCAATCGTGCGCAGCTCCTCAGGGAAATCCGCGGGTGCGATGTTCACATTGATGCCGATGCCGATCACGACATAGTTCACGCGATCCATCTCCGCGCTCATCTCCGTGAGGATGCCGACCAGCTTGCGCCCCTCGTGGAGAATGTCGTTCGGCCACTTGATCTCGGCGTGCAGATCGAAGTGCTCCATCGCACGAGCCACCGCCACCGCCGCCATCAGCGTACACTTCGGCGCGTCCTGCGGCAAAAACGTCGGACGCAGGAGGATGCTCACCCAGATCCCCTTGCCGGGTGGCGAGAAAAACGCACGCTCCATGCGTCCGCGCCCCGTCCCCTGACTGTCGGCAACCACCACCGTGCCATCCGCTGCGCCATCGCGCGCAAGATTCTTCAGCACAAGATTCGTCGAGTCCACCGTATCGTAGCAGATCATCTTCCGACCGACGAGCACCGTCTGAAGATCCTGCGAAATCTCTGTCTCGATCAAGCGGTCAGGGGCAGAGCGCAGGACGTATCCGCTGCGCGGCGCACTGGAGATATCATAGCCCGCTTCGCGCAGAGCCGCAATCTTCTTCCACACCGCCGCGCGCGTCACACCGAGCCGCTCCGCCATCTTCTCTCCTGAGATATAGCCACCCGCCGCACGCAGGAGTTCCAACACATCGCTGCTCATCCTATCCCTCCACCAAATCATAGAGCCGTTATCCGCCCCATTATAGCGCAGATAACGGCTCTATGCCACAAAAATATCGAAAAATATGAATGTCGTCCTATGCCCGCACGGTCCGCACAAAATATTGGTAGGCATCCAAATCCTCGGGATTGACATCTACCATATGGAGAGAGAGAATCCGGGGAATCGCTGATAAAACAGACCTGCAGATTGGCGTAGATTTTTTCGTCCGATTGAGGAGGCAAGCCGGACACTTGCCAAAGCTATGTGAAGGATTTGCGGGCGGAAAGCGAGAAAAAAAGATGCGCTAAGATGGCGCGGCTGAATTTATCCGTGCTTTCTCAGCTTTGCCACAGCAGCACCTCTGATTTCCTACGCCCACAGCTTCCAAGGCGCATCCCCCTTCTCCCAACGCCCTTCCAATCGGGTCTTGTCCCGCTGCGTATCCATGCACTGCCAGAACCCCGTATGCTTGTACGCGTGAAGCCCCCCACTGCGCGCAATCGTCTCCAGCGGCTCTGTCTCAAAGACACAGTCATCCTCGTCGCGCAGATAGTCGAACACCTTCGGCTCAACTACCATAAAGCCGCCGTTGATCCAGCCGCCGTCCTCCTTCGCCTTTTCGACAAAACGACTGACCTCATTGGTCGAAGATTCAATATCCAGCACGCCGAACCTGCCGCCGGGCTGAATTGCTGTCATTGTCACGACGGCACGATCTTTCTTTGCTTTATGCGCCGCAATCAGCGCATGTAGATCCACATTGCTCACCCCGTCGCCGTAGGTCAGCATAAACGGCTCATCTCCTATGTATTTTTGGACGCGTTTGATGCGGCAACCCGTCTGTGCATTCAGCCCCGTATCGACGAGCGTCACCTTCCACGGTTCCGAAACATTGTTGTGTACTGTCATGCTGTTCCCCTGCGTGAAGTCAAAGGTAACATCTGATGTGTGCAGATAGTAGTCGGCAAAGTACTCCTTTATCATATAGCCCTTGTAGCCAAGGCAGATGACGAATTCATGAAATCCATAGTGCGAATAGATCTTCATGATGTGCCAGAGAATCGGTTTCCCGCCGATCTCGATCATAGGCTTTGGTCTGAGTACAGATTCCTCGCTGATCCGTGTGCCAAGTCCACCCGCCAGAATAACAACCTTCATACATCTGCTCCCTTCGACATCGACCAATTACACGATGATAACGAATCTCACTATTTATTCCACTGAGTCACGTTAAATTTCGGCTCCGTCGTCGGTACGGGTGCAGGACGCTCCTCAACCGCACGCTCCGCCTCCTCGCTCGTCTGTGTAGAGTCATCAATCACGACATCGATGGGAATCGGCAGGGGCTTGCCCGTGTCGTCCCGATCATCGCCTTTGTCCTTATCACTGATCGAGCCCTTCGTCATCAGCTCTTCGAGCTCGCTTGCATTGAGCGTCTCACGCTCAAGCAGTGCATTGGCGATAAGGTCGAGCTTCTCGCGGTTCTCCGTGATGAGGACGCGGCACGCCTCGTATGCCTCCTCGATGTAGCGACGCACCTCACGGTCGATCTCACCCGCGACCTCCTCTGAATAGTTGCGGTCGCGGTTGAAGTCACGCCCGAGGAAGACCTGATGGTTCTCCTCACCGTACGCGATGGGGCCGATGGTGTCACTCATGCCGTACTGCATAATCATGCTGCGGATGATCTGCGTTGCCTGTTGGATATCGCTCGATGCGCCCGTACTGATCTCGCCGAGTACGACCTCCTCCGCCACGCGCCCGCCAAGTGCGACCTTGATGCGGTCGAACAGCTCCGAGCGCGTGCGGTAAGAGCGATCCTCCTTCGGCAGGGAGAGCATATAGCCGCCCGCACGTCCGCGCGGGATGATCGTGACCTTGTGCACGGGGTCGGCGTGCTCGAGCAGCAGCCCGACGAGGGTATGTCCGCCCTCATGGTATGCCGTGAGGCGCTTCTCCTCGTCCGTCATGACGTGGGACTTGCGCTCGGGACCCGCCAGCACGCGCTCGATTGCCTCCTCCATCTCCGGCATGTAGATCTTCTTCTTATCGCGGCGCGCAGCAAGGAGGGCCGCCTCGTTCACGAGATTGCTGAGATCTGCGCCCGTAAAGCCCGGTGTACGGCGCGCAAGTACGTCCAGATTTACATCATCTGCGATCGGCTTGCCCTTCGTATGCACCTTGAGAATCGCCTCGCGTCCACGCACGTCGGGCTTGTCCACGACGATCTGACGGTCAAATCGGCCAGGTCGCAGGAGCGCGGGATCGAGCACATCGGGGCGGTTCGTCGCCGCGATGATGATGATGCCCTCATTTGAGGCAAAGCCGTCCATCTCGACGAGCAGCTGATTCAGCGTCTGCTCGCGCTCGTCATGTCCGCCGCCGAGCCCTGCACCGCGCTGACGTCCGACGGCGTCGATCTCATCGATGAAGACGATGCACGGTGCGGCTTTCTTCGCTTGCTCAAAGAGATCGCGCACGCGCGAGGCACCAACACCAACGAACATCTCGACGAAGTCGGAGCCGCTGATTGTGAAGAACTGTACGCCCGCCTCGCCCGCAACCGCCTTGGCAAGAAGTGTCTTACCCGTACCCGGAGGACCGAAGAGAAGAACGCCCTTCGGAATGCGTGCACCGAGGTCATTGAATTTTTCGGGGGTCTTGAGGAACTCGACGACCTCCTCAAGCTCCTGCTTCGCCTCGTCCGCGCCCGCGACATCGGCGAACGTCACCTTTTTCTTGTCGCTCACCATGAGCCGCACACGCGACTTGCCGAAGTTCATCATGCGGCCGCCGCCCATCTGTGACTGCTGCATGATAAAGAACCAGAAGCCGATGAGGATCGCAATGGGGATGAGCGAGGTGAGCATCGTCTGCCACCACGGCGGCTCGGGCGGATTCTCCGCCGAGATATTAACCCCCTTGTCCGAAAGGCGCTTGTAGAGCTCCTGATCGCTGTTCGGCGCATCCGGTGCGATCGTCGTGAACTCCGTCCCATCCGTCAGCGTGCCGCGGATGTTGTTCTGAACGATGACGACCTTGTCGACCTCGCCCGCCTGCACCTTTGCGTTAAAGTCACTGTATCCGAGCGCTGTCGCCTGCGGTGCCTGATGGCTGCCCGACATATAGTCGGCGACCGTCCAGACAACGAAGAACATGAGCGCATAAAAAGCAAGATTTCTAAGGATCGATTGATTCAATTTCTACCTCCTCCGATTTATTCGTAGACGGAACGCTTGAGTACCCCGATGTAGGGTAAATTCCGATATCTCTCCGCATAGTCGAGCCCATAGCCCACGAGGAATTCATCCGGCACCTCGTATCCGAGGTAGTCGATCTCCACGGGTGCAACGCGGCGCGAGGGCTTCGAGAGAAACGCACAGATCTTGATGCTCTTCGGATGGCGCCCCTTGAGCATCTGCTTGAGGTAGTGCATAGTCGTGCCCGAGTCGATGATATCCTCCACGATGATGACGTGTTTTCCCTCAATGGAGAAGTCAAGATCCTTGAGGAGCTTGACCTGACCACTTGAAGTGGTTGCGTCGCCGTAGCTGGAAACAATCATAAAGTCAAAGGCGACGGGATGGTCAATGGCGCGCACAAGATCGGTGAAAAAGACCGCAGCCCCCTTCAGAATGCCGACGCAGTAGACGGTCTCAGAGGCGTCCTTATAATCCCGTGCGATCTCCGCGCCAAGTTCCTCTACGCGCGCACGGATCTCATCTGCAGAAAAGGAAATCCGCTCAATATCCTCGCTCATCATCCGGCCATCGTCTCCTTCACATATGAAATACTCAAAATATCCTGTGTGGATTCCGTCACGGGTGCAAGCGTGCTGCGCCGTCCACCCGCAATCCAGAAAATCTCATGTGTATCCGCAAGCGCAATGAGGGGCAACGCATCCCTCTCCTCACGCGGGATCTTGTCATCAATCAGGATCTCCTTGAGTTTCTTTCGCCCGACGGGCAGCTGCATATAGTCGCCCACCCGACGCGTCCTGAGGACGAGCGGAGGCAATGTCGCGCGATCTGCATAGACCGCCTCGCGCGCCTCCATCCTGCGCCAATCGTTCGCCGTCATGCAGTTCAAACGCCTGATGTGAAACTCCGTACCCTGAAAGTTCATTATAGCATATTCGCGGGTGAAAGAAAGCAAAATTTCATGTTTTTCCGCCATCTCTTTTGGCACAGACGGGCGGGAGAGTTCGAGCGTGCCATAGCGGCTGTACGCATACCAACCGCCCTGCATCTGCGCACGCGCCACGCCCTCTGCGGAGAGGAGGGCACGCAGACGCTCCTCGTGAAGATAGGAAAAATCCTGCGTCCGCCCCGTCTCCCTTGCCCAGAAGAGGCGCAGCACACGCCGCTGCACAGCAGGATGAAGTGCACGCAGCGCAGCAACAGAAAGCCCGCCTTCGCAGCGTGCCCGACTGTATTCCACGCGCGCAAGCGATGAGAGAAAATCGTCCTCCTCCGCTGCAAGCGCAGAAAGGCGCGTAAGCGCGTCGCGCACGGCAGGATTGTACTGTGCGCGAAGCATGGGAAAGAGATCATGGCGGATGCGGTTGCGCCGTGCATCCATGCAGTCGTTTGTCGCATCGTGGCGCGGCGTCAACCCCCGCTCCGCTGCATATGCCTCGATTGCATCGCGCGCCACACCGAGGAGCGGACGCAGATGCAGCCCGTCCCACACGCGCATGGCAGCGAGCCCCGCAGGTCCCGTACCGCGCAGGATACGCAGGAGCACCGTCTCGGCGAGATCGTCCGCATGGTGTGCGAGCACAATCGCGTCTGCATTTCGCTCTGCACACAGCCGATGGAGAAAGTCATAGCGGCAGGTGCGTGCCGCTGTCTCAAGTGAGAGCTTGTGTGCATCTGCATAGGCGGGCACATCCCCCGCCACGCATATATATGGAATCTTGCGCACCGTACAAAATCGCTCGACAAATTGTGCATCCGCAAGCGAATCCGCGCCGCGAATTCCATGCTCATAGTGTGCACATACGAGACATGGACCACCTGCCTCGCGCAGGCAGTCCAACGCATCCAACAGGGCGAGTGAATCCATGCCGCCGGAGCAGGCCACAAGAAGCGTGCGCGCAGACGTAAACAAATGATATGTACGCAGAATACATTCGACGTGTTTTTGCAAAATATACTCCCGATACAAAAAGGGCACTCCGAGCGGAGTGCCCTTTTATCTTCTCTATGATGTGCGGTCTGCACAGGGCAAAACCGCAGTCATCTCAACATCAGCACTGCCCCGTGATCAGCTACGCCGTGACCCGCGTCCACCGCGCTTGGAGTCCGTCTTGCGGCGCAAATCCGTGAGTCGCTCATCGCTGTCCTTTAGAAAGCGCGACAATTTGTCCTCAAAAGAGGGAGAGCCCATCTGCCGCGTAGCAGCAGTGCGGCGCATATCACGCGACGGGCGCGGCGGACGCGGAGGACGCGCGGGAGACGCAGATGGCTGCGCAGATGCTGCCGACTTATCCTGAAGCGCCTTGATGGATAGTCCGATCTTTCCACGATCATCCACCGTGAGCACCTTCACCTTGACCGGATCGCGCTCCCTCAGGAAATCGTGCACATCGTTCACATAGACATCGGCAACCTCTGAGATGTGGATGAGTCCTGTCTTTCCCTCAGGAAGCTCGACAAAAGCACCAAAATTGGTGATGCCTGTCACGACGCCCTCTACTACACTGCCAACTTCGATGGCCAATACAACTCTTCCCTTCAACTACAAACCGTCGGGGCGCGCCCCGTATTCATTTGACTCGCTCATTATACAAGGCAAATACATCCTCTGTCAAGAAATTCAATTCCCATTTGATCGCTTTCCGGGCGCATAGGGAAGCTCACCTGCTCCCGTCATGCCGAGCTCCTCGCGTGCCAGCTTCTCGATGTACGGGAGCTCACCCAGACGCTCCTTCTCCGCACGCAGGCGGTCATTCTCCGCCTGCGCCGCAGTGAGACGCTCCGTCGCGAGGCGCTGATCCTCGTGCACATGGGAGAGATAGAGCCCCTGCGATACGACCATCGAGCCGAAATATCCCAGGATGAGCAATACCGTGATGACGAACCAGCGCGGCCGCCTAGGCATTTTTCTCTGTGCCATGTATATGCCCTCTCTTCCTTGTCAGCATGTCCATCAGCGTTTCCGCCACGCGCCGTGCTGCATCCTCACATGCACAGTCGCGTGCCGCCCTGCGCATCTCCGAAATACGATGCGCTAAGATTTCCTCTACCGCAGGTGTCATACGCTCCCCCGGGTGCAGCCATACCGCTGCCCCGCGCCGTGTCGCGTAAATTGCATTCTCCGTCTCAGGCCCCGGGATCGGATCGTGCAGCAGGAGCGGCAGCCCCGCCGCAAATGCCTCACTGATCGTCAGTCCACCCGGTTTCGTGATGAGGAGATCCGCCGCCCGCATGAGCACAGGCACCTCATCAGTATAGGCAAAGACGCGGATCACATGGCGCGAGCTATCCGCCATGCGGCGCACGTGCGTCTCGAGCACGGTGTTGCGCCCCGCTGCGACGAGAATGGCGAGGCGGCGTTCCAGCGTCTCAAGTGCTGCGAGTGTGCGCTCCATCCCGCCCAGCCCCAGCCCGCCGCCCATGAGCAGCAGCGTCGGCAGATCACCCTGCAGTCCTACCTGTGCCTGCGCCTCCGCACGCGCAAGGGAATAATCCGCCTGCGCAATCGGAATGCCGGTTGCCCGCACCGAGCGTAGCTCAAATCCACGCGCAACCATCTCGCACGCCATCGTATCCGTCGCGACAAAGTATTGATCGACACCGCGCACGAGCCAGATCGCATGCAGTGCATAGTCCGTCAGAAGCGCAGCGAGTGCATAGGAAGCCCCGTGACGCGTGCGCCAGAGCGCTGCCGCCCCCTCGGGAAAGGGATGGGTTGCAACGATGAGATCCGGCTCATAGCGGCGTACGATCCGTCCCATCGTCCGCACCATCACCTGCGCAAAGGCGCCGCGCACGATGCTGCCGCTCGCACTCTTTCCCGCAATGCGGAAGAACACATCGTAGAGATCAGGCACAAAGCGCAGCATGGTCAGATAGATGCGCTTCATGAGATAGTGAATCATAGAGACGTCACGCGCCATAAAATCGACAACATCCACCTGTATCGTATCCACCCGCGGGTGCGCCGCAAGTGCTGCACGAATCGCCTCCGCCGCCCGCATGTGACCGGAGCCGATGGACGCAGTCAGGATGAGAATACGCGCACGTTCCATGCTCCACCACCTTATTCAAACAAAATTATTGTATCACAATTTTGAGCATCGGACAAAAGTTTTTTACGCAGTCAGCCCCCCGTCCACGCAGTAGACGCTTCCCGTCACCCACGATGCAGCATCCGAGGTAAGAAATGCAATCACAGCGGCAGCCTCGTGGGGCATTCCAATGCGCCCGAGCGGATAAATTGCCGCCATCTCGTGCAGCTGCTCCGCGCGCGGCAGGTGCGGCGAAAACTGTCGCTCCGTCAAGGGTGTCAGGACATCGGCAGGCGCAACGGCATTTACGCGAACCTGATCGCGTGCGAGTTCAAGCGCAAGAGAACGCGTAAAGGCTATGACCGCCCCCTTCGTCGCTGCGTACGCCGCGCAAAAGTAATTGCCATGCAGTCCCGCGTCCGAGGCGACATTGACGATATTGCCCCGCGCCCTACGCAGATGCGGAAGCACCGCCTGCGTCAGATGAAACGTGCCCTTGATATTCGTTGTAATCAGATCGTCGAGCACCGCCTCCGTAAGATCATCGAGCGCGCCTTCCGCATAGATGCCCGCAGAGTTCACGAGAATATCAATGCCGTCAAACGCGCGCACAGTTTCCTCCGCCGCACGTTGGCAGTCCGCTGCGTGGCGCACATCGCCGCACACAAAGTGGGCGTTCTCCCCTGCCGAAAGCTGTGCAAGCGCCGCCTGCCCGCGCGCAGTATCCCGCCCCATAAGTATGACCGACGCACCGCCTGCGAGGAAGATCTCTGCCGCAGCCAGTCCAATGCCCGAGGTGCCGCCCGAGATCAGCGCCGTTTTCCCCGCGAAGGAATTGGCGGAAAATATCGTATGATCCATATACCTCACGTCTTCAGACGAAAAAACCGGACTCCCCACAGGAAGCCCGGTCATTGTTTCAAATCAGTTCACAGAATCCTTCAGAGCTTTGCCGGCCTTGAACACAGGCATTCTCGCAGCTGCGATATCGATTTCCTGGCCCGTCTGCGGATTGCGCCCCTTGCGCGCCTTGCGATCCTTCACCTCGAAAGTACCGAAGCCGATCAACTGAATCCTGTCGCCCTCGGAAAGTGCATTCTTGACGGTCTCAAAAACGGCATTGACTGCCTTTTCCGCATCCTTCTTCGTCAGACCTGCCTGCTCTGCTACGTTTGCGACCAATTCCTGCTTGTTCAAAGTAGCATCCTCCTTTAGATATTGTTCATTTGCCTTGCGACCCTAGGGTCGCGCTGTCATGAGAGAATTTAACAGAATTACATCGAAAAATCAAGGGGAAAATCAAAAAAAAGCTGCTTCTTCCCTAAAATTATAGGTTTTTTTAGCTATTTTTCCAAGAAACAGGGGTGTACGGGATAAAAAGTGTGGTCAAATGATCGATGTCATCCTGCCAATCGAGCTCAAAAAGAGGGATTCTCCGGAGGCGTTCATCCGGGAGTGCCAGATGATGTAGACAGATGACTTCCTGCGTGTCCGGGAAGCGCTCCATCAGGAGAATCTTCAGATCCGAGGCGAGCTCACGTGAGTAGAGCTGCGTGATGACGAGATCCTGTGCCGGCGGTGCCGCGATCGCATCCTCATCCATCGCATCCACAATGGAAAGCCCGTTCACAGGATCGAGGCTGAGCGCGGCAAAGAGCACCTCTAAAAAACTCATTGCAGGCAGAATCTCGATGTCCGCCCCCATCTCCGCAGCCCGCTCACGCAGAATCTGCACCGTACGCTCGGCGACAAAGGGGCTGCCCGGCACAAGATAGAGCAGATCCATTTTGGACGCACGTTCCAACAGGTCGTCCACAATGCGCTCATAGAGCTCGTCAAAGTCCTCGGCAACCTCATAAAAAGCATCGTAGGTTTCATATGTGATTCCCGCTGCATCCAGCGCTGCCACCGTCGGATGAATGCGCGTACGCAGGAGGATATGCTCCGCTCCCTCGATGCGCGCCCACGTCTCGCGCGTAATCAGCCCTGCATCTCCGGGGCCGAGCCCCGCGACCGTCAAACGATACTCTGCCATCTCTTCACTCTCCACTTGCCATCTGCACAATCTCAAGTGCCGTATCCAAAATCTCTTTGCGCTCCTTCGGCTGGAGACGGATGCGGTAGCCGTCCCCCTCGGCCAGCGGGCCGACACGCCGCCCGAACGCACGATCAAGGCGCATGAGTGCCGGGAGAGGCAGCTTCTCGCCCTCAGGGAGCGCGATGTCCAGCGCCATATCCTTTGCCACAATGCTGCGCGCACCAAATCCGCGTGCATAGTTCTTGATCCGCGCAATATCGAGCAGTGCAAGCACGGGCTTCGTCGGCTCGCCAAAGCGGTCGATCAGCTCATCGAGCAGCGCATCCAGATCCTCATTCGTGCGTACAGCGGCGATCTTCTGATAGATCTCAATCTTATGCATCGCATCCGCGATGTAACCGCCGTCGATATATGCCTCGACCGGCAGGTCGATGACCGTCTCCACAGGTGGTGGCGTTGGTGCTTCGCCCTTCTTGCGCGCCACGGCTTCTTCGAGCAGTTTGACATACATCTCAAAGCCAACGCCCGCAATATGCCCGTGCTGCTGCGCACCGAGGAGACTCCCTGCCCCGCGGATCTCAAGGTCGCGCATAGCGATCTTGAACCCTGAGCCGAGCTGGGCAAATTCCTTCATTGCCTGCAGACGCTTCTCCGCCGTCTCACTGAGCACCTTGTCGCGCCGATAGGTAAAGTAGGCAAATGCCATCTTTGCCGAGCGCCCCACGCGCCCGCGCATCTGATAGAGCTGCGAGAGCCCGAAGCGATCCGCATCGTAGATGATGATGGTATTCGCATTTGCAACGTCGATCCCGTTTTCGATGATGCTTGTCGCGAGCAGGATGTCATAGTGCCCCTCATAGAAATCCATCATGACCTGCTCGAGGATATCCTCGTTCATCTGCCCGTGCGCCGACGCAATACGCGCCTCGGGGACAAGTTGGAGTAAGTGCTCGCGCATGCGATCGATACTCTCCACGCGGTTGTAGATGAAATAGATCTGTCCCCCGCGCGCAAGCTCACGTTCAATCGCGCCGCGCATCATCGCATCGCTGCTCTCCACAACGTACGACTGTACAGGCAGACGATCGGCGGGCGGGGTCTCGATGATGCTCATGTCACGCGCGCCCGCGAGCGACATATGGAGCGTGCGCGGAATCGGCGTCGCCGAGAGTGTCAGCACATCGACGCCCGCCGCAAACTCCTTGATCTTCTCCTTCTGCGTGACGCCGAAGCGCTGCTCCTCGTCCACAATCAAGAGCCCGAGGTTCTGAAAGCACACGCGCTTCCGATTGAGAATGGCATGCGTCCCGATGAGGATGTCGACGCGTCCGCGTGCCACGTCACGCAGTGTTGTCGCCTGCTCGCGCAGGGAGCGGAAGCGGCAGACCACATCCACCTTCGGTGCAAAGTCTGCAAAACGTGCGGCAAAGGTCTGGTAATGCTGCTGTGCGAGAACAGTCGTCGGCACGAGCACAGCGACCTGAAAGCCATCCATCGCCGCCTTGAACGCCGCACGCACGGCGACCTCCGTCTTGCCAAATCCAACATCGCCGCAGAGCAGACGATCCATGGGCTTATCGCTCTCCATATCCCGCTTGATCTCTGCGAGGGCGCGCAGCTGATCTACCGTCTCCTCATACGGAAACGCCTCCTCGAACTCGCGCTGCATCGCATCGTCCGGCGTGAAGGCGTGCCCCTTCGCCATCTGTCTCTGCGCATAGATCTCAATCAGATGATCGGCGATGTCCTCCACGGATTTCTGTGCCTTGGCGCGCGCACGCGCCCAGTCCGCCGTTCCCATGCGGTGCAGACGCGGCACAGTCCCCTCCGAGCCGATGTACTTTTGCAGCAGCCCAACCTGATCCGTCGGTACAAAGAGCTTGTCGTCCCCCCCGTATAGGATCCGCAAATAGTCGCGATGAATCCCCGCAACCTCAAGCGTCTCCACGCCGATGTATTTCCCAATGCCATGTGTCGCATGCACGACATAGTCACCGGGCGCAATCTCACGAAAGTGACGAATGCGTTCCCCCGCCGATGCCGGGCGGCGCAGCTTCACCTTATGTCGTCCGAAGATGTCCTGCTCCGTCAGCACGGCGATCTTCGATCCGCTCAGTTCAAAGCCCGCACGCAAGGTCCCCGACGTAACGGCGACCGCCTCCCTTGTTTCCTCGCCCGCCCTGCGCAGGACAAGAGCAGGAATCTTCCACCCCGTCAGCATATCACGCACGGTATTTGCGCGCTCCACACCGCCCGCGAGGATGAGCACCTGAACCCCGTCCGCAAGATAGCGCCGCAGCTCGCTCTCGAGCAGCGCAAACTGCCGCTGAAACGCTGTCATGGGCACCATCCGGAAGGCGATGAGTGCCGCAGGGCTGCACGCGGGAAAGGATCGACTCATCAGCGCAGCAAAGATTTCATGCCCTGCCGCCCCTGCCGCGACCATTTCCTCCCATGAGAACATGCGTTCTACGCGCACCTCATCCTCCTGTGCGACATCCGAAAGCGCAGCGATGAGGCGTGACGGCTCATCGAAGAGCGTCACGCCTGCGCTGCCGAGATACGTCAAAAAGCACGCCTCCCCCTCATCATCCGCCGCACGCAGCGGCATGACGGAAGCCGTGCTGATATTGTTGATGGAGCGTTTCGTCAGAGGATCATACTCACGCATGGAGTCGATCTCCGCGTCGAAAAATTCCACACGGATCGGTGCGAGCGCATTGATGGGGAAGATGTCGACAATCCCGCCGCGCACACTGAACTGCCCGACGTGCTCCACCTCCGCCGCGCGCTCATAGCCGAGCGCGCGCAGGCGCTCGAGCAAAACCTCACGCGGAAAATTTTCCCCGAGGCGCAGAGAGAGCGCGGCACGCGAAAACTCCGCCGTGCTCATCCCCTTCTGCGCTGCTGCCCCAATGTCTGCAAGGACGATGATCGGCTCATGACGCAGAAATCGTGCGAGGATGTTCATACGCTGCGCCGAACGCTCCAGCCCCTTTGCTGCGCCAGGCACGGCAAAGTTCACGTGATCCAATTCCGGCAATTCGTAGACATCTGCCTCCGGCAGCAGTGCGGACAGATCTTCCTGCCATGCGCGCAGGGATTCGCGCCCGCTTGTCACAATGGCAAGCGGGCGCGGACTATCGTCATAGGCAGCGGCAACGGCGGCATGCTTCATCGAGCCGGAAAAACCGTGGGCAAAAATTTGCTGCGGCTCTCCGCCGAGCACATCTGCCAGCTGACGCACGGCGCTGTCACCGCGCAGAATCGAAAACAGTGCGTTCATTTGGGAGCTGCAGCGAGTGCTGCCCGTACAAATCCTGCAAAGAGCGGATGCGGATGGTTCGGACGTGACTTCAGCTCCGGATGGAACTGCGAGGCGACGAACCACGGATGATCTGCAATCTCCACGACCTCCACGAGGCGATTATCGGGGCTGGTACCCGCAATGACCATGCCCTTCTCCTCGAGCTGCGTGCGGTAAGCATTGTTGAATTCGAAGCGATGACGGTGGCGTTCGCTGATCTTGCCCCCACCGTACTCCGCACGTGAATGCGAACCGTCTGCAAGGAGGCACGGATACGCGCCAAGGCGCATCGTACCGCCCTTTTCCTCCACATCCTGCTGATCCTCCATCAGCGCAATGACGGGATGCGGCGTCTCTGGCACAAACTCCGTGCTGTGTGCATTCGCAAGCCCCGCGACGTGGCGTGCAAACTCGATGACGGCGCACTGCATGCCGAGACAGAGCCCGAGAAACGGAATCTCATGCTCACGCGCGTACTGAATCGCACGGATCTTTCCCTCGACACCGCGGTCGCCGAAGCCGCCCGGCACGAGAACCCCCTTGCAGCCGGCGAAGAGTTCATCCATATCCACATTCGGATCCTCAAGTTCCTCCGCATTGATCCACGTGATCTTCACCTGTGCATCCTGCTCAATGCCGCCGTGATGGAGCGCCTCCGTGACGGACATATAGGCATCCGGCAGCGCAACGTATTTGCCGACGACGGCGATCTTCACCTTTTTCGCAGGATGGTTGATCTTAAAGACCATCTTCTCCCACGCCTCCATGTTCGACGGATCGAAGTTCATCGCCATCTTTTCAAGCACGATGCGATCCAGCCCCTCCTGCTGCATCATCAGAGGAACTTCGTAGATCGTCGATGCCGTACGGTTCTCAATGACCGCATCCGCATCCACATCGCAGAAGAGCGCAATCTTCTCCTTCATATCGCGCGGAATCGGCTGCTCCGTGCGACAGACGAGGATGTCCGGCTGAATGCCGATCGCACGCAGCTCCTTGACACTGTGTTGGGTCGGCTTCGTCTTGAGCTCCCCCGCCGCACCAATGTACGGGAGCAGCGTGACATGGATGTAGAGCGCGTCATTCTTACCGACATCCTTCTTCACCTGACGGATCGCCTCGAGGAAGGGCAGGCTCTCGATATCGCCGACCGTCCCGCCGATCTCCGTGATGACCACGTCGGCGCTGTCCGCCTTCGCAACATCGTAGACGCGCTGCTTGATCTCGTTCGTAATATGCGGAATCACCTGCACCGTCGAGCCCAGATAGTCACCGTGGCGCTCCTTGTTGAGCACCGTCGCGTAAACCTTGCCCGTCGTGATGTTTGACCGCTTCGTAAGGTTGATGTCAATAAAGCGCTCATAGTGCCCGAGGTCGAGATCCGTCTCCGCCCCATCGTCCGTGACGAACACCTCGCCGTGCTGATACGGGCTCATCGTACCGGGGTCGATGTTGATGTAGGGGTCGAATTTCTGAATCGTGACCTTGAGTCCGCGACTCTTGAGCAGACGCCCGAGCGAAGCCGCTGTGATACCCTTTCCGAGAGATGAAACCACGCCGCCCGTGACGAAAATATACTTTGCCATGCCGTTCCTCCGCACATCCCGGATCAATTCTGAATGCTCTCGAGCTTCTTCTTACGTGCCGCTTCCTTCGTGATGGCCGTCTTTGCAGCAGCCCCTGACGAACGGGACGAAGAGCGCTTGACCTCGGGAGGAACCCACTCGGTCAGCCCCCATCTGCTCTCTCCCTCATAGTGAAAGCGGCTGTCCATGTTCATCATCGTGTAGATCTCGGAAATTGCCATCGCCAGAGACTGCACAGGCTTGTGCTTTGACTCGATCACCTCGGTGATGAGATTCTTGTAGTGAATCGGCTCTTTCTTCTGCGTAAGAATGTGATAGGCAATGTCCATTTCCGACATGTGTTCAAAATCCATGAATACGCTCCTTTCAAACGGCGATTACGGAATCTTACATCTTCTCCGGCGCCGACACCCCGAGCACCCCGAGACTGTGACGGATCACGCGCCCCGTCGCGAGCACGAGGGCAAGGCGCGCAGAGGCGAGCGCCGGCTTCTGTCCGACAATGCGACATTTATTGTAGAACGCGTGGAACGCCCCCGCGAGTTCGTGACTGTAACGTGCAATGCGCTGCGGGGCAAAGTCTGCCGCCGCGCGCGCAATCTCCTCGGGGTAGGAGGCGAGCTTCTTGATGAGTGCCAGCTCCGTCTCATCCGTCAGGAGCTCGAGTTCTGCGCCGTCCCGCACAGCAATCCCGGCCTCGTCCGCCTGACGGAAGATACTCGATATGCGCGCATGCGCATACTGGATGTAGTAAACGGGATTTTCATTCGACTTCTTCTTTGCAAGATCGAGATCAAAGTCGAGCTGACTGTCGAGCGAGCGCATCAGGAAGAAATACCGCGCCGCATCGACGCCAACCTCCTCCATCAGCTCGCGCAGTGTGACCGTCTCGCCCGTGCGCTTGCTCAGCTTCACAAGCTCCCCGTCACGGTAGAGGCTCACCATCTGCAGGAGGAGCACCGTGAGCTTCTCAGGATCGTGCCCGAGCGCCGCCATTGCGGCCTTGACGCGCGCCACATAGCCGTGGTGATCCGCCCCCCAGATGTTGATGAGGCGACCGTAGCCGCGCCCATATTTATCATCATGGTAGGCAATATCCGCTGCGAGATAGGTCGGGACACCGTTATCACGGAAAATGACGCGATCCTTGTCGTCGCCGTAGTCCGTCGAGCGCAGCCAGATGGCACCGTCCTTCTCGTATGCCTTTCCGCGTGCGAGGAGCACGTCCACCACACGGCGCACAGCATTGGGATGGAGCGTGCGCTCGCTGTACCAGCGGTCAAAGGTCACGCCGAAATCCGCCAGATCCTCCTCGAGTACCGCGAGTTTCTCGCGATAGGCGACATCCTGAAAGAGCTGCAGGCGCTCTTCCTCGGGAAGAGCGAGATATTTATCCCCGTCGTGATCGATGATGCGCTGCGCCGTCTCCACAATATCCGCACCGTGGTAGCCATTCTCAGGGAATTCCACCTCTTTGCCAAGGAGTTCCAGATAGCGCGCATTCACCGATACGGCGAGAAGGTTCATCTGATTGCCCGCATCGTTCACATAGTACTCGCTGTCCACTGCGTAACCTGCAGTACGCAGCAGCTTCACGAGTGCCGAACCGACGGCTGCGCCGCGCCCATGTCCAACGTGCAGAGGCCCCGTTGGATTTGCGCTGACATATTCCACCTGGATGCGCGGTGCTCCATTGGGAGGGAGCGTGCCGACCCCCTCGCCTGCGGCGAGAATGTCACGCAACGTATCGGCAATCACCGATTTCTTGAGATAGAGATTGATAAAGCCGGGACCCGCCACTTCCGCATGATCGAGCCAATCCCCCGTGAGGTGTTCCCGGATCGCTGCCGCAATCTTCTGCGGCGACTGACGAAAGACGCGCGCCGACTGCATCGCAAAATTCGTTGCAAAGTCACCGAGTTCCTTTTCGGGGGGCTCTTCCAGAAGGATGGGCGGGAGTGTTCCGCCTGCCGGAAGCTCTCCTACCGCCACGGCTGCCTCAACGGCGCGTATGAGCGCCTGTTCGATCTCGTGTTTTATATCCACCTTCGCTGTTTCTCCTTTACATCGGTTCAATCCGTATCTCAAGTGTATTGTCGCTCTGACGTACGCCATCCACATAGAGGGTATAGAAGATATACGCCTCCTCCCGCCCGTCGGGGAATACGCGCATCCGCAGACGGCGCGTCTCCGTCTTGATGAGGAACGTGCCATATGGCGTACGGTAGTTGCTCGTACGCTCCTCACCTGCGGCAAAATGCTGCGTCCAGCGCACCACGCCGCGCCGCTGCAGCATAATACCCGCCGTACCGACCCGCAGTACAGAAGACACTGTCATTCCCTCGATGAGTTCACTGTCTTCGTAGGTCACATAGCGGCTGTCTCCACGCAAAAAACGCCGTCCGATAACGGACAGCGCAATGCGGCTCTCCTCGCCCGCAGCATCCACCTGTCTCCCATCAATGGAGACACGCACCTGCTCCGCACCCTTCATCGAATCGCTCCTCCGATAAAAAGTGTCCTGCACAGCTTACATCTGATCAACAGCAATCGCCAGATCCACCAGCTGACCGCTCAGATTCATCTCCACAACAAGGTATTGCCCATCACTGATCTTGACCTCGAAGTCCTTGCCAACGGTCAGCGACGGTGTAGAGATATCGACATCGAGCCCCAATCCCGTGATATTCGTCGCCGTGTGCGCCGTCAGCATATTACTGAGCTCCGAGATTGCGCTCTGCGCCATCTCGTCAAACGCCTCCACGGGCATCCCCATCATCATCTGGGAGGCAATAAACCGCGCCGTATCCTCACTCATATTGTAGACGACATTACCGCGAATCTGCTTGGTAAAACCGACCAGCATCGACACACCGAGGCTCTTGACGCGCGTCGAGGCGGCGTAGAGCTTCGTCCGCGTCGGCTCGGGGAATCCAAGCATCGGCATGACCGTTGTAAAGGCATCCACAAAAGGATTGATCAGTTTTGCATCCATCGACTACTCTCCCTCTGCAAAGCCCACATTCATCTGCACCATTCCAATCGGCAACCGTATGCTGATACAGAACGTCGTCATGCGGGGGCTGACAATATGCACCTGCGCACCACGAATCGTCCCCGGCGGCGTCAGGCGCAGTTCCTTTCCCTCAAGCACATTGTTAATCTTCGAGACAGCACGTCCCGCGAGAATATTCGCCGCCTCTTCCACTGCATCAACGGCTTCCTCATCGTCAAGTTCCTCCACCGCCGCACGTCCGAGCATGTGCATCGCGAAGAGCTTGACCACAGTCTCATCCACATAGAAGATAGCGCGTCCCGTCGTGAATCCCGTGATGCCGATGATAACCGCGACGCCTCTCACATCGAGCGAACGCGATGCATACGGCTCGATCTCGACCTCCCCTTCCATGCCAAGCAGCCCCGCGAGTCCCTGTTGAAGACCACGTGCAAACGGCTTAGCATAGAGTTCGCGGAACGCCGACTCCTGACTGACGCCTGACTCACAGATCAGATGGAGCGTGTCCACGAGATCCGACTTCGATACCGGCTTCTGCAGGAATGCCCGAATCCCGATAGCCTTTCCCTGCGTGATGAGGTTCAGATCCTTCATCGCGCTGACCATCAAAATCTTTGCATTCGCGTCCACCGTAAGAATGCGTCTGCTGCACTCCAGACCATTGGCATCGGGCAGATTCATATCCATCGTCACGAGATCCGGATGCACCTCCGTATAAAGTCTGAGTGCCTCCACCGCATCCGCTGCCATGCCGCAGACCTCAAAATCCGTATCCCTTAGACTGTCCGCAATCATTACACGGCTGATCTTGGAGTCATCCACGATCAGCACCCGTAATTTCCCCATTCAACTTCACCCTCTTTTACGGATCATTTCATACATTCCTTATTATACACGAAACGATTGCTTTCGTCACATTTTTTTTGGCAAAACTTCGACCCAGTACCCATCCGGATCCTCGACGAAGTAAATCCCCATCTCCGCATTCTCGTAGCAGATAACCCCCATCTCTGCATGCTTTGCGCGCGCCGACGCATAATCGTCTGTATAGAGCGCGAGGTGGAACTCCTTCTCCCCGAGGTTGTATGCTTCCGTACGCTCATGTAAATACGTCAGCTCGAGCTCAAAGTCCGTCGCACCGTCCCAGAGGTAAACGAGCGTGAACCCCTCCGCCTCGAGGCGACGCTTCTCACGAAAGCCGAATGCCTTCTCGTAGAAGTCCATGCTACGTGCAAGGTCAAGCACGTTAAAATTCACATGTGTAAACGTAAACGCCATCGTATCCTCCCCTTCAAAATACATTGTATCGCAAAAGCACTGCAAACGCAGTAACAAATGCAACAGTCACTGTCGATCCACACGGTCAAAGAGCGCTGTCACCTCCGGCGCGGGCTCCCGATCGAGCTTGCTCACCACGTAGATCGCAAGGAGTCCGAGCAAAAAGCCCGGCACAATCTCATAAAGACCGAAGAGCGCCAGCTGCTTCCAGACGAGCACCGTCATGCCGCCCGTGACAATCCCCGCGAGCACACCGCGCTCCGTCGTGCGCCGCCAAAAGAGACACATGAGCAGCGCGGGTCCGAACGCGGCACCAAAGCCTGCCCATGCGTATGCCACCATATCCAGAATGAAGTTATCCGGACTAAGACCGAGATAAATTGCCGCCGCTGCAATCACGAGAACGGAGAGGCGGCTCACCCAGACCAGCTCCACCTGCTGCGCATGCGGACGGAAGCTGCGCCGGTATATATCCTGCGCAAACGCTGACGCCGCAACAAGCAGCTGCGCGGATGCCGTGCTCATGATCGCCGCGAGCACCGCAGCGAGAATCAGCCCTGCCACCACAGGCGGGAAGAGCTCCCCTGCCATTGCGAGGAACACCGTCTCTGTCGCCGTTCCCTCGAGGGGTGTCCTCAGATAGACCGCACCAACCATGCCGACCAAAATCGCAGCGGAGAGCGAGATCGCCACCCACGCCATCGCAATGCGTGTCGCCTGCGGCAGCTCCTCCGCATGACGAATCGCCATGAAGCGCACGAGAATATGCGGCTGACCGAAGTAACCGATGCCCCACGCCATGAGTGAGATGAACTCAATAAGCCCGAGCGTATGCCCATCCACCTTCGTCAGCGGCGAGAAGAACGATGCGTGCTCCGCATAGATCAGGTCCGCTGTCGCCCCGAACCCACCGAGCATAATCGCGGCTCCAACGGGAACGACGAGAATGGCAAAGAACATCATCACGCCCTGAATGAAGTCCGTACGCGACACGGCGAGGAAACCACCAACCAGCGTATAGAAGACGACCACGCCCGCGCCGGCGATGAGTGCCGTCAGATACGGCAGATGGAAGATCGTCTCAAAGAGACGCCCCGCAGCCACAAATCCCGAAGACGTGTAGAGGATGAAGAAGATCAGAATAAAGATCGCCGGCACCACGCGCAGTGCCCCCGACGTCGCAAAGAAACGATTCTCGAAGAAATCCGGCAGCGTCAGCGAGTTGTTCGCCAGCTCCGTATAGACGCGCAGACGCGCCGCGATGAACCGCCAGTTCGCCCACGTCCCGAGCGCGAGTCCGAGGGCAATCCAGCCCGCATTGAGCCCTGCCACATACGCAAAACCGGGCAGCCCCATGAGCATCCACCCGGACATATCCGATGCCTCGGCACTCATCGACGTCACCCATGCACCGAGTTTTCGATTGCCGAGAAAGTAATCGCTCATATTGCGCGTGCGGCGGTAATAGTAAACGCCAATCCCCATCATTACAAGCATGTATACAAAGAAAATAATGGTAATTTCTATTTGCTGTTCCAAAGACAAGTCCCCCTTGCCACAAGATAATATGCCGTTCATTATACGGGATTTTTGTTTGAAAAGCAAAATTTTTCAGGGAGCCTTGAGATTTGACATGAAAAAACCCCGCATACGCGGGGTCGCTCTCGGACGGATTCGAGTTACTCTTGCTGCTCAAACAGAGACTTGTCCACGCCACAAAGCGGGCAGACAAAATCATCCGGCAGATCTTCGAACGCCACACCGGCTGGCAGATCATAATCGGGGTCGCCGACCGCTTCATCATAAACCCAGCCGCAAACCGTACAAACCCATGTCTTCACGGGAAGCCCTCCTTCAATATAATACACAGCAATGAACACAATACACAGATGTATCGGGCAGTTAGACTTATATACAAGTTACTACCCAATAACGATTATTATATTACATCATTTTTTTGTCATTGGCTAGTCTTTTCGTAAAAATCTCTATAGATTTTTTCTATGTCGATATTCCGTCGGCTTGACTCCCATGTGTTTTTGAAAGATCTTACTGAAATAGCGCGTGTCCTGATAGCCACATGCGGCGGCGACCGCGTAGATTTTCTCATCCCCCTCGCGCAGCATTTGCCCTGCACGACGCAGTCGGCAGTCCGTCAGATACGAACTAAACGAGGTGCCGCAGCGTGCAAAGAGTTTGTGTAGATAGCTGACACTGAGCCCAAGTTCTTCTGCAACTTCACGCACCGTGATCGGCTCCGCCATATGCTCCTCCATGTGGCGGACAGCATGCAGAAGATAACCGCGGATCGGCTCCTCCGACGGCAAACAAAGGTGGACACAGCCCACGTCCGCACTGTCCGCATCATGCAGATGGAAGCGCCGCTCCTCAATATGTTTTGCTGCCAGCAGCACCGCAGAAGCAAGCTCCTCATCGTCCAGTGGCTTTAGGAGATAGGCACATACACCGAGTGAGATCGCCTGCTGCGCGTACTCAAACTCGCCGTAACCCGAGAGGATAATATACTCCGCATCCAGCTCCTCACGCAGACGCGCAATCACATCGAGACCCGAGAGTCCGGGCATCTTAATATCTACGATGAGCACATCGGGGCGATGTTCGCGCGCAAGAAGAATCCCCTCCATGCCGTTGCCCGCCGCACCAACGACCTCGGCACCGAAATCCTCCCACGGTGTCAGGCGCACAATGCCCTCGCGCTGCATTGGTTCATCGTCTATAATCAGCACTTTCATCATAGTGAGGAGCCTCCTCCTGTGCCTAAGGAAGCACTGATAAATCCAGCGATTCCTTCAACGTCAATATTGCCTCCGTCCCCTTTCCCTCGGTGGAACGCAACGTAATCCCGCATCTCTCATCTCCGTTCAGCACCGCACGCATGTGCACGTTGTAAAGACCGAAATGATTGCCGTCCTGCCGCGCGAGCACCTCCCGCCGCCGCGCTTCCGACATCCCCTGTCCGTTGTCCTTGACGCGAAAGACCAGATAACCGTCCTCCCTCTGCCCCGTGATTGTGATACGCCCGCTGCTCTCGGTCATCTCAATACCATGCTGGATTGCATTCTCCACGAGCGGTTGTAAAATAAGTTTGGGCACATAGCATCCATATATCGAAGACGTGACACGTACCGTCACCTTCAAACGCCCATCGAAGCGGCGCTGCTGAATCTTCAGATAGGTACGGAGAAAACTCAACTCCTCCGCCACCGTCACAAAATCCTTCATGCTCGCCGAGGCACGCAGCAGCTTCCCGAGCTGCACGGCAATATCCGCAGCTCCCTCACTGTCCCCGAGCTTGGCGCTCCACTTGATAAGATTCAGCGTATTATACATAAAATGCGGCTTGATCATCTCCGTGAGCGACTTCACCTGCGCCACACGCAGCGTCCGCTCTCGCTCCCGATTCTCGGCGAGCAGCGTACGAATATGCGCGATCAAACTGTTAAACGTCAGCGCGAGCTCTCCAATCTCGTCACTGCGCTGCACATCCACCTGTATCGAAAAATCGTCATGACTGCGTACACGCCGCATCGCTGTTGCGAGCGTATGCAGCGGACGCCAAAGATGACGGCTCAGACGGTAGGCAAGATACGCCGTGATGCTGAGCGCCACGGCATCCACCACAAGCACGAGACAAAAGAGATCGTCAAGCGGAGCCGCATCCATGTACCGGCGCAGATGTACGGTAAAGCCCGTATCCTGCGAAGAATAGGAAGCATCGCGAAAAACGGACTCGCGTGCGCCCTCCTCCGAGGCAGAAAGAACGTGCGCGGCGTCCTTACCGTAAGGATCGCCCATATCCATCATCACATCGTCGTGGGAATCCGTCAGGATGAGCTGCCCCTCGCCGCCATCCTGCACACATCGGAGCAACGGCATAAGAGCCTCGCGCCGTACGTCAATCACGGCAAAGCCAAGGAGATCATCCCTCTCACGAATTGCACGCGCTATGGAAAAGACTGGCGCCCTGCTCCCCACCTCATAGCAATCCGCCGTGGAGATCACCCAGCCCTGTGCCTGTGCGGCACGCGTAAAAAGCGCCCCATGCAGATTCTCCGGAAGTCGATAAAACTGCGGCAGATCATCCGTCGCAGCAACCCGACTGCCATCTGCCGAAAGGAGATAGATCTGTGTCCCACCGGAGGATTCTGCAAGAATTGCATCGAGCTCACCATAGATATGCTTCTCATCCACATGCGCACCGCGCAGAAATGCGATCATCTCCTCACGTGCGAGCAGAGGATTCATCCGATGCTGATAATCCACAACGAGACGATCAATCTCACGCGAAATTCGCTGCACCTCGGAACTCTCGCTCTTTGCCCACGTATTTTCATAGATACGATCTGTCACACAGAGAATCATCGCAGATGCCAAGAGGAGGGGAAAGAGTCCACCAAGGAGCAGGTAAGCGAGCAGCCGCTTCTGATAACTGATTCGGTATCGTCCCATAAAAGGCGCTCCCCTCCTGACACAGCGGACAAACAGTATATTGTCCCCTATCCTCCTTAATGTTCAGACTATAAAGAAAGAATACGTAAAATATCGTTTTCTGTCAAGTAAAATAATAAACAACTTAACGGAAGCACTGATAAATTCGTCCGCGCCATCTTAACGCATCTTTTTTGCCCGCACTTTGCCCTCGATCCTCCACAGAGCACCACTCTGCGTCCGGTTTGCCTCCTAGTTCGGACGAAAAAATCTGCGCCAATCTGCAGGTCTATTTTATCAGCGATTCCTAAAATATATTTCTTTTCAATGCAAATCAAAGGAAAAACCGCCACACAAAGTGACGGTCTTGGAAGGGGAAAATATGGGAATGGGGGGATGGGGGGAAATGGGGATTTATTTGATAACCACCGCGTGCCATTTACTTAGGAATTCGTCTCGAAAGGAGACGGCACGCTGCGTATCAAACCAATAGTAAAAAATCTCCGATCAAATGAGATGTCATCAATTTCAAATCTTTTTGATTATTATAAAATAATCTGAACTT
>CAUVMF010000013.1:0-25053 GCA_963552975.1 uncultured Selenomonas sp.
AAGCAGGAAGTCAAGGACGAGATGAAGCAGACGGAGGGCGACCCGCAGATCAAGGGGAAGATCCGTCAAAAGCAGCGGCAGATGGCGATGGCACGCATGATGAAGGAAGTTCCGAAAGCCGATGTCATCATTACGAACCCGACGCACTACGCTGTGGCGCTTGCCTACGAGCAGGGGATGATTGCACCGTCCGTGATCGCGAAGGGGCAGGATCTCGTAGCACAGCGCATCAAGGAGATCGGGCGCGAGGCACGCGTGCCGATCATCGAGAATAAGCCGCTCGCACGTACCCTTTTCGCCACCGTTGAGGTTGGGGGTTCCGTTCCGCAGGAACTCTATCAGGCGGTTGCCGAAGTGCTTGCGTACGTCTATCGACTGAAACACGCGCGCCGCGGTGCATGAGAATACGGGTAATTTTTCTAGTCCATGACGAAAGTCTTATTAAATGTTTGACGTACTTGTAATATTTGATATAATATTTAGAGGACGAATGACTTGTTCGTCCTTCTAAGGGAACGAGGGAGTGAGTGAGAGCATGGCAGTACCTCAGACCGGCAGTGTAAATCCTCTTTCATCCGGCAATCTCATACAACGATACAGCGATGTTCTGATCGCCGTTGCCATTGTGACAATCGTCATCATGATGATTATCCCCTTGCCGACGATCATTTTGGACATCCTCATCTGTCTGAATATTACGATTGCACTTCTCGTCGTGATGTCTGCGATCTACAATGTGGAGGCTCTGGATCTATCGGTCTTTCCCTCCCTGCTGCTGATTACGACACTGTTTCGACTGGCTCTGAATATCTCGTCGACACGGCTGATCCTCCTTGACGGCTACGCCGGAGAGGTGATTACGGCGTTCGGCAACTTCGTTGTCGGCGGCAACGCGGTCGTCGGCTTCATCGTGTTCGTCATCCTCGTCATCGTCAACTTCATCGTCATCACAAAGGGATCGGAGCGCGTGGCTGAGGTCTCGGCACGATTCACCCTCGACGCGATGCCCGGTAAGCAGATGGCGATTGACGCCGATCTCAACCAGGGCGCGATTACGGATGCGGAGGCGAAGCGCCGCCGTGAGAAGGTGCAGCGTGAGTCGGATTTCTTCGGCGCAATGGACGGTGCTTCGAAGTTTGTCAAGGGGGATGCGATCGCCGCGATCGTCATCATGATCATCAACATCAGCGGTGGCTTTGTCATCGGTATGCTGCAGCGCGATATGGATGCAGCGCAGGCGCTCCAAACATACACGCTCCTGACTGTCGGTGAAGGGTTGGTCGCACAGATTCCGGCACTCCTCATCTCGACGGCGACAGGTATCATCGTCACGCGCTCGGCTGCGGAGGGGAACCTCGGCAGCGATCTCGTGAAGCAGCTCTTCCGCAACGCACGCATCTTTATGATCCTCACGGGCGTCCTTCTCTTTCTTGCCATTATGCCGGGGTTGCCGGGGGTTCCATTCACAGTGCTTGCGGCAATCTGCGGCGTGATCGCATGGAATCTCAGACGCGGGCAGGCGGTGGAGCAGGAGGTACAGCAGGTCGAGCAGAAGGCGAAGGCAAAGAAGGAGGCGACGACCCCCGAGAATATCGTGTCGCTCCTGCAGGTTGACCCGATGGAGCTTGAGATTGGCTACAGCCTCATCCCGCTTGTCGATACGGGGCAGGGCGGCGATCTGCTTGATCGCATCGTCATGATACGGCGGCAGTGCGCGCTCGAACTCGGCCTTGTGGTGCCGACCATTCGCATTCGCGATAATATCCAGATCAAACCGAACGCGTACATTATTAAGCTTAAGGGCATCGAGATTGCGCGCGGTGAGCTGATGCTCGATCACTATCTCGCGATGAACTCGGGGACGGTGTTCGAGGAGGTTCCGGGGATCGAGACGACGGAGCCGGCGTTCGGTCTGCCCGCGCTCTGGATCTCGGAGAACGAGCGCGAGCAGGCGGAGTTGAACGGCTATACCGTGGTCGACGCTGTGTCCGTGCTCGCGACACATCTCACGGAGATCATCAAGCAGCATGCGGCTGAGATCCTCGGACGCCAGGAGACACAGAATCTCCTCGACAACCTACACAAGACCAATGCGGCGCTTGTGGATGAGGTCGTCCCGAACCTGCTCAGTGTGGGTGAGGTGCAGAAGGTGCTGGCCAATCTCCTGAGTGAGCGCATTTCCATCCGTGATATGAGTACGATTCTCGAGGTGCTCGCCGACTATGGGACGGCGACGAAGGACACGGACATCCTGACGGAATATGTGCGCCACGCGATGGCGCGCCATATTACACAGCAGAACGTCCAGAACGGGGTACTCCCGTGCATCACACTCGATCCTGCGATTGAGAACAAGATTGCGGGCAGTGTGCAGAGGACGGAGCACGGCTCCTATGTCAGCCTTGACCCCGAGTCCATGCAGAAGCTCCTGTTGGCGCTGGAAGAGGAACTCAAGAAGCTGACCGATCAGGGCTATCAGCCCATCGTGCTGACGAGCCCAACCGTGCGGCCCTATTTCCGCAATCTTGTCGAACGCTCCATTCCGGGGCTGATCGTTCTCTCCCACGCGGAGATTGAACAGAATGTTGAAATCCAGATCCTTGGGGTGGTGAGAATCTAAGTGCAGGTGCGAACGGTGCGTGCCTCCTCCGTAAAGGAAGCAATGGAACAGATCAAAGACGAGCTCGGCAGTGATGCCGTGCTCCTCCATACAAAGAAATATCGTGAGGGTGGCGTGCTTGGCGGCGCGGAGATGATTGAAGTGACGGCTGCGGTTGATGAAACGCAGGCGCGTGTGCCGCATGCGCCGTCGACCTATGTACCGCCCGCTGCGCCGATTCTGCCATCCAACGTGCTCAATCAGTATCGGATGAATGAGCCCCCGATGGACAGTGCGACAGCCATACCGGCACGGGGCATTGTATCGGCATACGATACCTATGCTGCGGAACCGCCGCTTGCGGAGCCTTATGCAGCGGAGGCTGCGCAGCCCTATCCACCCCAGCCTGCGGCTCCGGTCTATGAAGCTGCGTCTGCGCCCGCACCGCCTCTACCGAGCGCGGAGACAACCTCGCCCGGAGAGGATTCACCTGCGGGGCAGGACGTTAAATCGGCCGAGCGCATTCGGCTTCTTGAGGATGAGCTCGCGCAGATGAAGACCATGCTTGCCTCCATGATGGCAGCGAATCAGCCGAAGGAAACGATTACGATACAGGATGCACTGCGCCGTCAGGATGTGCGCGTCGAACTGTGTGAGGATCTCTCCGGGAAAGTCCCTGTCGCCGATGTGAATCTCGACAGCCTCGATCCGCGCGCTGCGAGCGTCCTCTCAGGCTATCTCACACAGGTGATGAAATTCACCGGCGGTCTGACGCCGGGGGCGCATGGCTCCCGTGTCGTTGCCTTCATTGGGACGACGGGGGTTGGGAAGACGACGACGCTTGCGAAGGTAGCGGCGCATTTCGTTCTGGAGCAAAATCTCAGGGGCGCACTTATCACGGCAGATACCTACCGTATTTCGGCGGTGGAGCAGCTAAAGAAATACGCTGAGATCTTGGGACTCCCCGTAGAGGTTGTCTATTCCGCAGCCGAACTCAGAAAGGCGATTGCACGCCATCGCAGCAAGGATTTCGTCCTCGTCGATACGGCAGGACGCAGTCAGTACAATGAGTTTCAGATGGATGAGCTGAAGGAATTGCTTGCCGCACATCCGCGTATGGAAAAACACCTTGTCGTCAGTGCGACGACCAAGGAAGAGGATGCGTCTGAAATCATGACGCGCTTCTCCGTCTGCAAGCCCGATCGGATTATCTTTACCAAGACGGATGAGACACGCACGATCGGCATGGTGCTCAACCTGCTCGCGGGCGGCGACCTTCCGCTTTCATTCCTGTCGAATGGACAGAGCGTGCCGGATGACATCATACCGGCGACGGCGGAACGGCTCGCAGATCTGCTTTTGAGGAAATGATATGACAGATCAGGCAACGCGGCTGCGTCAGATGGTTCACTCTGAAGCGATGCACCCCACCATCGCGCCTATACAGGTGGAAACAGGGGGGCGTGTACGTGTGATTGCGATCACGAGCGGCAAGGGCGGCGTCGGGAAGACAAACCTTGCCGTCAACCTTGCGATTGCCCTGCAGTGCAGGGGGCATCGCGTTCTCGTGGTCGATGCTGACCTTGGGATGGCAAATGTGGATATTCTGCTCGGGGCGGCCTCGCGCAAGCATCTGTTGGATCTCCTTCGTCCGGAGGTCTCCTTGAATGATGTTGTCGTCGAGACCCCGCATGGCGTCCAGTATATCTCAGGTGGTTCAGGGATTGAAAAGGCACTTGAATACGATCACGCGGAGAAGATGCTGCTTCAACAAAAACTCGCGGACTGTGCCGCACGCGCCGACCTGATCCTCGTGGATACGGGGGCGGGGCTTGGACGCAATGTTATGGATTTCATCCTTGCGGCAGATGAGGTTCTGCTTGTGACAACGCCGGAACCAACCTCCCTCACGGATGCTTACGCCGTCATGAAGGCGTACAGCATCTATGCCACGCAAAAGAACCTCAGACTCATCATCAATCGCGTCTACGGGGCAAAGGAGAGCCGTGAGGTCGCGCAGAAGCTCCAACGCGCGGCGGAGAAATTCCTGCATATGCCTGTGGACTGCCTCGGTTATGTTTTTGAGGACACGGCGGTAACGAAAGCCGTGCGCCATCAGACACCTCTCCTCAAGACCGCGCCGGACGCGGCAGCTGCACGCTGCATTGATGCCCTGGCAGAGGTTTTGCTCACGGGCGACGAGATGAAGGTGAAACGTGGTTGGAAAGGTTTTTTACAGCAAATTTTTAAGTTTTGAGCGTAGCCAAGGAGGATATTTTAGATGGCGGGCGAATTGGTACAGACAAGGAGTGTTTTAGCAATCGGGCAGAGGTTGGAAATATTCTTTGAAAACAGCGAGGAGGACGCCGCCGGCTATGCGAGTCGTGTAGAGGACATTATTGGCGATGAACTCGTTGTGGCTATGCCGCTCGATGAACGCCGCGTTCCGGTGATCCCGCGTCCCGGAGAGAACCTCTATGTGCTTGCCGGCGGAGACGGATGTCACTATCGCTTTTTCAGTGTGCACCGTAGTCATGGGCGTCATGAGGGGCGCATACCGATACTGCGTATTTCCATCCCCGAGTTTGCAGAGCGCTTTCAAAAGCGTGGGCTTTTCCGCATTAAAGTGAACCTCACTGCGACGGTGCGCCTCGTTGACCACGAGGGGCAGATTGATGCGCCCAAGCGTGTTCCCCTCGTGGATCTGAGTGGCAGTGGACTTGCGTTCATATGGCCAAAGGCAGTGTCGCTCGACTCCGAGGCTGCACTCGAGATCAATGATATCCCAGGGCTCGGAACCCTTGAGATGATGACGCGTGTGATGCGGTGTACGCGGATTGATCGCGAGGATGATGTGCCGGTCTATCACATTGGCGTTCAGTTTCAATCGATTTCGCGCAGCATAAGGGATAAGATCATTCGCTATTTGTTCCATGTGCAGCGTGTACAGGTGGAGCGCGTAAAACATGACTGATTCACAAAAGAACAGGGGTGCATCCGGTGGCAGAGGAGCGCCGCGTATGCGGCTGGTTGTCATCGGATCGTCAACGGGAGGCCCTCAGGCACTGCAGACGGTCATTACGGGACTGCCCGCGAATTTTCCCTGCCCTGTGGTTGTCGTTCAGCACATGCCTGCAGGGTTTACGCATGCCTTGGCGGGACGGCTGCATGGTGTCTCGCGCGTGAATGTGAGGGAAGCGCAGGATGGGGATCTGCTCGAACCGGGGTGCGTCTATATTGCACCGGGGAGCTATCACCTGCGCATCCTACATGAATCCGGTGTGCGGCGCATCGCACTCAGCGACGAGCCACCCGTTGGCAACCATCGTCCCGCAGTTAATGTCATGTATGACTCCGTCGCCCCTCTGGGCAGGGATGTGGTTGCCGTGATCCTTACGGGGATGGGGAGTGACGGTCGTGAAGGGATGCGTAAAATTAAGGAAAATGGCGGCTACTGCATTGCGCAGGATGAAGCAACCTGTGTCGTTTACGGAATGCCAAAATCCGTCATCGACGCGGGACTGGCCGATGAGATATGCCCATTGTCGCAGATTGCAGGTGCGATCGAGGCGGCTGTGAGAAGATAGGAAATAGGGGGAGTATCAATGGATAACCAGTATATGGACATGTTCTTGGATGAGTCGCATGAACATCTGCAGTCTCTCAATGAAGGGCTTCTGCGTCTCGAGGAGAATATGGAGGAGATTGATGCCGTTAACGACATCTTCCGCAACGCGCATACCCTGAAGGGCATGTCCGCAACGATGGGATTTGCCAAGATCGCAGAGCTTACGCATGAGATGGAGGACGTACTGGATCTCGTTCGTAAGAGCCAGCTGAAACTCAATGAGGACATTATGGACACACTGTTCAAATGTCTGGACTCGCTTGAGCAGATGGTGGACAGCGTCGGCAACGGCGAGGCAGAGGATGTTGTCGATGTCTCGGATCTCGTCACAAAGCTCAGCTCCATCTCCAAAGGAACACCGGCCCCGGCTGCGGCAGCCCCCACTGCTGCAACAGCTGCTGCTCCTGCGGCGGCGAACGCTGCCGCAGGAGATGCGGCTCTCGCCCTCGATGATATCGACCTCGATGTCATGAAGAAGGCGAAAGAAGCCGGCATGAATCTGTTCCATATCAAGGTTACCTTGATGGAGACCTGTGTCCTCAAGGCAGCACGGTCTGTCATGGTCATGAACGCTCTGGATGAGGTCGGCGATGTCATCAAGAGCATCCCTCCCGCCGAAGATCTCGAGCAGGAGAAGTTTGAGCGCAGCTTTGACGTGGTCGTTGCTACGAGCAGCGATACCGAGGCCGTCCAGAACGCTGTGGACACAGTCTCTGAAATCGAGGATATCGCAATCAACGCGCTTGACCCCGACAAGATCGGCAAGGAGGCAGCACCCGCACCTGCTGCGGCTCCCACACCTGCCGCGGCGCCCGCGGCAAAGCCCGCAGCCAAGAAGGGGACGCCGAAGGCAGCGGCTCCTGCGAAGAAGCAGCACCAGAGTCAGAGCGTCCGCGTCGACATCGAAAAGCTCGATACACTCATGAACCTCATGGGTGAGCTCGTTATCAATAAAGTTCGTCTGGAGCAGATCGGTCAGACGCACCGCATGAGCGACCTCATGGAGACGCTGGAACAGATGGATCGCGTGACGGGCGACCTGCAGAACATTGTCATGAAGGTGCGCATGGTTCCTGTCAGCGCCGTGTTCAATCGCTTCCCACGCATGGTGCGCGATGTGTCGAAGGAACTCGGCAAGGACATCAACCTCACGATTGAGGGTGAGGAGACCGAGCTTGACCGTACTGTTATCGACGAAATCGGCGATCCGATCATGCATCTCCTGCGCAACTCGCTCGATCACGGTGTCGAGAGCCCGGATGACCGTGAGGCGAAGGGAAAGCCTCGCACCGGTGAGGTCGGACTCATCGCACGCCACGAGGGAAACAACGTCGTTATCATGATCACGGACGACGGTGCGGGCATCGACGCGGACAAGATCCGCCGCAAGGCAGTCGAGAAGGGAATGATCTCCCAGGATGAGGCAGACCGCCTCGACGATGCGGAGGCTGTGCGTCTCATTTTCCTGCCGGGCTTCTCTACGGCAGAGCAGATCACGGACATCTCCGGACGCGGCGTCGGCATGGACGTTGTGCGCAGCAAGATCGAGGCACTCTCCGGGCACGTTGATGTTGAGACGCATATCGATGAAGGGTCTGTGTTCAAGATCAAGCTGCCACTTACGCTCGCGATCATTCAGGCGATGCTCGTACAGGTGCAGGAGGAGATGTACGCCATCCCGCTCGGCTCCATTGACAGCACGATCAACATTGAACCCACGGATATTCAGACTGTCCAGAACAAGGAGGTCATCGTCCTGCGCGGGGAGATCATCCCGATCATCCGCATGGAGGAGGCGCTCCAGGTGCCGCACACGAAGGACTCCGACGAGCTCTTTGTCGTCGTCGTCCACGCAGGTGAGGCAAAGGCGGGCATTGTTGTCGACAATCTGATCGGTCAGCAGGAAATCGTCATCAAGACACTGGGCAACCTCTTCGCCGGGCTCAAGCTCTTTGGCGGGGCGACTGTTCTTGGCGACGGCAAGGTCGCGCTGATTCTCGATGTTGCAACGATGATTCAGCAGTAAAAGGGGAGGGCAAAAAGATGGCAGAGGATATGATTCAGGGAAATGCGCCGCAGAACTCGCAGTATGTGGCATTCAATCTTCGCGATGAAGAATATGGCGTCAGCATTTTGAACGTGCAGGAGATTCGCAATCTGACGGATATTACGCGCGTTCCGTTTGCGGCGGACTTTATCAAGGGCGTCATCAATCTGCGCGGCTCGGTGCTCCCTGTCATCGACCTCAAGCAGCGTCTTGGGCTTGCGGAGACGCCGTATACGGATCGTACGCGCATCGTCACGGTCTCCGTGGAGGATGTCCATGTCGGCATGCTGGTCGATGCTGTGACGGAGGTTCTGAGTCTCGAGAATGCGCCTGTTGATACGAAGAAAGCGACGAATGCGCGCGAGAGCAGCAAGTTCCTCAGCGGCATTGGCAACATCAACGGCAGACTTATCGTTCTCCTCAATCTGGAGGAGATCGTCGGTCTTCCGAAGGATGCAAAGTAAGGGAATCTGTAGTTCCCAATCATGCCGCGTGATAAGAGGTAAGAGTCTATGAGCGTAGATGAGAATCTGACCGAGTTGTCAGAGTTGCAGCTGGATGTGCTCAGGGAGATCGGAAATGTCGGCGCAGGCAACTCTGCGACGGCGCTTTCCCGTCTCATTCAGCGCCGCATTGAGATGAATGTGCCCCATGTGGCACTCGTTCCAATTGAAGATGTACCGGAATTTGTCGGCGGACCCGAGTTGGTTGTCGTCGGTATTTTCTTGCGCGTCTATGGCAAGGCACCGAGCAACATCCTCTTTCTCATTCCTCGGGACAGCGCCTTCGCGCTTGTGGATACACTGCTGGGGCGTGAAAGGGGCGATACGATCGAACTCGACGCGATGGATGAATCGGCTCTGATGGAGATCGGCAACATCCTCGCGGGTTCTTATTTGAATGCGTTCTATACGTTTACGGGCATGAGTATGTTGCCGTCGATTCCTGCGCTTGCCGTGGATATGGCGGGTGCAATTCTCAACGTCGTTCTGGTTCAGCTTGGTGAGATGGGGGATCATGCACTCCTCATCGAGACGAATTTTGTTGCAGAGGATCGGAGCATCAGCGGACATTTCTTCCTTGTCCCTGACCCGGGGTCCCTTGGCACAATCATGAATGCGGTAGGAGTTGGATGATATGCCGGATTTGATAAAAGTCGGTATGGCCGACTACAAAGTCGGCGCAGCTCCGTCCACACTCATCAGCTATGGACTGGGCTCCTGTATCGGTCTTTCCCTTTACGATCCCAAGGCAAATGTGGGGGGACTCCTCCACTATATGCTGCCGGACAGCAAACAGGCGCGTCCCTCAGATACGCCTGCAAAGTTCATCGATACAGGATTTCCGCTGATGCTTGCGGATGTCCTGAGACTTGGTGCGGTTAAATCGCGCCTTGTCGCGAAGATCGCGGGGGGCGCGCAGATGTTTGCGTTCTCCAATACCACGAGCGTCATGCGCGTGGGCGAGCGCAATGCACAGGCGGCAAAGGAACTGCTGGCACAGCATGGCATCCGTCTCATTGCGGAGGATACCGGGCTCAATTATGGACGCACGGTGTCGATTGATCTCAATGACGGAACCTATACGGTGAAAACTGTCAGCAAGGGAGATAAGACAATATAGAGAGGTAGGTGAAGTAATGTTCAAACTCGGTATGGCACTCGTGTTTTCCGTGATCGCTGCGCTCATCGTATTTATTACGGGGCTGTTTGCCGATGCACGCATGACGACAGCACTTGGGCGCAGCTTCCTCGCATTCCTGTGCGCAGGGGGGTTCACCTATCTCGTTTCCTTCATCCTAGAGGCAAAGGGGTGGGCTGCCTTTGACAAAATCCCTGCGGAGCGTATGCAGGATATGCAGACACAGCTCTATGATCCCGATGAAATTGATTTCAATGCCGTCGAGAATGGGGAGAAGGCAGCGGAAGAATTCGCTGCGTCGACAAATTTCCAGCCGCTCTCGGAGGATTCCTTCGTCCATATGAAGACGCCGGATGACGAGGGGGCACCGGCTCCTGCCTGATGCTATAAATTGACAGCCGGTATGAGAGGAGATGAGCGCGATGACAGCACAGCCGGCAGAGGATATTGATGCCCTGTGGCGGGCGTATGAGACGGAAAAGACCGTTGACGTACGCAACCGGATCGCCGAGCACTATCTTCCCCTTGTCCGCCTTGTTGCCGGGCGCATTGCAATCAGTCTCCCGCAGCATGTCGATCGTGAGGATCTCCTCAGCAGTGGATTCTTCGGGCTCTTGGATGCGATTGAGCGTTACGAACTCACACGCGGCAACAAATTTGAAACCTATGCCGGCGTACGCGTACGAGGTGCCATGCTCGACCATCTGCGCGCGAAGGACTGGATTCCCGTCAGTGTGCGTCAGAATATAAAAAAATACGAGAAAGCGGTTGCACATCTCGAGGGAGAGCTGGGGCGCACAGTGACCGATGAGGAACTAGCAGCAGAACTCAATCTGAGCCTCGAAGGGTTGCACCATCTTGAAGGACAGGTCAGCGCGGCGACAATCATCCCGTTGGAGGAATATCTGCGCACAGACGCTCCTGCTTCCTTGGACGATGGGCCGGTGGAACACGCAGAGTGGACGGAGGTCAAGGAGACGCTTGCTGCAGCCATCGAGAAACTGCCGGAAAAGGAACGTACGGTCGTTACACTCTACTACTACGATGAGATGACGCTCAAGGAAATTGCGGCGATCCTGCACCTCTCAGAGGCGCGGATCTCCCAGCTCCATACGAAGGCAATCTTTCGTATGCGGGGTTCACTTGCGCGCATGGATGACGACGTGTGATGTGTTGTAACCTGAGGGGAAGAGTTGTAATAAAAACGCAATTTTGAAGGATCGGGAGTGATGTTGTGGAGCGCACCATTGGAGACATACACGAAGGGTTTCAGCTTGTGGTCAAAGCAGATGGGAATTATCTGACCGTCTATCCCGCAAGCAAGAACGGTGTTGCGATTGATTTGACGACACTGAAGGGGCGTCTTGCGGAGGAAGGAATAAGGGATTATGATCCGCTCCAGGTGGCGCGGATTGTTCGTGCGGCCGACGGTTTTGAGACGAAGCTCAAAGCCGCACCGGAGGATGACGGAGAGAACGCAATCATTCCCTTTAGCATTGAAATTGCGCGCGACGCGATGACGGCAGCCGTGCGTTTTGATGACAAGAAGGGGAATTTGCCGCCCGATGTCTCGGACGTACTGGATGCGCTTGCTGCAAAGAAGGTCGTTTATGGCATTGACCACGACGCAATCGGACGTGGTGTCGCACGTTTGACTCCGTTTATAGCAGCACGCGGAACCGAGCCCGAGGCAGGAACCGACGCACGTATCGAAAAGAAATTCGACATGGGAGCCAAGGGACGACCCGCCGAACGCGCTTATGACCGTGTGGACTATAAGGATATGAACATTTTTATCCGCGCGCAGATCGGCGACGTGCTTGCCGTACGCATTCCCGAGACCGCAGGTGTGCCGGGGAAAAATGTGTTTGGCGAGGAGATTCCGGCGAAGCCGGGAAAATCGGCCGTTCTGCCGCAGGGGAAGAACACCAGAATTGTGGACGAGCATGAACTTGTTGCGCTCATTGACGGTCAGATCGTCGATGACGGGAAGAAGGTCAGCGTTGATCCGCATCTCGTGATCGACACGAGCGTCGATGTCGGTACGGGGAACGTCGACTTCGCCGGCAGCGTTGAGATCAGGGGTGACGTGGAGAGCGGCTTCACGGTCAAGGCCTCCGGTGATGTTGAGATCAAGGGAATGATCGGCGGAGGTGAGGTCACAGGGCGCAATGTCATTGTACACGGCGGCATTCGCGGCATGAACATCGGAAGGATTCAGGCGCTCGAGGATGTCAGCATCTCCTTTGTTGAGAATGCGAACATCTCTGCCGGACGAGACATCTTTGTGAAAGATGTCGTTCTGCACTCAGAGATGCGTGCCGGGCATCACGTGCGTGTGGAGGGGCGGCGCGGCTTTATCACCGGCGGGAAAGTCGGTGCAGGCGAGTCCATCCGCGCGAAGGTTCTTGGCAACAACTTCTATGTACAGACCAACATAAGTGTCGGCATCGACCCGAATCTGAAACATCGTTACGATGCTCTGGCAAAGGAGTACCAAGCGTCTGTCAAGCGCCTGACGGAAATCCGCCTCTCGCTTGAAACGCTCAAAAAACAGCCGCTCATGAGCCTCTCTGCACGTCGGCGGGAGCAGCTTGCTGAGCTGACACACGAGCAATTTCCACTCACAGCTGAAATCCGGAAGATGCAGGAAAAACTTGCGGCAATGGAGGAAGAGCTGGAACAGATGAAACGCGGCTCCGTCGCTGCCTCAGATACAATCTTCCCCGGTGTCAACATCACCATCAACGGGGTGAAAAAATCGGTGGAAGAGGAGCTGAAACACGCGCGGCTCCAGATGCTCGATGGGCAGATTGTTACAGGAATCTTTTAAGGAGAGGCAGGTGCCGTCATGAATGTCACGCCAATCAGCATGCAGATGATGTTCCCGCAGTCCAATGAGGCGGGGAATGTCCAAAGCAACATGCAGAACCAGGTCAACATCCAGCAGAGCTTTGAGTCCATCCGCCAGAAACAGGATGCGGAACTCGCGCGTCAGCAGGTGCGCGCAAAGGAACAGGCGAGCGAGGATGCCCGTGTGAAGGACGATCCCGAGCGCGAGCGGAGGCAGGGCGGTCAGGGACGCGGGCGTGGCAGAGGCGACGGGAAGGATCATGGTCCGGAGCTATTGCAGCGTCTTGCCTTCGACCCAAATCGCGGCGTACATCTCGATATTAGCTTGTAACGTGGATAAGGAGGCGTCCTGCCATTATTTCCGTGACCGAAATTCTGGGTGCCCTCATCATTCTCGGTGCTGTTTTGCTGCTCATCGTGCGCTACATCATCCAACGACGTCAGCACAGCGACGAGGAGGATGAAGATCTCGCGGCCTCCATTGAAAAATTGAAAAAAGAGCTTCAGCAGTCGGCAGACACAATCATCAAGAGACTCGGCTCTCATGTGACAAAGCTCGAGGGTCTCCTGCGTGAGGCGGATGAGCGGCGTGTGCTTCTTGAGACGCGTGTAGCGGATGCGCAGCGTCTGGAATGGTCTCTGCGTCAGCGGATTGAGGAGTTGGAGCGTCGTCTGCGTGCCATCGGACAGCCCATGCCGGCCGCCCGTGCTGTCTCGCAGGTGAACGGTGGGGCGGGACGGCCGCAGACGGCGGAAGCACGCCGTACGGATGGGGATGAATTTGCTGCAGTGCTTCATCAGTCCATCCTGCGTGAGCAGGCGCGCACCGCAGGAGCGCCATCACAGACCTATGCGCCGCCACAGCAGTTTTCTGCCTCGCCCCAACCGCCGGCCTCTCGAGCAGCTACGCCGCCGGAGATGCCATTGCCGCAGCAGCGCATGGCTCCTGCACCTGCGCCCGTACGCCATGCCGCTCCTCCGTCGCCGCAGCCTCGCGTGACGGAGGAGGTAGAAGAACCCACACACGAAGACGAATCCATCATCAAGGCACGCGCACTCCTGCGTGCGGGGCGTACGGTCGAGCAGGTTGCGCGTGAGACAGGCGTCGAGATCGGCGCGCTTCGACTGATGAAACAGATGGCGCAGAGGGATTGACAAAACGAGAAAAGCTCGGTATAATACCTCTTGTTCGGGACGTAGCTCAGCTTGGTAGAGCGCTTCCTTGGGGTGGAAGAGGTCGTGAGTTCAAATCTCGTCGTTCCGACCATTTGCAATGTTTCTAAGTCTTTCGGGGTTTTCAGTGTGGTGTACTGAAAGCTCCATTTTTTTTGTTTGTCTGCCTTGAAACTCTACTAATTTGGGACGATCTACCCACACAAGACGTTCATCATAGAGCGTGCCTGAATCATGGTTTCATCCGAAAGTTTATTGGACACTGATGTTACAAAAAAGCTTGACCACAACACTCAGAAATATTTTACAAAAATCAGCGTCTGGGAAGCCTTGAAAAAATACACTGTTTCTGCTATGATGGAGACATAAAGAAGAGACCTCAACAGGGCGTCAACTTCTTCACCGTAACGGATTAACCGCTCTCAGTTGGAAGCAGGGGCGGTTATTTCTTTTTTATGGCAACGATGAAGCCAGTGACGAGCACAAGCACCAATGCGAACTCGTAGTAACCCATATTGCACCACCTCCCATTTATGGAGTAGAGAGGTGAAGAAAGTAGACGCCCTGCCTATTGAGGTCTCATTCTGCATTATACAGGCGAATGTCTGAAAGCGCAAGCTGCTTTGTCAACGCTTTGCAAGACCATCAAATCGAGTGTTTGATGACCTTGAAAAAAGTTGTCAATGTGTAGTGTTCCTATTGTTTGAAATTGTACCCCTAGTCTTTCGGTGCGCTTGGGGTGGAAGAGGTCGTGAGTTCAAATCTCGTCGTTCCGACCATTTTCAGCATAGGAACCTTCGCGCGCGTGCGCGGGGTTTTTTCACATAAGGAGGAGGGATCTTTGTGAACTTCATCGTAGATAACGGTGTCCTGCAAGTCCTGCTCATTGCCGTTATGTTCCTCTCCATCATGGTGGAGATCAAGACGGGCGGGCTCGGCGTGGGCGTTCTGCTCGGCATTGTGGCGGCGGCGGTTTTCTGGGGCAGCCAGTATACGCACGGGCTTGTGGAACTCTATCACATTGCGGTCTTTCTCGCGGGCGTGCTCATGATTATTGTGGAGATCCTGCTGCCAACGGTGGGACTGCTCGCGGGGCTTGGCGTTGCGGCAATGCTCTACAGCATTGTGCTCGCCCTCGGCGGGGACATCGGTGCGCTCGCGGCGCTTGGGATTGCCCTCGTGATCTCCATTGTGCTCTTCCTGCTGATCGTCTCGCGTCTGCCGTCGAGCAAACTGTGGAACAAGATTGTTCTGCAAAAGAGCTCACGGACGGAGGAGGGCTATGTCAGCGCGACGGAGCAATCCAAACTTGTAGGGAAAATGGGCGATGTGCTCACAGAGTTGCGTCCTTCGGGGACGGCACGCATTGATGGCCGCCCCGTGGATGTGATCTCGGAGGGCGCGTATATTCAAAAGGGGAAGCAGATTGTTGTCCTGTCCGTGAACGGCAGCCGCGTCGTTGTGCGCGAGGCATAGACATGTTTTCACGGAAATTCTAAGGAGGTACACATGGGAACACTGTTTGGAGGAGCATTCCTCGTCGTTATCGTCATTCTTGTTGTTTCGATTTTTCTCCACTTCGTTCCGCTTGGCTTATGGGTGTCGGCAATCTCGGCCAATGTTTCGGTCGGCATCATGTCGCTCATCGGCATGCGACTGCGCCGCGTTCCACCCAGCCGCATCGTGTTGCCGCTGATTAAGGCAAACAAGGCGGGACTCGATGTGAGCGTCAATCAGCTTGAGGCACACTATCTCGCGGGCGGCAATGTGGACAAGGTCGTTGATGCACTCATTGCATCCCATCGTGCGCAGATTGCGCTGCCGTTCGAGCGCGCGGCGGCGATTGACCTCGCGGGGCGCGACGTGCTCGAGGCCGTGCAGATGAGCGTCAATCCAAAGGTCATCGAGACGCCGATTGTGTCCGCTGTCGCAGCGAACGGCATTGAGCTGAAGATCAAGGCGCGCGTCACCGTGCGCGCGAACATCGATCGCCTCGTCGGTGGTGCGGGTGAGCCGACGATTATCGCGCGTGTCGGTGAGGGCATTGTCACGACGGTCGGCTCTTCGGAGAACCACAAGGACGTGCTTGCAAATCCCGACGACATCTCGAAGACGGTGCTCGGCAAGGGGCTCGATGCGGGTACGGCATTCGAGATTCTCTCCATTGATATCGCGGATGTCGATGTCGGGCGCAACATCGGCGCAGAACTCCAGACCGATCAGGCGGAGGCGGACAAGCGCATCGCACAGGCAAAGGCGGAGGAGCGCCGCGCGATGGCGGTGGCACGCGAGCAGGAGATGAAGGCGTACACGCAGGAGATGGAGGCAAAGGTCGTCGAGGCGCAGGCAGAGGTGCCGCACGCGATGGCACAGGCACTGCGTGAGGGCAAGCTCGGCGTGATGGATTACTACCGGCTGAACAATATCCAGTCCGACACCGATATGCGTCAAGCGATCAGCTCTGTGGGCAAGAGTGACGAGAAGCCGCAGACACCGCCCGTAAAGTGAGGGATGTGGCATGGAATACCTCGTTGTTATTGCCATCGCGATAGCGATTGCTATCTTTGACGACCGCGTGCGTGGCAGGAAGAAGGTGCCGCCGCCGACCGTGCCGCAGGATATTCCGCGCCCGAAGAAGCGCGCGGCGCAGCAGGGATCCTTTGAGATTCCGCCCTTGCGCGGTGCTCCCGAGGGGCTTCAGATTGCGATTGATGCGGAGGTGCTTCGGGCGCAGGAGCTGCGTGCGCGGTGGGAGGAGCAGCGGCGCGAGGCGCAGCGTGCCAAACGCATACGCGCGCGCGCAGAACGGCTTGCCGCAGAGCAGGCGGACGCCGCTGCGATACAGTGTGCAGTGCCACGTACTGCGGCAACACTCCTGCCGCAGTTGACGCCGCATACGATGCAGCAGGCGATTGTACTCGCCGAGGTACTCGGCAAGCCGCGTGCGCTGCGCGGATTTCCAAGAAGATAAAACAGAATCGGGATGTACCGGAACATTTTACGTTGGGTGCATCCCGTTTTTCATTGACGAATGTCCGGCAGACCGTACAGAATTCTTGACACTATAGAAAAAAAACATTAAAATGGATAGGAGTATTTTATAGTGATTTTTTCATCATGAAAAAGGAGGTGGCCGTTATTATTACTGAATTACTAACGGTAATTATTGCTGCTCTCGTTGGTGCTGCCGCGGGTTATGTCGCACGCAGGCGCACGGCGGAGTCTCAGATAGGATCAGCCGAGGACGAAGCAAAACGCATTGTTGAAGAGGCGGGCAGGAAGGCCGAGACAAAGCAGAAGGAAGCCCTGCTCGAGGCGAAGGAGGAGATTCAGCGCCAGCGTCAGGAATTTGAGCGTGATTCCAAGGAACGCCGCAGCGAAATTCAGCGTCTCGAGCGCCGTACGATTCAGAAGGAGGAAAATCTCGACCGCAAGCTCGAGTCCATCGAGAAGAAGGAAGAGGGGCTCCAACGCAAGGAGGCACGCATCGACAAGACGCAGGCGGAGATTACCGCGCTCTATGAGAGTCAGAAACAGGAGCTTGAACGCGTCTCTGGGCTCTCGTCGGAGGAGGCACGTACGATTCTCATGGCAGAGGCGGAGGAAGAGCTGAAGCACGAGAAGGCGCGTAAGATCAAGGAGTATATCCAGCAGACGAAGGATGAGGCGGACAAGGCGGCACGCGAGATTCTGAGCGTTGCGATTCAGCGCTGTGCCGCTGATCATGTGGCAGAGACGACGGTCTCGGTCGTCGCACTGCCGAACGATGAGATGAAGGGGCGCATCATCGGACGTGAGGGGCGCAATATCCGCACGCTCGAGACGCTGACGGGCATTGACCTCATCATTGATGATACGCCCGAGGCGGTGATCCTATCGGGGTTTGATCCCGTGCGGCGTGAGGTCGCGCGTATTGCGCTTGAGAAACTGATTCAGGACGGGCGCATTCATCCTGCACGGATTGAGGAGATGATCGAGAAGGCGCGGCGTGAGGTCGACCAGCGCATTAAAGAGGCGGGGGAGCAGGCGACGTTCGAGACGGGCGTCCATGGCATCCATCCCGAGCTCGTTCGACTCCTCGGGCGTATGCGCTATCGCACGAGCTACGGGCAGAATGTGCTCGCACATTCGATTGAGGTTTCGCACCTCGCGGGTCTCATGGCTGCGGAGCTTGACTGCGATGTCATGCTCGCCAAGCGCGGCGGTCTCCTGCACGACATCGGAAAGGCGGTCAGCCATGAGGTCGAGGGGCCGCATGTGACGGTCGGCGCTGATCTTGCACGCAAATACCGCGAATCCAAAGAGGTTATCAACATCATTGCAAGTCATCACGGCGATGTGGAGGCAACAACGATTGAGGCGGTTCTTGTCGCTGCGGCAGATGCCGTCTCGGCAGCGCGGCCGGGTGCCCGGCGTGAGAGTCTCGAGTCCTATATCAAGCGTCTCAAGGCACTCGAGGAGATCGCGGAGTCGTTCGACGGTGTGGAGCGCTGCTTCGCCATTCAGGCAGGTCGTGAGATCCGCGTGATGGTGAAGCCGGACAAGGTGGATGATGCGGGTGCAGCCGTGCTCGTCCATGACATCGTGAAGAAAATTGAAGGGGATCTCGAATATCCGGGGCAGATCAAGGCAACGGTGATTCGTGAGACACGCGTCGTCGACTACGCGAAGTAAACAACGATTCCTTATTAGTGTTTCCTGAAGGTACGCATCGAGGGGAAGCGGGCTTCCCCCTCGTTTTGGAAAGCATTGCTCCATGCGGTGCTTCCCCAAGGAGGGTATATGCAGCAACTGTCGTATATCGTTTCCGGTACCGCGGATGCTCAGCACAAAGCGGAACAGGCAAAGGAAAAGCTGGATCGGATCCCGCATCTCACGTCCTTGCTCATCACGATTGCAGCACACTGTGAGATGCCGATTGAAAAAGCAATTTGTATGCGCAATGCCGTGCGGGAACTGTTCCCGTACGCGCGGATTCTCGTGCATACCTGCGCACTCAAGATGGCGGATTTGAGCCTCGTTACGGACGGCGTTATGCTGACCTTTACGGCACTGGAGTCGTCGCAGGTAGAATTTGTCACCGTGGAAGGAAATACATCGAATACGGCGGCGGAGGAGCATGTTATTCACTTTGTCGGGGCTCGTCCCCATACGAAGGTGATAGAATTCTTCGTCGTTGGCATGATGGATCAGATCGATGATCTGTTTGAGGGCATCTCCGTGATCGACCCGCAGATCGCAGTGTTCGGAGCCTTCGTTGACGCCGCACCGATGGAGGCGCATGGTTATATCATCGCGGATGATGTGACGATGCGTCTCGGCATGCTGGCTGTTGTGTTCCATGGGGAAACCCTCGATACACATGTTGTACGCAATTTCGGCTGGAATCCGCTCGGTCGTGAGATTGTTGCGACCCGCGTAGATGGCTGCACGGTCAAGGAACTGGATGGAAACACGCCGCTTAAAATCTATGAGCGCTATTTCGGCATCAAGGGCGACGGCGATTTCAGCGCGGACGCGGCACTCTTTCCGCTCTGCTTCGAGGAGGAAGACGGCTCGATTTCAGCGCATGTTCCCATCAAGATCGAGGAGGGAGGGGAGCTGACCTTCGGTGTCCCCATCCAGCAGGGGACGAAATTCCGTCTTGCCTATGGCGATCCCTACGGAATCCTCTCGAAGGCGGCGGAAAACGCGCGCGAGATGTCGTCGTTCTCGCCGCAGGCAATCCTTGGTACATCCTGTGTTGGGCATTATCTCCTCCTCGGGGATGATGTTGTGACGGAGATGACACCGTGTACCGGCGTTCCTTCCTCAACCGTGTTCGTCTTTGGCGAAGTGCGCCGTGTGGAGGAGCGTATCTCCACGGCACATCTGAACGTCCTGCTCGTTGGAATGAAGGAGGATTCGGGCTACGTCAAGAATGTCAAGCTGCAGACGAAGCGTGTCTCTCAGCTCTCATACAATCGAAAGATGCTCGCGTACATGTCGCACTTTATCCGCGTCTCGGAGGAGGAGCTCTTTACAGCGAATCAGCGACTCAGCCATCTCGCAAGCCGAGACGCGCTGACGAACCTCCTGAACCGCCGCGAGATGGAGCGGATTCTGAAGGAGGCGGTCGTGCGTGCGCGGGAGAATCAGATCCCGCTCTCCGTGATCCTGATGGATATTGATCACTTCAAGGGGGTCAATGATACGTATGGACACGATATGGGCGACAAGGTGTTGCTGACGGTTGCGCATGCGATCTCCGGTACGATCCGCGGCTCGGATGCGGGCTGCCGCTGGGGCGGCGATGAGTTCTTCATCATTCTGGAGGGAGCACCGCTCACAGTTGCCGGAAGGGTTGGCGAGCGCATCCGACGCAAGGTGGAGGCCGCCGAGATGCCGTTCGACCATCCTATCACGGTGAGCGTTGGGGCTGCGGCATTTGATCCGGGGAGGGACAATGAATTCCAGCTCTTCAAGGATGCCGATGAGGCACTCTATCAGGCAAAGAAGGCAGGCCGCAATGCGGTCTATGCTTTAGGACTTGGACGTGTGAAGAGTGTAGAATAAACGGCGCGCAAGGGGGATGAGGCAATGTTTGACGTTCTGCGCAGGCTTTTTTTAGGACAGCGCACCGGACGCATGAAGAGTGAACAGGCACGCCCCGGCGTACAGCTGCTCGCCTCTATGCTCGTCTGTTTTCCGGAGATCGAGGCGGTTTCCTATGATCCACGAAAGGAACTGCTGACGATGGACTTTGTTGTGCGCGCGCGACTCGCTCCCGCAGAGATTGAGGATTTTGCGGCATTTCTCGCCGAGAGCATTGAAACCTATCATGTGATTGAGGAGAGCACCGCAACCACGATGGACTTCTCCTATGAGCAGCACGATGAACTCACGATATTCCATCTCGCACGCCGCATGGATGAGCTATCGGAGCGCGAGATGAGTCTCACGGTACAGCTGCTTACGGCGCGCTTCGGTGCATCCCTGCTCGTTGACGTGCACGGTGCAGAGGTGCTGGATGCAGAGTTCCGTGCGCTCCAACATGAAACGCTCGAACGCATGCTCATGGCGGTGCGTGAGATTCCGCTGCGCGATCGTCTGGTCGGCATCCGCGAGCGCGACCAGGTAGTCGTCTACAATCGGTGAGGGAATGAGGAGGGGCTGCCGTGCGCATTATGTTGGTCGGTGATGTCGTCGGGCGTGCGGGGCGACGTGCCTTTCGTACGATCACGCCGCGTCTCAGAGCGGAGAAGCGTATTGACGTCGTCATTGTCAACGGCGAAAATTCCGCCGGCGGTAAGGGGTTTACGCGCAAGGCACTCGATGAACTCTACGCCGGAGGTGCCGATGTCGTGACATCGGGGAATCACGTCTGGGATAAGAAGGATGTCTTTGCCTTTGTGGATGATGAGCCGTTCCTTGTGCGTCCCGCGAACTATCCGGATGGCACACCCGGACGGGGGTGCTGCCTCTTCCCGTTCAAAGCGGTGAACATCGCTGTGATGAATCTCTCGGGGCGCTCCTTTATGCCGGCACTGGACTGTCCCTTTCAAAAGGCGGATGAGATGCTCGCGGAGATTGCGGGGCGGGCGGACGTCATTGTGCTCGACTTTCATGCGGAGACGACCTCTGAGAAGCTGGCGATGGGGCACTATTTGGACGGGCGCATCGACATCGTCGTTGGGACGCATACGCATGTGCAGACCGCAGATGCGCAGATCCTCCCCGGCGGTACGGCGTACATCACGGATCTCGGTATGGTTGGTGCGCATGACTCCATACTGGGCGTTCGCAAGGAGATTGTGATTCAGAAGTTCCGAACGGGGATGCCTGTGCGCTTTGAGATGGCGGAAGGGGCGGCGGAGTATGCCGCTGTGATTGTGGACATCGAACCAAGCGGACGGCGTGCGCCGCAGATTGAGCGCATCTTGCTCCGTGAAGAGGGCTGAACGAGGAGAATTCTATGCCAAGCGATTTGCATATCCATTCGATCTTTTCCGATGGAAAGGATACCCCGGAGGAGATTGTGGAAGCGGCAAAGGCTGCGGGGCTGCACTATATTTCCATCACAGATCATGACACGGTGGAGGGGGTGACAGCACTCTATGAAAGTGAGCATTATGCCACAGGTAATCTGCGCATCATCCCCGGGGTGGGCTTCAGTACGGGAGATGGGCAACATGAGATCCATATCCTAGGCTATAATATTGATATATATGACAGCGGACTTCAGGAAAAACTCGAGGAGATCAGCGAGGCGCGTTGGACGCGGTTCACCGAGATTGTAGAGCGCCTGAACGCGCTCGGCTATGAGATCGGAGAGACCGAGGTACTGACCGATGAGGGGCTCTGCAAGGCGGTGGGGCGCTCCCACGTCGCGCGCGTACTCGTCAAGAAAGGATACTTCGACTCCATTCGTGCATGCTTTGATCAGCTGCTGCGGCGTGGTCAGCCTGCCTATGTACCACATTTTTACCTTCCGATCGAGGAGGTCATCGAGCTCATCAAGGGGGCGGGTGGCATTCCCGTGCTTGCCAATCCCAAGGCGATCAGGGATGAGATGATCGTTGAGCGCATCGTACAGCAGGGGATTGGCGGAATCGAGGCGTTCTATCCGTTCTATGACCGTGCGGATACGCAGCACTACCTGGATGTGGCACAGCGAAACGGACTGCTCGTATCGGGCGGATCGGATTACCGCGGATTTGTGGGGCGGGAGCCGGATGTGGTCGGAGCGTTTACGATTGAGGATATCTATGCGGAGAATTTCTATCGTGCACCGCGTCATATATGAGTGTGGATTGGTGAGAGGAGAAACACAATGGACGTCATCGCCCTTGTCGGACCAAGTGGTACCGGCAAAAGCCACCGCGCCCTGTGGGTCGCCCGAAAAAACGGCGCGGATGCCATCATTGACGACGGCATCCTGATCAAAGACGGAAAGGTAATCGGCGGATATTCAGCGAAAAAAGAGAAGAATCGGATCATGGCGGTACGTCGTGCCATCTTCGTTTTGCCGGGGCATGCCTCGGACGTGCGTCGTGCGATTGCGGAGTCACAGCCGCGGCGCATCCTTATCCTCGGCACCTCGGAAAATATGGTGCAGAAGATCGCAAAGGCACTCAAGATTGGTCCCGTCAGCAAGATCATCCGCATCGAGGACATCGCGTCGAAAAAGGATATGGAGCTTGCACAATATCATCGCCTCCGAAAAGGTGAGCACATCATCCCCGTGCCGACGATCGAACTCAAACCGCATTTTTCGGGCTATCTCATCGATCCAATCAAGAGCTTCTTCAAGACCGCCTCGTCAAAACGTAGGCGTCTTGGAGAGCGTTCGATCGTGCACCCCGTATTCAGCTACTATGGTAAGCTCGTCATTGACGATTCGGTCATCAGGAACATTGTGCACATTGTTGCAGAGGCACTTGATAATGTATACCGCGTAGGGTCGACGCACGTGAAGCATCTCGTGAGCGGTGATGACGATCTCGGCATTACCGTCTCCCTTGAGGTGGTCTTTGCCTATGGGCATGCGATTGCGGAGACGATGATGCTCCTGCGGCAGCGCCTGCAGGCGGAGATTGAGCGCATGACGGGCATGGTTGTACACGAGATCAACATCCTCGTAAAAAGTCTGCATGTGGACAAGGCCGCGCTCGCGTAGTCGGATCATCCACCATACAGTTCTTTGAAAAAGGATTCTTCACTTTTTATGGAAAAAATGTTAGAATGAAAAGGATTTTTTTTAAGGATGTAGAAATAATTATATATCTATTTTGTGTGCAGTTTCTTCTGTGCACATGGGGGAGGCTCCAATTATGCGATGCTTCCCGAAATTATGGGGAAAGGAATGTGACGCTTCATGCTTGAGCAGCTGGTGAACACCTCGACGCTTGACATTGGTAGCCGTGCACTGGCGGCCGCCTCCCTGCGCCATGAGGTACTCAGCAATAACATCGCCAACGTGAATACACCGAACTTCAAGCGGAGTCATGTCCGCTTCGAGGATCTTCTGAAACAGGAATTGGGGCTGCAGAGCGACCCTCTGATGAAGGTTGTGCGCACGCATGACCGGCATTTTCCCATTGCATTTCACGGGAAAGCCCGCCCTGTGATCGAGCAGGACGAGCGGTCAAGTATGCGCCTGGATCGGAACAACGTCGATATTGATATTGAGATGGCCGAGGTCGCAAAGAATCAGCTTTATTACAGTGCGCTGGCGACGGCTCTGGGAGGACACATCAGCAAGCTGAAGAGTGTCATCACGAGCGGTCAGGGCGGCTGATAGGGGGGCACGATATGGGAATGTTTATGGGAATCGATGCGGCAGCTTCCGGTCTTACGGCAGAGCGGCTGCGCATGGACGTGATTTCCAACAATATTGCAAATGCCAATACGACGCGCGCACAGGGCGGCGGCGCTTATCATCGCCGCTATGTCGTGTTCCAGCCGCGCGAAAAGGGAGCAGGCATCGGGTTTGAGTCGTTCCTTGCGCGCGCCTCTGCGCGCATGCGCCCCGGTGATGGTGTGCGCGCGGTCTCCATCCAGGAGGATCGCACACAGGGCACGCTCGTCTATGAGCCCGGACACCCCGATGCAAACGCGGAGGGCTATGTTGAACGCCCGAATGTCAACATTGTCGCGGAGATGGTGGATATGATTTCGGCTTCCCGCGGTTACGAGGCGAATACGACGACGATCAACGCTGCAAAGTCCATGGTGAGTGCAGCACTTCGCATCGGCGGTGGAAACTGATTTCTGGCGTACATTTTAAGGGAGATCAATGTATATGGAAGTACAAGCGCTACAAATGACCCCCGTAACGATGCGCGCAACGAGCCATCTCGGGGAGACCGTCGAAAAAGAACCACCTAAAAACTTCGGTACCTATCTGAAGGAGGCGCTCTCGGAGGTAAACAAGCTCCAGCTTGCCTCGGACGAGCAGAACGCCCTGCTTGCAGCAGGCGAAGTCCAGGATGTCTCTCAGGTCATCGTGGCAGGGCAGAAGGCGGAGATTGCACTGCAGCTGACGCTGCAGCTGCGCAATCGTGCCGTGTCTGCCTATCAGGAAATCATGCGGATGCAGGTATAAGGGCTGCCTGCCGTTTTCGTGCGCCC
>CAUVMF010000014.1:0-23457 GCA_963552975.1 uncultured Selenomonas sp.
GGTATGCCCTACCACGACAATCCTATGCACTGTCTCTCGTGTCCGATCTCGTCCTGCGGCGCGTGGATGAGTTTGAGGATTGGCAGCTGCGGGATATGATCGGTAAGATTGAGGGATATTGGGAATGGAATAAGGACATCCACCCGATAGACCGAGATGTGCAGCGGCTCTTTCGAGATCGGCTGCGAGGAGCACTCCTGCAACGTAGCGTCAAGCAGGCAGTATAAGGAAAAGAGCGTCGCCTGACTGCTCTTTTGGTGCGTGTGGGCATATTGGTGACGCCAACAAAATGATGTGATTCGGATCGGAGGCTGCGGCGTGAGAGAGTACAGCGACTATATTAGGGAGACAAAGCGGCTACTCGGCAGCTATAACAAGATGAAGGTCGCCGTTATGAATCTCACGGAGGAAATCGAGGCAGTCGAGCGGCTTTTGCAGGATGAGGGGATCGCCGCCGTACGATATGGGGACGACGGGGGACGGGGCGCGGGGGAACTCACGGCGACAGAGGCGGCAGCGGCACGCAGGATAAGGATGCGGGGACGGATCACGGAGATGCGGGAGCGCAGGGATGAGATGGAGCGGATGGTGCGGAAAATCGACCGTGCGCTCTTTTCTCTGGATGAGGCGGCAGCGTCGATGATACGAACGCACTATATTGAGGGCGTAACATGGGAGGAGACGGCGCGTCTGCTCTCGTATACGGAGAAATGGACAAAGGAGCGGGGGTGGAAAGCCCTGCGTGATGTGGCACTTATGATTTTCGGTGTGCAGATGCGTCCCATACAGTTAAAGCTATACCATGAAGAAAGCCCGTAACCCCTTGTAAATAAAGGAGTTACGGGCGAATATTTTGCATAGAATACTTGACAAAATACCCGAAATAGGGTATAATTAAATCATTGAAAGGGGGTGATATAGATGGACAAAGAAGATATAAAATGGATTGCCCAGTTGGTTGTAACAATCATCGTCGGGGTGATTCAAGCACTGGCAACGATGAAAGGAGGACAAAAGAAAAAGCCTAGCCGCAAGCGTCGCAAGCATTAACGGTTAGGCAGTGAACAAGACGAGGGGCGCAAGCCCCTTGTCTCAACCTCATTATACATGATTGGAGGAGAGGAAACAATGAAAATATCAAAAGCCCTGCTCTTGGATGTTGTCGTTTGCGTTCTGCTGCTCTATGGCAATTATCTTGTACTTGATTGGCAATGGAGCAATGTGAAGTCATTTATTTCGGGAGGAGTGATCGGGGTATGGCTTACCATGCGAATCCTCTATTGGAGGTCATGACCACAAAGGAGGCGGCGGAGCGATGGGGTAAGGAACACAGCTCTGTAAAGCATCTTTGCACGGGCATACAGGGCAGACCGCCGCGCCTTACGTCCGATGAGTGCAGGAAGTCTGGCGGAACGTGGCTCATCACGCGTGCTGGGATGGAGCGGCTCTATGGAGCGGAGAAAGGAGCAAAATCAGAATAAAAAAGAATAGAATCGGAATATAAAAAGAATGACACGAAAACCGCCCTGCATTCCTGCAAGGCGGTTTTGCATGAATTGTATACAATTGTGGATAACTCGAACATTTTCCCAACGGTGTTTTTTGTTCCCTTTTACTTCCTTTTTTTCATCGGAAAACCTGTTATACTGTTATTGTGAGTGACCTGGAGATGAGCCGGCTCGCCACTACCTCCTTCATCCATTCCCTCTCAAAAAGCCGTCTCACATGAGGCGGCTTTTCTGTTGGACGGAGGCTGAGATATAAATTTCTCTGGTTTTTTATGTTTCGTTGGTGTGAGGTATAAATTTTGAGGGCACGGCGCGGGCGGTGCTCTTTTTGTATGAGCGGAATTAAAGGCAGGTGGTGAGCGTGTAGCATGGCGAACGAGGAGAATCTGATTCCGGGCTCAGTCCGAAGCCAGAGTGAATCCAGAGAGAACGGGAGAAAGGGCGGCATTAAGAGCGGTGAGTCCCGACGCCGTAAGAAAGCGCTGCGCACTGCGCTCAAGGAGGCGATATCGCTCACACTGAAAGACCTCCATCCGGATCTCAAGAATGGTATCATGCGTGCAGCGCGCATCCGAGACGATGGCCTTACGATCGGCGATGCAATCCTCGGCAGCATCGTCCGGAGTGCCTGTGCCGGTGATCCGAAGATGATGAAGCTTCTCCTTGACACCATCGGCGAAAGCATGGAGGCGCGTATGAGGGAGCGTGAAGTGCGCGTCAAGGAAAGAGTACTGAATGAAGGGCGGATAGAGACTACTGCCCCGATCACGTTTGTATTCGAGAGAGGTGATGCGAATGAGTGAGAGAATCGTCAACGTCGCAGAGCTGATAGCCCCAAGCTTTGACGGTGTTTTCTACGATGTGCAGGAGCACCGCTATACGCACTATTGGCTTGCGGGAGGGCGCGGCTCCACGAAGTCCAGTTTTGCGTCGCTGTGCCTCCCGCTCCTCCTTTTGCAGAATCCTGCGTGCCATGCGGTCGTCCTGCGCAAGGTCGCGAACACGCTGCGCAACAGCGTCTACAACCAAGTGGAGTGGGGGATTCATGCGCTGGGCTTGTCCGATGCGTTCGCGGCACGGGTGAGTCCGCTGTCGTTTGAGCACAGGGGCACGGGGCAGAAAATCCTGTTTCTCGGTGTGGATGATAAGAGCAAGATCAAGTCGCTCAAGCTGCCGTTCGGTTATGTCGGTATTGTGTGGATGGAGGAGCTCGACCAGTTCACGGGCATGGAGGAGATCCGCAGCCTCCTGCAATCGCTCCTGCGCGGCGGGGCACGGCACTGGGTGTTCTGCTCGTACAACCCGCCCAAAAGCCGCAACAACTGGGTCAACGAGGAGGCACTGTTTGACCGCGACGACCGCATTGTGCACCGCTCCACCTATCTGGGCGTGCCGCCCTCGTGGCTTGGCGAGCAGTTCGTGAGCGAGGCGGAGCGTCTACGGGAGAAGAACGAGACGCTGTACCGCCATGAATACCTCGGCGAGGTTACGGGCACGGGCGGCAGCGTATTTGATAACGTCGAGGATGTGGAGCTGAGTGATACCGACGTGGCACTCTTCGACCGCCGCTACTACGGTCTTGACTTCGGGTTTGCCGTCGACCCGCTTGCCTTCGTGGCAATGCACTATGACGCTAGGCGCGAGGAGCTCTATATCTTCGACGAGATATATGCGCAGCGGCTGACGAACGCACAGGCAGCGCGGAGAATCCTGCCACGTCTCCACGGGCAACACCTGACCGCAGACGCAGCAGAGCCGAAGAGCATCGCGGAGCTGCGTGGGCTTGGGCTGAATGTACACGCGGCGCGCAAGGGACCCGACTCCGTTGCATACGGGATTCATTGGCTGCAGGGGCGCAGACGCATCTACATCGACAAGCGCCGCGCACCGAACACCTACCGCGAGTTCGTCGGCTACGAATACGAGCGCAACAAAGACGGGCAGTTTATATCGGCCTATCCGGATAAGGATAACCATACGATTGACGCAGTGCGCTATGCGACGGAGGCACTTGCGGCGGGCGAACGCATACGGGCGATGCGCGGCAATATCTACTAAAGGAGGGACGCATTTGGACATCAACGAAATGGCAGAGACTTACACGCTGCTGCATGACGCCTACTATGGGGACGGGCAGTTCAAGCGCGGCGGCGCGCTCGTCCGGCATACGCGCGAAAGCCCCGAGAATTTTAGGAAGCGCAAGAAACTCGCGTACTATCTCAACTATACGGGACCGATTGTCAACGCCTCGGTCGACCCGATCTTTCGCAACGAGATCAAGCGCGAGTACAACGACACGGCGAAGTTCAAAGTCTTTCTCGACGACGCCGACCGCACGGGGACAGACCTGCAGAACTATATCCGCCGTCTGGCGGTCATGGCGAAGCTCTACGGCGTTGTCTATGTGATCGTCAACAACGAAACGGAGATCGGCGAGACCGTGCAGGACAGTCTTAACAAGCGGGCACTGCCGTATCTGGCGCACGTGCTCCCCGCAGAGGTCACGCATTGGCGCTTTGACGAGCGCGGCCGCATGACGGAGTTCGGCTATAAGAATACCGTCAAGGACGCTGAGGATAAAGCAAAGACGCGGTACTACACGTGGACGCAGACAAGCTGGGCGGTTGCGGATGAAAACATGCAGATCATCCGACAGGGGCAGCACGCGCTTGGACGGCTGCCTGTTGTGCAGTATTTCGGCCGCAGCAGCGATCCGATGGATGTGCTGCCTCCGCCGGAGTTCCTCTCCGTGGCGCAGACGAATTACCATGTCTATCAGCTCTGCAGCTGGCATACACAGATGCTCCAAAACCAGACGTTCAACATCCTCATCATGCCGCACACAGGCGCGTCCGAACTGACCATCGGTACGAACAACATACTCTGCTATCCGCCCGAGAGTCAGCACCCGCCCGCCTACATCGCGCCTGACGCCGCACCCGCGCAGGTACTCACGGAGCAGATCGACCGCCTCATCCGCGAGATGTACCGCATGAGTGGGATTGACTCCGTGATCGGCGTGCAGTCGGCGAAGTCGGGCGTTGCGCGTCAGTGGGACTTCGAGCGGACGAATCAGCGGCTCGTCGATTTCGCGATCCAGTGCGAGGAGGCGGAGAAAGCCATCGTTGCGCTCTATGAGGCGTGGACGGGGGAAGCGATCAACTACGTCTGCGAGTACCCGCGCGACTTCAAGATCGCGGACGTTGCAGACGGTCTCGCGCAGGCGCAGGCGGCGCTTGACCTCGGGTTTGACAGCAAGACCTATCAGGTGGAGGTTGCGCGCAAAGTCCTCGAGGCGTATCTCCCGAATCTCGAGCCCGCTGCATATGATGCGATCATTCGTGAGCTAGAGGCTGCCGCTGCGGTCATAGAGCAGACGAACGCGTACGGAGGCGAGGAGGATGAAGCTGACAGCGACACGGGCGGAAACTGAGGCGTTTGAGCGGCGCATCCGAGAGCTGATGGCTGAAGGTTACAGCGTCCGCTTTGCCGTATATCAGGCGTACAGAGAGCACCCGGTCATGCAGACCATGCACAGGGAAGCTCTTGCGGAGATACGCGCGGAGGCGGCGCGCGGCTATGGTGAACCGCTGCCGCAGGGAATCACAGCACGCCTCTTTACACAGGCATGGGCACCCGACGGACTGACGCTCTCGACGCGGACGACGCGCGGCTCGATTCTCGTGCGGGAGATGGTCGCCCGCACGATCGAGGAGCAGATTGCAAAGGGGGCATCCTGCCGTGCAGCGAGCCTTGCCATCTTCGACGGCTACAAGAAGGGCGGCGTCATACCGGTGCAGGACATTCCGAAATATCTGAATGAGACGCTCGCAGTGGCGCGTCATGCGGGCATACCGCGAAATGAACTCATGAAGGCGCTAAAGCCGATCCGCCGGCAGATCGAGAAGGGGACAACGGCGGGCATGAGGGCGGCATATACGCAGCTCGTCGATGCGCTCGAAGACCAAAACGAAAAGGCGCTGAATAAAGCGATATATACTGCCACGCAAGAGCGGACGCGCTACTTTGCGGATCGCATCGCGCGGACGGAGATGGCGCGGGCGTATCAGGACGGGTTTTTGCTCAAGTGGGACAATAACGATGACTGCGTCGCCTACCAGTGGAAGCTGTCGGGACGACATCCACGTTATGATATATGCGATCTGTATGCAAAGGCGAATCTCTACGGGATGGGTGCGGGTGTGTTCCCGAAGGACAAAGTGCCGCGTTTGCCCGCGCATCCGCACTGTATGTGTTTTCTGAAGCCCGTTATTCGCGGTATGCTCGACAACGAGACACCGCACGAGCGCATTGAGGAGGGCGGCAGAGAGTATCTTGACAGCGTGAGCCTGCATCATCGGCAGATGCTCCTCGGGATTCATGGGGAGAAGGATGTGCGGGGCGGAGTCAGCTGGACAGCAAAGGCACGAGGATACAGCGGCGCGAAACTCAAAGGACGTTTTGAAAATATCCCGAAGTCCTTGAAACCATTCATTCATGATGGTAAAATAAACATAGAGGAATTTGCGAAGCGGCAGCCTGGGGAATCAGCTGAGGTTCACGAGCAGAGGATATGGGATTATATTCAATCTCCATTTTGCACGAAAGAGTTTACGACGCGGCAGGAAATTCACATCAAAGGCAGCAAGCTGTACCAGGAAGGGAAAAGCTACTACACCGATGATGCCTTACTCTCTGTCGATCGGATTTGCACAGAACTTCACCCACGTCGCGCTGACATAAGGTTTACAAAGGTCGGAAATTGGACAAAAAAAGTGAAAATATATCACCCTGATATAGGTTGTTGGCTTGTGTTTCCCACAGGAGGCAAGACCGAGGTACACTGTAGCATGGTGCATTTTTCTAACAAGGGGCTACACACTGTTCCGACGAACGAAAGGAGGGAAACAAATTGAAAGAGTGGTATGAGTTCGCAGGTCAAAAGGCAAGAGTACGCTGCAAGGATGGAGAAGTGTATGAGGGCTATATTGAGGATGTACTCGGACCGCCTGACTACGAGCCGGAGGAGGAGAGCATTATGATTAAGCCCTTCGGCGGGAAATACGGAATTGAAATTATGAGAGCTGAGATTGAGAAAATTGAGGATCTCAACTAAAAACCGCTTATGACAACATAGGCGGTTTTTTCATGCCCTCCGTGCTTTGACGGCAGGGCATTTTTCATGCGCGGGATTGAGGCCCGCAAGATGATTGCACAGGAGGCAAAGACATGGAACTCAAAGAGGTATACGCAGCACTGGAGGCTGCAGAGAACGGCGCGGCGATGGTGGAGACCATCAAAAGCGAGCTTGCAGGCGTGCGGAAGGAGGCGGCAGAGGCACGCACGGGAAAGAACAAGGCAGAGGAGGAGCTTGCCGGACTCAAGAAGCAGCACGGCGACCTTGTGGCGAAGCACAAGGAGCTGGAGACGCAGCTCGGCGACGCGCAGAAAAAGGGGGCGGGCGCGCAGACGGAGATGCAGGCACTTCAAAAGCAGGTCGCAGACCTCGCCAAGAAGTACGAGGACGCCGAAGCGGCGCGCAAGACTGCTGAGGAAAAGCGCGTACAGGCGGACATCATGGCGCAGACGGTTGACGCACTCACCAAGAGCAACGCCGTCGACCCACAGGAGTTTGCAAAGCTTATCGCGCCCTCCATCAAAGTCGCTGAGGATGGTACGTACAGCTACACTAAGGCCGATGGTACACAGGGCAGCATCGCCGATGGCGCTGCGGAGTGGCTGAGCGGTAAGGCATGGGCAGTCAAGGATGCGCAGAAGCCCGGCAGCGGCGACGGCAGATCCGGTGATACTGGCGCAGGCGGCACGATGGCGGAGCAGTTCGCCGCCGCGCTCGGAGGTTAAAGAAAAGGAGTAAAGACATATGGCAATCAATACGCTTGAGATGGCAAAGATTTTCCAGCAGGAGCTTGATAAGCAGATGCTTACAGCGGGCACATCGGGCTGGATGGAGGCAAACGCCACGCGCGTCAAGTACAACGGCGGCGATACGGTGCGCATGCCGATGATCACGACGACGGGGCTTGCAAAGTACGACCGTGACAACGGCTTCAATCGCGGATCCGTGACGCTCTCGTATAAGGACTACACGCTCACGCAGGATCGCGGCCGGACGTTCCACCTTGACGCGATGGACGTGGATGAGAGCAACTTTATCGCCTCGGCGGGGAACGTCATGGGCGAGTTCCAGCGGCTGCAGGTTGCGCCCGAGATCGATGCCTACCGCTACAGCAAGATCGCAGCACTTGCAAAGGGCGCATCGCATGAGTCGGCGGCATTCACACCGACGAAGGACAACATTCTCGGCAAGCTCGACGAGGAGATCACGAAGCTGCAGGACATCATCGGCGAGGATGAGCCGCTCGTCCTCATCATGGCGACGCCTGTCCGCACGATCCTCAACGGGGCGAAGGATGTGACGCGCTATCTTGATGTTGCGGACTTCAAGGCGGGCGCAGTGAATACGAAGGTGCGCACCTACAACGAGATCCCGATCCTCTCCGTACCCTCGGCACGCATGAAGACGGCATACGTTTTCAATGACGGCAAGACCACGGGACAGGAAGCGGGCGGCTTCAAGGCGGACACGGGGGCGAAGTCCATCAACTGGATCCTCATGGCACGCCGCGCGCCGATCGCCATCTCCAAGACGGACAAGGTGCGTATCTTCTCGCCGGACGTGAACCAGAAAGCGGACGCGTGGAAGCTCGACTACCGCAAGTTCCATGACATTTGGATCCCGAGCAACAAGCTCGCGGGCGTCTGGGTCAACACGGGTGCATAAGGAGGCGCAGCATGACAAGACTTGTACGGCTGAACGAGGTGCAGTACGCAGAGACGGAGCATCAGATCGCGGGACTCGTAGCGCAGGGGTTTGAGGTTGCGCCGCTTGAGGTGGCGGAGGTCAAGGAAGATAAGCCCACGAAGGGTAGCAAGGGCAAGAAGGAGAGCGGTGCAAAGGAGGGCACTGCGCCGCCCGAGGGCGATGAGCAGCATTGAGGCGTTTCGTCGTAACCTCCGGCTTGCTGCCACGGCAAGTGCGATAGAGGTTGCGACGACCGCAAAGATGGAGCACCGCTATCAGCAGCGGCATGGACGGCTCAAGGATGCGGTGCTGACGGCAATCGGTGAGAGCGGCATGGAGGCGCGTGTGTACCTCGATGGGAACATCGCGCCTTATAGTGTTTTCATTCATGAGGGCATCAAACCGCATGATATTTTCCCAAAGCGGAGGAAGGCGCTGCGCTGGGTGGACGGGAACAAGTTCCTGTTCGCCAAGCGCGTCCGCTTTCCCGGATGGGATCCGGATCCGTTTATCTATGACGCGTTCGAGTCCAACCAGGAGACGATCATGAATATATTTGACCGCTATACAGAGCGGGCGCTGCGGGAGGTGGAGGATGCTATTACAAGCAGACGCATTACGGGATAAGGATGAACTGCTCGGCGCGTCCGTAACGGGTGACCTTATCGCCGAAGCGGAGGAGTACCTGCGTGCAGCGGCGGCAGGTCTCGGGGTTGCATGGGATGCTGTGCAGCCGACCTACTACGTGCGGCGATTCCTCACGGTCTACGTGTTCCGCGAGCTGTGCATGCGTAAGAGTTATACAGGCACACAGACATGGGGAAGCGGCTCGGATGATCGTGACAGCTATGCGGGCAAGTACAGCTTTTACCGCGACGAGATGAAGCGGCTTGAGGCGTCTATGACGGCGGCCGCGCTTACGGGAGCTGCGCAGACCGTTTCTTATGGCAGCATAGAACTGTATCGGGGGTGATTGTATGCTATGGTTCAAGGTACTTGAGAGCCTGCGCGACTATCTGTGCGCGGCAGACATCGCCGATCAGGTCATCCTCGGCGGGTATAAGCCGAGCGATGTGCGCCCCGACGAGAACGGCAAAGGGTTGATCTTTATTCAGCGTGATCGCGAGCGTCCTGCCAGCGATGATCTTGTGCAGGATATGCGCGTGCAGGTCAGCGTCGATACATGGGTGAAATCGAGCGTTTCGTATCTGGAAAAAGGCTACAGGGCGCTTGCACGACTTGAAGGGGCATTGATGGACGCATTGCGGCGCTATGAGAAGGAGACCACATACATCGCGGACGGTGTGCAGCTCATGCGGGTACGCATGATCGAGACCGGCGGCGATGGGGACAGTGTGCGTCCCCTCGTTGGCAGTCGCACAAGCATCGAGATTAGCGTCTATGAGGAAACATAAGGAGGAACGATATGGCTAAGCAGGCACGCGGATATAAGTCCGCGATGGTGATTGACTTTGAGTCCTCGTTTGGAGTCGCACCAGGAACGAAAAAGGGCGTAGCCCTGCCGATGAACAGCAACGACCTCTCGAAGGCGCAGACGCTCATCGAATCGGACACGATCACGAATACGCGCAACGATACGCAGCCGGCACTCGGGCGCGTCAGTGTGGACGGGGACATCGAGATGCCCGCAGACTATGTGTCCGCGGGCTACATGCTTAAGGCGCTTTTCGGCGACCCCAAGACCACGGGGACAACGGCGAACAAGACACATGTCTTTACGGTCAAGGATAATCAGCCGTCCATCATTGTCGAGAAGGCATTCCCTGACCTTGGCAAATACATCCGCTACAAGGGTGTCAAGATCAACACGTTCTCCGTCGACTACGGGCAGGACAGTGAAATGACGTTCAAGTTCGGTGTCATGGGTGCCTCGCGCGAGCAGGACGGCACTGCATACGACTCCGCAGCGAAAGCGGCAAAGCTGCAGCGCATCGCGCAGAATCACGCCTATGTCAAGATCGACGGCACGGAGAGCCGCATCGTCAAGGAGGGCTCGCTTGAGATCAGTGCGAACCTCGACGGCGATCAGTATGTTGTCGGCGGCGGTGGACTGCGTGGGGACATCCCTGAGGGCTTGATGAAGGTCTCGGGCAGTCTCAAGGCGCTTTTTACGTCAACAGAGTGGATGGACAAGGCGGACACGGGTGCCGCCGTCGCAATGGAGATCGGCTTCAAACTTGACGAGAATACATCGCTCGTCTTTGCGATGCCAACCGTGCAGTTCGAGCCTTTCGATGCGCAGATCAGCGGTCCCGCAGGCGTGGTCGTCGATGTAAAGTGGCGTGCATTCTCGGCAGACGGCACGAGCATTGTCACGACGACGCTCAAGAATCAGCAGGAAGCATATTGAGGCAATAGAAAAAGCACCTTGCGGGCGCAGGGTGCTTTTGTCTTATGCTTTGCTCACGCCGAGTTCGCGCATAAGGGCGTTTTGCAGAATGTTTGAGAAGTTCACGTTCCGCTCCGTCGCGAGCGTGTCCAACCACTTTGGAAGCGAGAGCGTTTTCTTCACGGATTTTGCGTTATACATGCGGTCATATGCGAGCTTGTCAAACGGCACCATAACGGCGAACTGGTCACGCTCAAGCGGCAGATCCTGCGGGAGCGAAGGGGCGGGGTAATCGGCGGGAGAAACATCTTCGAGCATCAGCCCGATTGCGTCCTGCGCCATCGTAAGCGCCTCCTCTATCGTCTCCCCCTGCGTCATGCAGCCGTCGATGTCGGGGATAAAGACGGAATAGCCTGTTTCCTCCGTCTGGAAAATAGCGGGGTAGAAATATATATGCTTCATGACTTTCCTCCGTTCTGAGAGGGCTTCAGCCCGGCTTCCTTTAGAAGCTGCTGCTCAATGCCTTTTTTGAGTTCTTTCGCGTGCATCGGGACGCTCAGTGTGATGTTGCGCCCGGGATGATGATACTTCTGATGAGAACCATTGTTGCTTTTGATATAGATAAATCCGTTCTTCTTCAGAAGACGAACCATTTCTTTTGGCGTCATCGGCATGACAGTACCTCCCTTGAGATTATTATACGCCATATTACGTATTGCTGCAATAAGAATTTAGGAGAAAATATTATGATAAACAAAACAACAAACAACATCCCAATCCGCTCCCTCACCGTAAAGGAGATGAGAGCGTTGCGCAAGGCGGGGTATGACCCTGCCTTTGCGGATAAGGAGGACAGCGCCGCAGCGACCACGGGCATGGTGGACTGGATCCTCGATCACGTCTACGGGGATCAGATCACGGATGATATGCCGTACAGTGAGGCGTTCCGAATCGCGACGGACACTTACGCGATGACCTATGGTCGGGAGGCTGAGGTAAAAAACTAGAGGCCGTCTATCGGTGGGAGCTCTCGGAAAGCCCCGAATACTGCGCAGCGTGCCGCGAGGTGTACGCGCAGGAGGGGCGGCATCCGCCTTGTGCCGGATGCGAATACGAGCGCCCTACTCTGATGGACGAAAATACAGAGGCGTGGACGCTGTGGCGGCACATACAGACGCAGGTGCGCACGTCATTTGCGGGTGTTGTTGGCGTCGATTATGTCGCCGCGCGGCAGGTGGCAGAGGTCTTAGGGATTGACTTAGACCTTGCCATGCTGCATAAGGTGCAGACGCTTGAGGGCGTAATGCTGCAGGAGGTGAGCAAGAGAAATGGCAAATAAGGAGATCTCTGTCGCGATACGGGCGCGTGACTATGCAACGGCGGCGTTTGAGCGTGTGCGTCAGGCAGTCGCATCGATCAAAGATCGGACGATCAATGTGCGGGCGAACACAGGCACAGCACAGGCGGCCGTGCAGAGCGTCAGGGATAAGCTGGCGGGCATTCGGGACAAGGTTGTCAACGTCCGTGTAGATACAAATGGCGCGGCGGAGAGTGTTGAGGGTGTAACTGCAAGCCTCGGTAAGCTTGCCCCGCAGGCGCTTGCTGCCGCAGGTGCGATCATAGCTGTCGAAAAGGCACTCTCTGCGGGCAAGGAAGCGTTCATCGATTACAATGCGCAGCTTGAGCAGACGCGCGTCGCATTTACCTCAATGCTTGGCTCGGCGGCACAGGCAAACGCGATGATTGCCGATCTACAGAAGTTCGCAGCGGATACGCCATTTGAAATGCCGGGAGTACGCGACGCCGCGCAGCAGCTCCTTGCGTTTGGATACGATGCCAATGAAATCATCCCAACACTCACGGCGCTCGGCAACGCTGCATCGGGGCTTGGACGTGGGCAGGATGGCTTTCAGCATCTCGCCTTTGTATTCGGGCAGATTCGGACAACGGGACAGCTCATGGGGCAGGATGTTATGCAGCTTGCTCAGCTCGGCGTGCCTGTCAAAGACATCCTTGCGAAGAACCTGGGACTGACGAAGGAGGAGCTTGCCCGCATCGGTGAGCAGGGAATTGACGCGGATGTCGCGATCCAAGCACTCATCGACGGCATGAACGAACGTTTCCCCGAGATGATGAAAAAGCAGTCGGAGACATTCGAGGGGGTGCTCTCGAATATCAAGGACAACATCGGGCAAGCGTTTGGACTCTCCGGGCTACCTCTCTTTGAGGACGCAAAGAACATGCTCCTTGAGATCAAGAACATCACGGACACAATGCTCGCGAATGCGCAGGGTGGGAAGAATCTCTTTGCGGGGATACTGCCCGACGATCTGCTTGCGAAGGTGACGGTGTTCGGGGATACCGCAAGGAAGGTGTTTGCAGACCTTGCGCCCCTGCTTGAGCCGTTCCTGCAGGGGCTTCTCAAGGTTGCGAAAGTTCTGCTGGATGTCGGCAATATCGCTGTTGCGTCGCTGCGCCCCATCGCGCCGCTCGTCAGTCTCATCGGAGAAAACATTCTCGACACGATCGGCAGGGTTGCAGATATGCTGGATGCGGTTCTCAGCAGCTATGTAGAGATGCAGCAGGGGACGGCGCAGGCATGTGACGCGATCTATGCGGATATGGCGGCGCTCTGGGCGTCTGTCAAGGAGCCTGTTTCGGACTTCTGCACGGCGGTCATTGAGTTCATCGCAGGGCTTGTGGCGGAGATCGACGCAATCGTCAGCTCTGTTGTTGATACGTTTGCCGCTGCATTTCAAGCCGCTGCGGACTTTGTCTATAACGCGATGGCGACGGCGGCGAGCTATGTGCGCGACTTCATTGCCGTTGTGGATGAGGCGATTGCATCCGTGAAAGAGCTTGCTGTTGTCAAGGCGGCAACAAACATCGGAAGCGGAATCATGGATTGGGTTGGGATCTCCGTTGAGGAGACCCGCAGCCGTGGGCGCGTGTACATGGATGTGCACGGATTTGGCAGTCGAAAGACAATCGGCGGCGGATTGGATGGGGACATCATCGTGCCGCAGCGTACAGAGATCAAGCCCCCGAAGGCGAGCAGCGGCACATCGTGGAGCGAAAAGCCGCAGGGCACATCTTCCGGCGGGCGTACAGGCCGTTCCGGCATCGACGCCGCCGCGCGTGAGGCAGAGCGTCTCGCGGAGCAGATTGAACGCCTCACGGAAAAAGTACAGCAGGGCATCGCATCTCTTGCGCATGACATTGTGAATGAGATCGGCACGACCTACGAAAAGGGCATGGATGCGCTCCATCAGAAAATGGAACAAATGGAGGCACAGATCAAGGAGGCGTCCGACCTCGGCATTGATACGACCGCCCTGCGCGCCAAGCTCGATGAGTATGCGAATATCGTCAAGGAAAAGGTCGCAAAGGCATGGCGCGAGGCGAATGAAGACCTGCGTGGCGAGACGGCACTCACATGGGCACAGGTGAATAAGGATGTACGCGCAGAGGCAGAGGCGACGTATCAAATCGGCGTGACAAAGCTCGCCCGCGAGAAGGAGAACCGCCTGAAAGAAGTCGCCATGACGAAGGACTCCGCCGAGGCGCGTGTCGCTGTGGAGCAGTGGGCAGCAGCAGAGATGGCACGCCTCGATCAACAGCGGATGGAGGCAATGCGTAAATCCCCGCAGACAACACAGGAAGCCCTCCGCGCGACGCTTGAGGAGCAATACGAGCGCCTGCGCGACACGGGGGCGCAGATGAAGGAGCTGACGGATTCGCTCTTTACATCGATGGCAGACGGATTTACGAGCGGATTTCAAAACGTCCTCACAGACGGATTCAAGGGCATTCAGGACGCGTTCTCCAACATGCTCAAGAATATGCTGAACTCCATCGTCAAATTCCTCATGAATCAGATGATTACGCACTGGCTTTCGATGATTCTTCCAGGTTTTGGCGGTGGAAAAGCTGCAGCGACGCCATCGAGCAGCTATACATTCCCAACAACGGTTTCTTTCACACAGGCACCTACCTATGTGGGGAAAGCGACAGGCGGCCCCGTATCGATGGGAAAGACCTATATCGTTGGTGAACGCGGTCCCGAAATTTTCAGACCAACACAGCCGGGGCGTATCTTTAATTCGCTCTCGAGCGGCGGTACAGCGCCGAATATCCGCGTGATTGTCAACAACAACACCAACGAGCGCATGACGGGCACGGCAGAGACGAAGTTCAACGGCTCGGAGTGGGTCACGTCGATTATGATTGACGCGATCGCAACGAACCGCAACGGGATGCGCGACGTGATTAAGGGGGCGGTATAATGGATTTTCCGAATATCAAGCCGCCGATCTATCCGATCAAGGAGACGATCCCCGACACAGCGATCAAGGGCAAACTCGAAAATCAGGTCATCATCGCCCGCAAGCGATTCACGCGCACACCCATGTCCTTCGAGCTCTCGTGGACGGCACTCCCTGAGCGCGACTATGAAAAGCTCCGCGCCTTCTATCGCGAAGTGAACGGGGCGGTGCCGTTTCGCTGGACGTACCCGGCGGGCGCGGGCGGCTCTTTCTCCGGCAAGATATTCAATGTGCGTTTTGACGGGGATTTTTCCTTCTCGTGCACGAATCACGGGTACTGGGAGGGCGGCATCAAACTGACGGAGGCATAATATGCTCAATCTATCACAGGCAAGTATCATCGAGAAGAACAAGCTCGCAACAAGCGGCGTGTGGCTCTTGGCACTCGAGGCGCAGATCCCTGGCAGTACGCTCCGCCTTGTCAACAATACGGAGGATTTGACGCTTGGCGGGCAAAAATACACGGCATTTCCCTTTTCTCTCGAGGACATCACGGAGGACAGCAAGGAGCTGCCGAACGTCAAGCTCACTGTGTCCAACGTGACGGGGACGATTCAGCGCTATGTCGAGGAGAACAATGGGCTCGGCGGCTGTAAGGTCATCATCCGCGTATTCCACACGGATATTCCTGACGTTGCCGAGGTAGAGGAATACTTTGTTGTGACAGGCGTCACCTGTGATGTGGAGTGGGTGACGTTCACGCTCGGCACGGACTTTTCCTTTACGCGGCGTTTCCCGCCCATACGCATGATGAAGGACTATTGTCCGTTTAAGTTCAAAGGCGTTGAGTGCGGCTATAAGGGGGCTGCGAGCAAATGCAACAAGACCTTGAGGCGCTGCCGCGAGCTCAAGAATAGCGAACGATTTGGTGGCGAGGCGACGATACCGCAGGGAGGTCTCTATGCGTCCAACAACACGTGACTTTGTCGGTAAGACGTGGGCAGAGCTGCCCTGTTGGGAGCTTGTTGTCGCGTGGTACGCGGCGCAGGGGATTACGCTGCGCCCGTATACCGATTATTGGATGTGCGGCGCGCCGTCGGATGCGGGACTCGCCGAATGGGCACCCGTGGATGAGCCGCGCGAGGGTGATATTCTCGCCATGAATCTCACGGGGCGCGCTGCCGATCATGTCGGCATCTGTCTCGGCGGCGGGAAGTTCCTGCATTCAACAGAGTATGCGGGCGTCTGCGTCGAGCAAATGGAGCGCTACAGACGGCGTATTGTGGGAATCTATCGCTACACAGGAGGAAAGGCATGATACAGCTTGTCATCGTCCGCAACCCCTTCGATGTGACAAAGAAGGAGACGCAGGAGGTCGTATACCGCGAGGCTATGCCTCTCAGTGCGTACTTTAGCGAGCCCGGGGCGTGGCAGTACTCCGTCAACGGCGTCCTTTGTGCAGCGGATGCAATCCCCGCAGACGGAGACTGCGTCGTTGTTGTCCCACACGTCGAGGGCAAGGTATTCGGCATGATTCTTTCTGTCGGCCTATCCTTTTTGACGGCCGGCATCGCAGGCGGCGCAATTCTCGGCGGGCTCTCTCTGGGCTGGCGTATGGTGACGGCTATCGCAATCGGCATGATCGGCGGTTCCCTTGTCTCGCGCCTCAATCGTCCGCGCATTGACATGAGCAACACGGAGCAGTCGCAGACATACGGCTGGGCGGGGACATCGACGCTCACGGGGCAGGGGCATCCGCTTGCCATTACCTACGGGGCGATGAAATCGGGTGGTGTCCTGCTCTCGCGTCATATCATCAGTGACGGTGCGCGGCAGTATCTCCATCTCCTTTACTGCGCGGGCGAGGGGGAGCTACAGGACATCCGAAACATCCGTATCAACGAAAACCCCATCAGTAACTATAAAGACGTGCAGATTGACGTCCGTCTCGGGACAAATGATCAGGCAGTCATTCCGAATTTTGCGGACAGCTACGCCGATCAGCAGCTGAACTATGAACTCTCAACCGAATGGTCGACACATGAGGTACAGGGCAATCAGTGCACGGGGCTCGAGCTGACCGTTGCGCTGCCGAATGGACTCTACTACAGCAATGACAGTGGCGGCATGAGCGGGACGGGTGTAACGCTCGAGGCGGAGTGCCGCATCGTCGGGAGTAATGAGGAGTGGCTGCGGCTGCCGCTCTGCAATGTGACAGGGACGGATGCTTTTTTGATGCGGCGCGGCGGAGCGTGGGTGAAATCCCTCACAGGGGCGACGATTGATGGCAACTACGGCGGGCGCATCGGCGGGGCGACGAACAGGGGAATCTATCGCGTATACCGTTTTGAGAATCTGCCGCCGGGACAGTACACGGTGCGTATGCGCTGCGCGGCAAAGGACGGCACCTCTGTGCGCTATGTCAATCGCGTCTATTGGAGCCAGCTGACGCAGATCGTTTACGATGATTTCGTACATCCGGGCAAAGCGCTCATCGGCATCCGCGCGCTCGCAACGGAGCAGCTCAGCGGCAACGATCCTACGGTGACGTGGGTGCAGGAGCGCTCGAAGGTCTATATCTGGAATCCGTATGCCAAGACATACGAGGAAAAGAGCGCAGATAATCCCGCGTGGGCGTGTTATGACATCCTGCATCAGTGCCGGAAGATCGGCGGCCGCTATATCGTGCGCGGCGAGCCCGCGGAGCGCCTCTCCTACGATATGTTCAAGGCATGGGCGGAGCAGTGCGCGGCGAAGGGGTACACGTTCAACTACATCTACGACAGCGCGATGCAGGTATGGGAGGCGCTGCGCTATCCGGAGACGGTCGGGCGCGGCAAGGTCATCATGCAGGGGACGCGCTTCACCTGCGTCTATGACTATGCGGCGCAGCCGTCGCAGCTCTTTACCGTCGGCAACATCAAGCAGGACAGCTTCAAGGAGGAGTTTCAGGGCACACAGGGGCGTGCCAACGTCGTAGAGATCTCCTTTATGAACGCTGCGAAAAACTATGAGCGCGATGTGCTTCCCGTGTTCAGCGATGACTACGATGCGAGCGAGGCGCTTGCCACGCCGACGCAGATCGAGCTGATGGGCTGCACCGACCTCAAGCAGGCGTACGCGCACGGCAAGCACGCCCTCCGCGCCAATAAATACGAGCTGCGGACGTGCACATTTGACGCCTTTGTCGACGCGATTGCCTGCACGATCGGCGATGTGATCCTGCTCCAGCATGATGTGACGGAGTGGGGCAGCGGCGGGCGTGTGGTCCATGTCGACGGTGCTGTGGTGACACTCGACCGCACGGTCACGATGGCAACGGGCAAGCAGTACCGTCTTATGGTGCGTGACAGCAAGACGGACGAGCTCCATACCTACGAGGTGCAGAGCGTTGACGGCGCGGTTGTAACGCTCGCACAGTCGGCAGAGATCGCCGTCGATGATCTCTATACGTTCGGTGAGGCAACGAAGGAGGCAAAACCCTTCCGCGTCCTCTCGATCACAAAGGGCATGACGGAGCAGACACGCAAGATCACCTGCATGGAGTATTACCCGGAACTGTATGCGGGCGATGACAGCGACGTGCCGATCATCGACTATTCGACGGGGAGCGATGCGCTCACCGTCAATAATCTGCTCGTTGTCGTTGATATTAAGACACTGCCTGACGGCACAACGCTTTATGATCTCGCTGTGTCGTGGCGGCTGCCGCGCGGTGCGGCGGCAAAGCAGATCAAAGTCGAGTACAAGCGTGAGGGGGCGACGGAGTATACAACGCAGGGAATCTATGACGGCAGTGCAACCAGCACCGTGATTGCGGGTGTTGCGGCGGCGGTCAGTTACACGATCCGCGTCACCTGTTATAACGACCTCGGGCTTGCGGGCAGACCTGCAGCGCAAACCGTTTACACCGCCCCGAAGGATGCGCCGCCATCGAAGGTGCGGGACTTCTCCGTCGTGCAAGACGCGGGCAACAGTAGCGTACTGCAGCTCACATGGAAAGCGAATCCGGAGACGGATATCCTCGGGTATCGTCTGTTTGATGGCGCAGGTACCGTGCTCGTAGATCTCATCGGTGGCACAAGCCACAGCTATTTTATCCCCGCCTCGGGGACATATTCATTTGCCATCAAGGCTGTCAATCGCTCCGGTGTGCTCTCTGCGGATCCTGCGGAGGCATCCATCACAGCGACAGTTGCGGCGGGCAGCGTTGCCGTACCGGATGCGCCGAAAGACTTGCGGGCTTGGATGGAAAAAGGCGTTACACACGCAGAATGGGGCGCTGTAACGAATACTTACATCGACTTTTATGAAGTGCGTCTGTTTGATCATGCTGGGCGGCCACGCGGATCTTTTGTGAAGACGACAGACATACGCTGCGATTTAATACTTTTTGCACGCGTAGGCACTGTCGCTGTCCGCGCGCACAATCCACAAAAGGGATATGGGGCGGAACAGAGATTTGCGTATAATTTCCCGCCCCCGGAAGCGCCGAAAATACGCCTGACGAAGACGATGCAAGGATTTAACATCAACATTATTGGACGCCCGGTAAGTGTAAGCGGAGCGCGTGTATATCTCTCGCGTGACGGCGTGACGGAGACCATCGAAACCACAGGGGCGTTTGTCTCCTACAGCGGAGCACCGGGTATCTATAGCGTAAGGGTAGCCTTTCTCGATGCGCTTGGGGAGGGCATCCTGTCGGAGGCGGAGCAGATTGTCGTTGCCGTGAAGATTGACAAGGCGGCGATTGAGGGGCTGACCATCACGCAGCAAGACCTTGACGCAGCACTTGCAAAGCAGCTGCAGGAAACAATCCGGTCTGCAGACCAAGCTCAGAACAGCGTCGCATCGATTGTCGCCAAACTCTCAGGCAATCCGCAAAACTCTGGCTACAGTGCCATCACGCAGATCTATAATGGACTGCAGCTCAAGGTCAATCAGGGCGATGTTGTGTCTGCAATCAACGTCTCTCCTTGGGGCGTACGCATTGACGGTCGTCTGTTGCACATCACGGGCAACACACAGTTTGACGGCAACATTATCGCCAATCACATGATACAGGCACGGGCGATAACAGCGGATAAGCTCGCGGTGGGGAGTTTGTCCGCTATTTGTGCAACTATCGGTAAGTTGAGGACAAAGACGACTGGTGCGCGCACGGAAATATCGGATAACCTCATCGAGGTATTCGACGACAAAAATTTGGCACGCGTACGAATCGGTGTATTTAATTGAAGGGATGCCGGATATGGAAAAACATGCAGGAATAAAACTCTACAATACACGCGGATCATGCACATTGGACATGAGCTGCGGCGTAACACGCGTTGTCGGTGTAGCTGCCCTTGGAGGGGAGAACGGTCGAAAACGCACGCGTATTGCTATCCCAAACCCGGGGATGAACAAGATATGGGCACAGCTCGTATTTCACGGTTTTGGCTATGGCTCGTATGCCAGCGGTACTTCTGCGGACATGACGATGGTGGAAACATGGGTGGACATGCAGGGGATAACGGTAACATTGCCATTCAAACCGAATAGGAAATACGATCCGGAGTTTCCGCATGCATCTTATATCGACGATTGTGTAGAGTTTAATCCGCATACAGTCATCTACGGCTTTTACTGAGGAGGTGCAGGCTTTGTGCGGTATGCGGAAATAAGAAATAGCGCAGGGTCCTACATCATCGATGATACCTATCACAACTATCGGCTCAACTGGATGCCCGACGTTAAATCTCAGCGATGCTTGACCGGACTGGGCATTGAACGTAATGATAAGGGGGTGAGAGTATGCACATTCCCTTATTACGACTACGTAAACGGCAAGACATATTTATGGCGCCAAGGCGAGCGATTCCCGAATCCTTGGTGCCGGAAGGATGCCCCCAATAAAGATGGTCTTAACTCCCCGAAGACTTATTTATGCGGCAGCGCGATTGATATTCTAGGGAGTAGTAGTTTTCATGGTTTCGCGGGGAGAGGGCGGCACTCCATTCTCATGCTAGAAGCCCCATACCTGCACGCGCGTTTTGCTATTGCCAAAGGCGTAGAGGTTCCCTATATATTCGCGTTAGGGGCTGCTATGCCGAATATCGTCTACACGTTTGCCGGCGTGTCTAGCTGGAGGAGAAAAGCAATCCTGATTAATTTTTGGCAACGAAGAAATTCGTTGTCTCAATCACTTGTCTATGGCAATACTTTTCAAGGGAACAATATAGGGTATACGGAATTTGAAAACGCAGTGCCAAAAAACAACGGGAACTTCCAAATGGAAAGCTTTCAAGAAGAGGCAGAAACGGCTCCCATCCTATTTGCGTATGGATTAAAAGACTCTAAAATCGCTTTACAAAAAGGCGAAATGGTTGTGCGTAACGAGCGCGGCGAAGTGGTTTTCAATAACCGCTACGATTATATGCGGATACTCAACTATTTCCATAACATCAACGCATTGTCTTTGGACGGCGCGGGACTGCATAATGCCCCAAAGAGATTCTCTTTCCCAGGGCGCAGAATCGCGGTGTCTGCTCTATCACAAAACGCCTGCTTTGCTTATGCGGAAGGAGGTAAGCAATATCTGTACAATACGGGTTTTTGGTTCCCGGACATAAGTACAGTAGAGTTTACAACGTGTATATCTCAATTTATGCCAGGAGGTGGGGACGAGAGATATCCCGACATATTGTCACAAGAAATGGTTAATCTAGCGGCCTTACTGAATGTCATGATTCTGGATGTCACGGGATGTACGCCCGGATGGATACAGGAAGCCGAGACAGGCAGACCGTTTTTGGAAGAAATAAAATAGGAGGACAACAAAATGAAGAAAAAGTACATTGTCAACGGGAAGATCACCTATCCACAGGGCGAAAGTGCCCTCACGAACTTCACGTTCACGAACGTGGAGACGGGCGAGATGTTCAGCCTTGCAACCTCCGATCAGGCGGAGGCGGATGAAATCACCTATGGCGATCACGTCATCATCGAGGTGAAGAAAGACACTGACCCGCCGCAGGAAACGGAGGGACAGGCAGCAGGGTAATCACAGTGGGCGCGCATCATGCGGTGTGCGCCTTTTGTATGTCTGGAAAGGATGAGCCTATGGCAAGAGGAGAACTATTCGCCGAACTCGAGGGAATCAAGGCGCAGATCAAAGCGCTCGCGGAGAGTCTGCCAATGGGGCGCGATCAACTCTATGCGATCAACGAGCGCATCGCCCGCCTCGAGGAAAGCACAAAGTCCGCGCACCATCGTCTGGATGAGTTCAAGAGAGATGTGTGCTGGACAATCGGCGTGTCGACAACCATTGTCGGCATGTTCGCGAGTATCTTGACGTGGGCGCTCGGCGGGAGGTGATGAGATGCTGAAACAGGAGCGGCTGCCGCCCGTGGATTGGATGGTCGGGACAGGGCTTGTCATCGTGGCAGTCCTGTCAGTATTTTTCGGCACGCCTGAGCTATCGAGTAATGTTACATCGGGACTCATCGGATTTCTCGGGCGGTCGGTCATCAGTAAGAAAGGAGCAAGATAAATGGCACATGTACTTCATCCGTCGGAAATGAGGTGTGTATCGCCCGCCGAACTCGAAAGCCTCGCTATGTACTACCGTGAGGCAATCGCCGCAGCGGCGGCGCAGCAGGGACGCGAGACGAAAATCTATCTCCACTGGTCGGCGGGGCACTACGGTCAGTTCTGGGACGACTATCACGTCCAGATTGATGAGGATGGGGAAATCTACGTTATCGCAGACGGTGAACTCGACGACGTGCTTGCCGCGACCTATTACCGCAACAGCGGGAGCGTCAACGTCTGCATCCTCGGCTGTGTCGATGCAGATACCAACAGCCTTGGCACGGAGCCGCCTACAGACCAACAGATTGAGGGCATGGCAAAGGCAATCGCCGCTCTGTGTAACGGACTGTGGCTCACCATCGACAAGCAGCGTGTACTCACGCACGGTGAGGCTGCGGATAACGAGGACGGCATCTGCCCGCATGATCCGTACGGACCGAAAAACGGATGCGAGCGTTGGGATCTCGAGTATCTCGGCACGCTCGAAAGCCCGAAATACCACCCGTGGGCGGAGGACGGCATGCGCGGCGGGGACGTGCTGCGCGGCAAGGCGAACTGGTATCGGCAGTATTGGCAGGAGCATGGAGGCACGCCGAATGCTTGAGCGAATGAAATGCTTTGCGGCAGAGCATAGAACCACGTGCTTGGCACTCCTCTTGATTTTGCTTGTCTTGATTATGGGCATTGCCTTTTCAAAACGAGAGCAGACGGCGGCCGAAAAACCTGCTGTCATGACACAGGAGCAGACGCAGGACACGGCGGCGCTACGGACACAGCTCGACATCTCCAAGAGCAACGCTGAGGCTCTGCAGTGGCGTCTTGCGGAGGTACAGGCGGGGCAGCGTGCGCCGACGGTGACGTACTACGTACAGGCGCCGACAGTGGAGCGTGCGGCAACGATTGTCGAGCGGCAGATCAAAGAGGATGCGCCGACGC
>CAUVMF010000015.1:0-22146 GCA_963552975.1 uncultured Selenomonas sp.
AGGAATCACTGATTCATTCAGCCACTCATCTTGGGCATCTTTTCCGCTCTGTCTGTGTCGGCAAATCCTCCACATAGCACACTGGCTATGCGTCCGGTTTGTCTCCTTGACAGATCGTAAAATCTGCTCCAACCTGAGCAACTTCATTTCATCATCGCTTCCTTCACAACGATGTTGCATCTGGCTTGTTGGATTCGAAAATCCAACTGTTTTGCATTGTGTAGTTTTCAGGGTACATCCTGCGCCGCGTAAGGCTTCAAGGTTCTTTGCAGTTCCTTGCGGCTCTCATCGGCGCGACTGTCATAATATAACACAGGAGACTTATCCTCGTCAACCCCCTTTTTTAAGTTTTTTTGCTTTTCGTCAAAAATAACGTATGATATAATCATTCTACCATATAAACACGACAAAGGAAATATTGTCATGCATGAATACAAACACGCTCTCATCCTCCCAAGCCTCCATGCGACGCTGCCATGTGCACCATCGCAGGAGATTATCTGCATTGGCGGAGGACGTGCCCCAGAAACGGATTGGCTCACAGGACTGATACAACAAAGAAATATGTGCAGCTCAGGTGCTTCCATCTGGGCGATTGATCGCGGCGTCGATCTCTGCCATGCACTAAGACTTCCACCGTCCCATCTGATCGGCGACGGCGATAGTGCGAGCAAAACAGCATGGGCGTGGGCAGAAAAGCAGGGAGTGCAGGTTCGTTCCTTCCCTCCGGAGAAGGATTTCACGGACACAGAGCTTGCGCTTCAAATTGCTGCGGAACGTTTTGCTCGGTCGCTCATCATCCTAACGGGAGCATTTGGCGGGCGGCTTGACCATCTCATGAGCACTGCTGCCGTCGCCGCACACGCCATCATCCCCTGCGTACTTGCGGACGAACGCGAAACCCTTTTCTATCTCCATGAGGGCGAATCACTCACCGTAACCTGCGACACAGCTCCGCGTGCCGTCTCGCTGCTCCCCTTTACGGAGGAATGTACGGGCGTGACAACGCATGGTCTATATTGGGAACTGCAGGATGCGTGCATCACAAATCGTGCATCACTTGCAATCAGCAACGTGCTCGCACGCGAAAACACAAAAAACACGTTTACCGTCTCCATAAAGAGCGGCGTTCTCGGTGTCTATCTCTGCCATAAGGAATAAAGGAAGTTTTCATTGAACATCAACATCCCACAGACCTATTTCAGCAAACTCATGCGTGCCGTCGTGGAGTTCGAGCTCATCGAACAGGGCGACCGCATTCTCATTGGTGTGTCTGGTGGCAAGGACAGCATTTTTCTCACGTACGCCCTCGCCATCCTGCGTGAACGTCTCAAAAAGGACTTTACCATCGCGGCATTCACTGTCAACCCACAGTTTGACACGCCCCTCAATACCGATGCAATTGCATCATTCTGCAAAAGTCTCGATGTCCCCTATGGTGTTGTGGATGTCGATATCGCGGGGGCGATTGCAGAGCAGGACGACAAAAGCCCCTGCTTCACCTGCGCGTTTTTCCGGCGCGGCGCAGTCAACCGCTATGCCGTGGAGCACAAAATGAATAAGGTCGCCTACGCGCATCACCATGACGATGCGGTGGAGACCTTTCTCATGAGTTTATTCTACTCGGGGCAGCTAAACACGTTCCGTCCCAAAACCTATCTCGATAAGACGGACATCACCGTCATTCGCCCCCTCGTCTACTTCCGCGAGCAGGAAATCATCGATGCGATCCAATACCACGGCTTCACGCCGATCCCCTCACCCTGTCCGCACAACGGTAACACCACGCGCCAGACCGTCAAGGAGCTGATCGAAACGCTCGGCAGGGATAATTCGAACCTCTACAACCATCTCGCCGCAGGGATGCGTGAGGGCGCACTCGGCGAGCTTTGGCCGGCGAGCAAGACGCGCAAGGAGATGGAGCGTACCTACCGCACCTTTATGGCAAAGGGGTAACGCAGAAATCGAAAGTCTTCCTCTCTGATGCCCGTGACCTCCTCGAACACATCGTCCATATAGTCCTCAAAGTTCGCGAGCATCATATCCACGAGCACCGGTGCAAGCAAGCTCTTCCCATTCAGCCGCAGTATTTCATCTTGTATCCCGTCGAGTAAGGCACGCATTCTTTCCTACGTACACTCACAAGGATTACTCAATATGATACTTCTCATAGAGTCTGTGACGTACCTCTGGATTCATCACCACCTGCCGTGCCTCCTCCGTCTCCCCCTTTTCATAGAGCAGAGTCAACAGCTGTGCCATTCGGTTTTCCCCTTCGGCGCGTCCTTCGGCGCGTCCTTCGGCGCGTCCTTCGGCGCGTCCTTCGGCACGTCCTTCGATCAGCCCCTTCTCACGACCTTCTTTCAGTGCGTATTTCACATTCGTATTGAAGTCCATGATCGCCATCTGGCGGTTTACATAGTTGAGATACGCGTCCGGATCGGACAGGAAAATCCGCTCCGCTTCCATCGCTTCTCTGATTGCAGCCTCACTCATCGCCAACTCCTCCCTCTCCTGATCGGTCATCTTATTTGCAAAGTACGCAAGCCATCGCTCCATCTTCGTGGACTCACGGATGCTCTTCTTCGGCTTTTGCTCATATTTCGGCAACTCGATAAAATACAGCTCCATATCGTTGTTCAGGCGATCGCCATTTTCGATATTGTAAATGCTGTACATTGCGACGGGATCGTCCTGCGGCAGCATTTCAAATGCGAGAAGGTTTATGGTGATGGCAGGTCGCAAGATGTCATAATCTCCACCGCGTGTCAAGGAAAGCATATAGAGGCGTGACCAGTAGAACAGCGTTCGCCGCTGCATATTCTGCTGATTGACCACCTGTACTTCGACATCGACCAATTCACCCGTATCGAGCGCGCAGACAATATCGAGGCGTGACATCTTGCCCTCGTCCCCGTCGGGAAACATCTCCGACTGACGAAATGTAATGTCCTTTATCTCATGTCCGAGCGACTTTTCCAGAACTGCATTTAGAAAATCAATCGTCACCCTCTTGCGCTCTTCCTTGCCAAAAATAAATTTGAACGCTACATCATTCATTGGGTTGAACGCCCGTTCATCGAGGTTTCTCAAAAATGGATTCTGTTCCAATATCCTGCACCTCCTTTCTTTCCATACCGTTTTCTTCTATTTTATCAGACATCGGGAGTTTCTTCCAGTCTGATTCGTTGGCGAAAAACAAAAAAGGGCTGCTACACGAGTCAGAACGACTTCGTGCAACAGCCCCTATATCCATGTATTTTTCAATCCCGTCCGAGCTTGTCGCGCAGGATGACATCATGCGCGCCGCCCTCGACGATGCTGGTCGAGGAAACGAGCGTAAGTTTCGCCTTCTCGCGGAACTCCGGGAGACTGAGTGCGCCACAGTTGCACATGGTAGAGCGAATCTTGGAGAGCGTCGTTTCGACATTTTCCTTCAAGGGGCCTGCGTACGGAACATAGGAGTCAACGCCCTCCTCGAAGGAGAGCTTTTTGCTGCCGCCAAGGTCATAACGCTGCCAGTTGCGCGCACGATTCGAGCCCTCGCCCCAATACTCCTTGTAGTATGTGCCGTTCACCATGACGCGATCCGTCGGACTCTCGTCAAAGCGTGAGAAATAGCGCCCAAGCATGAGGAAGTCCGCGCCCATCGCGAGCGCGAGCGTCATGTGGTAGTCATAGACGATGCCGCCGTCCGAGCAGATGGGGATGTAGACGCCCGTTTCCTTGAAGTACTTGTCACGCTCAGCGCACACGTCGATGAGGGCTGTTGCCTGACCGCGCCCAATGCCTTTGGTCTCGCGCGTGATACAGATCGAGCCGCCGCCAATGCCGACCTTGATAAAGTCTGCGCCCGCATTCGCGAGGAAGCGGAAGCCCTCGCCGTCGACGATGTTGCCCGCGCCGACCTTAACGCTGTCGCCGTACTCCTCGCGGATGTACTGGATCGTCAGACGCTGCCACTCGGAGAAGCCCTCGGAGGAGTCAATACAGAGGACATCCGCGCCCGCTTCGATCAGAGCCGGAACGCGCTCGGCATAGTCGCGCGTATTGATGCCCGCGCCGACGATATAGCTCTTGTTATCATCGGTCAGCTCAAGCTCGTTCTCCTTGTTGTCGGTGTAGTCCTTGCGGAATACCATGTAGCGCAGCCGCTGGTTCTTGTCAATGAGCGGCAGCATGTTGAGCTTGCGCTCCCAGATGAGGTCGTTCGCCTGCGTGAGTGTTGTAGAATCCGCGTCCGCCCAGACGAGCTTTTCAAACGGCGTCATAAAGGTGTGTACCTTCGTATCGAGTGACATCCGCGAGACGCGGTAGTCGCGGCTCGTGACGATACCGACGAGTTTGCCGTTCGCCGCGCCGTCCTCCGTGACCGCCATCGTGGAGTGCCCCGTCTTGGCAAGGAGGTCGAGTACGCCACCGAGCGTGGTATCGGGACTGATGTTTGAGTCGCTGCTGACAAAGCCGGACTTGTAGTTTTTCACGCGCGAGACCATTGCCGCCTCTTCCTCGATGGACTGCGAGCCGTAGATAAAGGAAACGCCGCCCTGCTTGGCGAGCGCAATCGCCATCGTGTCATTCGAGACCGCCTGCATGATCGCAGAGGTCATGGGAATGTTCATTGTGAGCGCCGGCTCCTCGTCACGGTGATATTTGACGAGCGGGGTACGCAGCGAGACATTCGCCGGAAAGCACTCCGCCGAGGAGTAGCCCGGGATAAGCAGATACTCTCCAAATGTGTGCGATGGCTCGGTGTAATAATGCGCCAATGGGAACCTTCCTTTCTTTTCTCCCGTAAAATTATTGTTGTTAATATACGCGCTTCCACGGAAACTGTCAACCCGTACGCGCGCAATAAATCGCCGTGCAGGGAAAATCCCGCATTTGTCAAAAAATCCCTAAGAGTATCGCATCACTCTTAGGGAAATTGTCTGCTATGGTGCCGAAGGCCGGGGTCGAACCGGCACGTTGCTCACACAACGGCAGATTTTGAGTCTGCTGCGTCTGCCAATTCCGCCACTTCGGCATGGGTTGTATTATAGCACCCCTGCGACGGATTTGTCAACGTCAGCGCAGTTCGGCTTCGAGCTTTCGGATGACCTCCATGTCCGCCTCAAACCACGGGACACTGTAGAGATCTGCGCGCCCGAGCCACCGCCCCGCCGAATGCACGGAAAGCTGTGGCTCGCCCGCAATGTGGCGGCAGATGTAGAGGCGCATATTCATGTGGTACTCGGGATAGTCGTGATCGACAATGCCGAGCAGCCGCTCTACGGCAATCTCAACACCGAGTTCCTCGCGAATCTCACGCACGAGTGCCGCCTCGTCCGTCTCGCCCGCCTCTACCTTGCCGCCCGCGAACTCCCATGTCCCGGCGTATGCACCGTAACCACGGCAAGCACCGAATACCTTGCCGTCCCGCAAAATTGCTCCCGCAACGACATCAATGTGCTTTCGTTCGCCCATGTCCTACTCCTTTTCACTCTTGGTCGCGCGCAGGAAGAGCTGCGTCAGCTGCGCGCGTGGGTCGCGTCCGTGCGTAACAATCTCGTAGACGGTCGAGGAGATGGGCAAGTCAACGCCATACTCCTCTGAAAGCGCCATCAGTGCCTCGGCGGTATAGACGCCCTCGGCAATCTTGTGGAAGTCCCCCGCCGTGCCGCGCACAACAGCCTCACCGTAGCGGCGGTTGTTGCTGTGCGGAGAGAAGAGCGTCGCCTCGTAGTCGCCGAGGTGCGAGAGCCCGTAGATTGTCTCGCCATCCCCACCCATCGCACGCACGAGCCGCACGAGTTCGCGCGTACCGCGTGCCATGAGTGCGCCCTTGAGGCTGCCATAGCCGAGCCCGTCGAGCATCCCCGCCGCGAGCCCGACGACGTTCTTCGCCGCCGCACCGACCTCCGTGCCGAGCAAATCCTCACCGTAGTAGAAGCGGATGAGCGGACTGCCGAGCACATCTACGAGCTCATGCAGCGCATCCCGATCCTCTCCTGCGAGCACCATGCAGTTCGGAATGCCGCGCACGAAGTCCTGCACATGACCGGGGCCGACCCAGACGACGGGCTTCATCTCCATCCCGAGCTCCTCATGTACGACAGTCGTGAGTCGCTTTCCTGTGCCGATCTCAAGCCCCTTCATGCAGAGGATGAGATATTTGTTCGCCATCTCCTCCCCGTAGCCCTGCGCCCACAGATCACGGAGAAAGGCACGAAACGCCTGCGCGTGGATGGAAATGATGACGATCTCCGCCGTCCGAATTGCCGTTGCGAGATCATCGGTCAAGCGGATGTCCTCGGGCAGCGTCAGAAACTCATTCGTCCGCGTTGCACGCAGCTCTTTCAGATGCGCTGAGCCTGTGCGTCCCCAGAGCGTGACCATATGTCCGACGCGGTGCGCGTACCACGCGTGGAAACTTCCCCAACGCCCGCAGCCCAGTACGGATACTCTCATGATGATACCTCCACGCGAATGTTCAATAGATCATGGATGACCGCCCCCGCCATAATGAGTCCTGCAGCAGAAGGCACAAAAGAAATGCTTGCAGGGACGCTATTACGCCCTGCGGCGGGTCGCTCTTCTCCTATCGTGGGTCTGTGCGGGCGTTCGCGTGAGCAGACGACCTTGAGCCGTGGAACGCCGCGCTCCTTCAGCTTCTTTCGCAGGATGCGCGCGAGCGGGTCTCCCGCCGTACAATAGATGTCCATAACCTCAAAGAGCGACGGATCGAGCTTATTCGCCGCCCCCATACACGCAATGATCGGGATGCTGCGCTGATGACACTGCACAGCGAGGTCGATTTTTGCCGTCACCGTGTCCACAGCATCGAGTACATAGTCATAGTGCTCGGGAAAGAATGCGTCCGCTTCGTCGGGCTGATAGAATGCACGGATCTCACGCAAGTCACAGACGGGATTGATGGAGTGAATCCGGTGCGCCATCGCCTCCGTCTTCGGCGTTCCCACGGTCTCCGTCAGCGCGTGAATCTGGCGGTTGATATTCGTCACGTCGATGACATCGTGATCGACAAGCGTCAGCTTCCCGACACCTGCGCGTGCAAGCGCCTCCGCCGCATAGGAGCCGACCCCACCGATGCCGAAGACCGCCACGGACGCAGTGGCAAGGCACTCCACACCTGCACGCCCTACCAGCATTTCCGTCCGCGCAAAGCGCCGATCGCTCATGCACTTCCCCCTATCCGCCGCACGTCAAAGAGCTGCGGCGAAGCCGAAACGATTCAGCTCCGCAGCAGCTCCTTTCCTACAAATCTTATGGTTGTGCACCGATCACTTAACGACGAGCACGGGGCACTTCGACTGCTCCACGACGTACTGGCTGACGCTGCCGAGCAGAACGCCCTTGACGACACCGAGCCCACGGCTGCCCATGACGATGAGGTCGATGTCGTTCGACTCTGCAAAGTCGAGAATGACCACCGCCGGCGAGCCCGTATCGGAGAACGACTCCTTTGCAACACCTGCTGGTACCATCTCGAGGGCACGGTCGAGGATGACATTCCCCGCCTTCGTCACGGAGTCGAGAATCGCATCCGAGAGCACGGCGTTGATCGCGAGCTGATTGATATTCGCGACATAGAGGAAATTCAGCTTTGCTCCGCAGATCTCAGCAAGCATACAGGCCTTTTCAATCGCGCGGTCGGCCCCCTCCGAGCCATCCACCGGCACCAAAATATTCTTCATCATGGCAGTTCCTCCTCACTTCTCTATAGAAATGAACCATATGGACAAGATCATGCGCTTCCCGCGACCATGACGCTGGAATGCGCGTGCTCCAAGACGGTCTGCGTGACACTCCCGAGGAGAAATCCACTCACGCGCGAGAGCTTGCGCCCGCCGATGACGACGAGCTCCACATCCATCTCATCGATGAATTGCAGAATCTCCTCCACAGGTATTCCCGTGCGGTGGTGACGCTCACATATAACACGCCCCGGCAGGAGTGCCTCCGCGGCGGCAAAGATCTCACGTGCCTCCTCCGCCGCAGACCGCACAATGCTCTCGGGAAGCCACGAGACATCGCCCTCGTCCGTGCTCGCGTCAAACGGTGACACATAGAGGAGATATACCGTCGCTTGCATGACGTTTGCAATCTCACCCGCCAGACGGACAGCGCGCAACGACTCCTGCGACCCGTTCACCGGGACGAAAATACGCGTGTATTTCGCTCCGTGCTCCATTGTGCACCTCCCGTCCCGCCTTGTTTGTTGTATTTATTCGCGAAATTCTGTCAAACTCCTTCTTTATTCCGACGATTATTCGCATGGATGAAAATAAATTGACGCGCTCCACTGAAAATGATAGACTGACTCTGCATATAAGAAACAATGGAGGCAATGCGTTATGGGAGAAGAACAGAGAGTACAGACGGATGAGGAAATTGTCGCATCGACAGGCATCTCGGACATCTACGCTGCAGCGAAGCGACTGGAAGGGATTGTGCGAAAAACACCGCTGGTATACAGTGAGTTCTTCTCCGACATCTCCGGCAACACGACCTATCTGAAGCTCGAAAATCTCCAGACGACAGGCGCGTTCAAGCTGCGCGGCGCGTACAACCGCATCTCCATGCTCACGGAGGAGGAGAAGGCGCGCGGTGTCATCACCGCCTCGGCCGGCAATCACGCACAGGGCGTCGCCTATGCCTCCCAAAGACTCGGCGTAAACACAGTCATCTGTATGCCCGCGACAACACCGATCCTCAAGGTCGAGGCGACGCGTGCGCTCGGCGCAACGGTCATCCTCCACGGCAACGGATTTGACGACGCCTACGCACACAGCCTCACACTGCAAAAGGAGAAGGGCTACGTCTACATCCACCCGTTCAACGACCACGATGTTATCGTCGGACAGGGCACGATCGCACTCGAGGTGATCGACGCGCTCAAGGACGTGGACGCAATCCTCGTTCCCATCGGCGGCGGCGGGCTTGCCTCGGGCATCGCGCTCGCTGTGAAGCTCGTCAATCCGCAGGTGAAGGTCATCGGCGTCGAGCCGGAAAACGCCGCGTGCATGAAGGCGGCGCTCTCCTGCGGCCGCACGATCACACTCCCCTCTGCCGACACGGTTGCGGACGGCTGCGCCGTGCGTACGGCGGGCAAGCTCACGCTCGAGTTCTGCCGCCGTTATCTCGACGAGATCATCACGGTTTCTGAGATGGAGATCATGAGCGCACTGCTCTCCCTCATCGAAAAGCACAAACTCATCGCCGAGGGCGCAGGCGTCCTCTCCCTCGCCGCGCTCAATAAGCTGCGCATGAAGGACAAGAAGATCGCGGTACTCGTCAGCGGCGGCAACATCGACATCTCCACGATTTCCGCACTCATCTCAAAGGCACTCATCTCGCGCGGCAGAGTGTTCCGCTTCTCCGTCCAGCTTCCCGACAAGCCGGGACAGCTGCTTACCGTCGCGCAGATCCTCACCGATCAGGACGCGAACGTCATCCGTCTCGACCACGATCAGACAATGGTGACGGACAGCTTTCAGAAGGTGCAGCTCACCGTCACGGTTGAGACGCACGGACAGGAGCACATTGACCGCATTGTCGCAGCACTTGCGTCGAGCGGCTTTGAAATCAACAAGATATACTGACCAATAAGAAAGGATCTTTCAGCGTATGACATCCGCCCCGACGAAATGTATCGATCAGGATACGGCACAGCATCTCGCCGACCTCTTTAAGACGCTCGGCGATCCGACCCGCATCAAGATTCTCTCCCTGCTCGCAGCAGCAGAGGAGCTGCGCGTCTACGATATCGCGGACGGACTGGACATGGGACAGTCCGCCATCTCGCATCAGCTGCGCGTACTGCGCACCGCCCGCCTTGTAAAATTCCGCAGAGACGGTAAAGAAGTCCTCTACTCCATCGACGACGATCATGTGCTAAAACTCCTCGGACAGGGTCTCGAGCACGTGCAGCACGCATAATACAATGTGAAAGGATGTTGTTTCATGAAGCGCAACCTCTTCCTCTGCACCGGCATTGCACTCATGCTTGCCGCAAGTACGGCGTTTGCCTCCCCCACCCTGCGTGAGGGTTCACACGGGCATGAGGTGCTCGTCCTACAGCAGGCACTTCAGAAGGCAGGCTACAAAATCAAGACTGTGGACGGCGTATTCGGCAAGGAGACGGAGCGTGCCGTCGCCGAGTTCCAACGCGACAGCAAAATCAAGATCACGGGTGTTGTCAACAACGCAACGTGGCGCGCACTCAAGGAAGTCCCCGCGAAGAAAACATGGGGCATTGATGTCCCGCCTCCCGCCGAGAAGCAGCAGCCACTCGCCCCGAACGGCAGGACCATCCTGCCCGCGAACAAAGTCTCCGATGTCATCAAGACGGCGAAGTCATACATGGGAACACCATACGTATTCGGCGGCACAACACCGAAGGGCTTTGACTGCTCAGGCTACCTGCAATATGTCTTTCAAAAGCAAGGCATTGCGATTCCGCGCACGGCTGATGAACAGTACAAGCTCGGTCTGCGGACAAAGAGCACAAAGGAGCTTGTGCCCGGCGACCTCGTTTTTTTCGAGACGTATGAAAAGGGCGCATCCCACTGCGGCATCTACCTCGGCAAGGACGAATTCATCCACGCCTCCACGAGTAAGGGCGTGCGCATTGACGCACTGTCGAATGACTACTGGAAGCCGCGTTTCCTCGGCGGCAAACATATTGTAAAATAGTTGGATCTTACAAGAAGGGTTGATGCCGCTATGATACAGGTTCTTCACCGCTTCATTACCGCCGTCCTCCTTTGCTCCGCCGCAATTTCAGCAACAGCATATGCAGCAGAGCAGCAGGCCGATCCATATCATGTGGACTGGAAAGAGCCGCAGACACGTCGCATCGAAGTCCAACGGCCTCCAACCATGGAGACATGGGGCGTTGTAAAACAAGGAGATGTTCAAACGAAATTCCTACGCTCCATCCCCTATTTGTATAGTTCTTATGAACTACACGAGATCCATAAGGATGGCAAAGTCGAGTATCTTTTCCACGTGCAGGGTGAGTACGGCAGCGACGGAACGGTGCCGCGCCTCACCATCGGCACGAAAGAGGACACGGCATTTGAATTGACTCCTGTCGCTGCAGCGGATCTCAGAACCATCCCATCCAAGGACTACACCGACTATTGGTATTACGCCGGCGATCTCTCCCGTTGGACAGCACTTGAGGAATCAGCGAAGAAAGGGAAGGTAAACGCATACTTCTATCATTCCCCGAACGGCAAGGCAAGCCGTGATGAGATCTCTCCTCTCGTAAAACGTATTCCGCATTGGCTCACGCTGCCCATCGAGGAATGCAATGCGTACGGACCAAAGTACAGCGTCTTCTATCCGGGGATGCCGGCAAAGGAGCTGCGCGATGCCATCGCCTACCGCTCGAACGCGCATTATGACAGCGGGCGCACCAAAACGTCGAATAAATATGTCTTTTCCGATGTGGGAAACCTCCCCTCATTCGCCTTACATCCGCCCTTGTCCATGGCAGAGGTGCATTATGTGACATTCCGTGAAGAACCTGCGGGAACATGGGTGAATTGGGACTACTGGGAGCCCATGTCGAGCGGCATTCACCCGCTCGACACGATTGGATACATCACGCAGGCAGTCTACGCGGATCTCTATCCGACAAAGTACTACGGCTTTACACTGAGAGGACACGCTGAGAAACAAAAATGGATCATTGACACCGTTGATACGAAGCGGCATCCGGAGCTCGCAGCAGTATCCCCGGGCGATGTCATCAAATCCCTCAACGGCATTCCCGTCGACGGCTATCCGAAATACGTTGCCGAATACCTCATGTTCTACAGCGACCTTGGCGATTTGAACCTCGTACTTGAAAACAAAGAGTCAGGACTCTATGAGGTTACCGTACGCTCTTTGATCCATCTGCCGTTGCCGGCGATTGACTATGCGGCAGAGGACGAAAAGTCAAAGCTCCGCTATACGAAAAAATCAATCACGGAGTTCCGGCCGGACGGAGCCGTCCCCTTTGAGATCTTTGACCCTCTCGGGAATCCCGCCGCTCATATAGAATCTCCACGGACGGATTGGATTCTCGAACATTTTCATGCACAGAGACCGCACACTATGCCGCTCGGCAAATATTTTGCCGCAGCCTCCCCGCAATATTGACTTTTCCCCTGCCGCTCATTATAATAGGGCGGTACGGGATGTAGCGCAGTTTGGTAGCGCATCTGGTTTGGGACCAGAGGGTCGCAGGTTCGAATCCTGTCATCCCGACCATTGCACCTGTAGCTCAGTTGGATAGAGCAACGGCCTTCTAAGCCGTGGGTCGAGGGTTCGAATCCCCCCAGGTGCACCATCGCAGGTAAACCGTATCGCCAACGGGCGGTGCGGTTTTTTGATGCGCAAAAGCAAAAACGGATGTGAGATTCGATTCTCACATCCGCTGATGTCCGATATGGTGGAGACAAGGGGGATCGAACCCCTGACCTCTTGCATGCCATGCAAGCGCTCTCCCAGCTGAGCTATGCCCCCGCGCGTTTCGCGCTGACAAAGGCTAGTATAGCGAAAAGTGCCCCCCTTGTCAATACTGAATTTGCGTGTAGGGAGATGCTCAAGCCTCCGCATTGCGCTTTTCGTATGCGCCGCTGAGGATGTCCGTCCACCACGCTTCGTGTTCCTGATACCATCTGATTGTCGACTGGATGCCGTCGTCGAACTTCGTCGCCGGTGTCCAGCCAAGTTCGCGTCCGATCTTCGTCGGGTCGATTGCGTAGCGGCGATCATGTCCCTTACGGTCGGTGACATAGGAGATCTGATCCTCCCCTTTGCCTAGGGCACGCAGGATCGTGCGGACAACCTCGATGTTCGAGCGTTCGTTGTGCCCGCCGACATTGTAGACCTCGCCCACCGTGCCGCGTCGCATAATCACGTCGATGGCGGCGCAGTGATCGTCGACGTGCAGCCAATCGCGGACATTCAGCCCATCGCCGTAGACGGGCAGCTTCTCCCCCTGCATCGCACGAATCACCATGAGCGGAATGAGCTTCTCGGGAAACTGATATGCGCCGTAGTTGTTCGAGCAGCGCGAGATTGTCACGGGCACGCCGTAGGTGCGTGCATACGCCTGCACGAGGAGATCGGCGCCCGCCTTTGACGAGGAATACGGACTCGATGCGTGAAGCGGCGTCTCCTCCGTAAAGAGAAGATCGGGACGGTCGAGCGGCAGATCACCGTAGACCTCGTCCGTTGAGACCTGATGATAGCGCTGAATGCCATACTTGCGACAGGCATCGAGCAGAACGCTCGTCCCGATGACATTTGTTTGCAGGAAAATCTCGGGGTTTTCAATCGAGCGGTCAACATGGGACTCCGCCGCAAAGTTCACGACAATGTCCGGCTGCTCCCGTTCAAAGTGCGCATAGACTGCTGCGCGATCCGCAATATCCCCGCGCACGAACGAGAACTGCGGATTCCCCTGCACCGCGTCAAGCGTTGCAAGATTGCCCGCATAGGTCAGCGCATCATAGCAGATGATCTGATCCTCGGGATGCTCACGCAGCTCGTAGTAGACAAAGTTTGCACCGATAAATCCAGCGCCGCCCGTCACAATAATCTTCATAGGCTCCGCTCCTTTTTCTTTTCTACATGATAATTCGCCGCCACTCCTCTTTTCCCTTTTTATTTACAAAGAAAAACATTTGTGCTATGATTTCTGATAGGAGGGATGAATATGAAGGAGCGCACATATATCGCCATCGACCTAAAATCGTTCTATGCCTCGGTCGAATGTATCGAGCGTGGACTCAATCCGCTGACGACGCATCTCGTGGTCGCAGATGAGAGCCGCACGAGCAAGACGATCTGTCTCGCCGTCTCCCCCGCGCTCAAGGCACACGGCATCGGCGGACGCCCGCGCCTCTTCGAGGTCATTCGTGCCGTAGAGCAGGCAAATGCGCGGCGCAAATATCGTGCGCCGGGGAAAATCCTCACGGACGAGACACGGGATGCCGTAGAACTCGCGGCGAATCCCGCACTCAGCATTGCCTATCATATCGCGCCCCCGCGCATGGCGCTCTACATGGACTACAGTATGCGGATCTACGAGGTCTACCTCCGACACGTCTCGCCCAACGATATTCACATCTACTCCATCGACGAGGTCTTTATCGACGTGACGAGCTATCTTGATACAAAGAGAGTCTCTGCACATGACTTCGCCATGCAGCTCATTCGCGAAGTGCTGCGTGAGACGGGCATCACAGCGACGGCGGGGATTGGGACGAATCTCTACCTTGCAAAGGTCGCGATGGATATTGTGGCAAAGCGTATGAAGCCGGATGCGGACGGTGTGCGCATTGCCTCACTGGATGAGATGAGCTATCGGCAGCAGCTCTGGACACATCGGCCGCTCACGGACTTCTGGCGGATCGGCAGGGGCTACGCGCGAAAACTCGAGGAACACGGACTCTATACGATGGGCGATATTGCGCGCTGCTCACTCGGGAAATCAAATGCGCGGCACAACGAAGATCTGCTCTACCGTCTCTTTGGCGTGCAGGCGGAGCTACTGATCGACCATGCGTGGGGCTATGAGTCCGCACGCATGGAGGACATCAAGAACTACCGCCCGAAGTCACGCAGCGCCCATATGGGGCAGGTGCTGCAAAATCCGTATACGGCGCAGAAAGCCCGCCTCGTTGTCTGGGAGATGGCAGACGCGCTCTCCATCGACCTTGCCGAAAAACGCATCACGAGCGACCGTCTCGAGCTCACAATCGGCTATGATATTGAGTGCCTGACCCGCCCCGAGATTCGCGACAACTATCACGGGCGCATCCGCACGGATCGCTACGGGCGACACGTCCCGTGGCCATCGCACGGCAATGTGCGCATCGAGCGCGGAGCGGGAACAAATGCCATTATGAACGCACTGACCGATCTTTTCGACGCGATTGTCAATCCGGCGCTTCTCATTCGCCGCCTTACCATTTCCGCACAGCATCTGATGACGGAGGAGCAGCGCGCCGCTGCTGCCGAGCAGATGTCCCTCTTTACCGCCGAGGAAACGAGGGAGAGCATGATGTCCCCTGCCGAGATTGCTGCGCAGAAAAAGGAAAAGGCATTGCAGGAGGCAATCATCACCATCAAGAAGATGTATGGGAAAAACGCCATCCTGCGCGGAGCAAATTTTCTGGACGGTGCAACGGCACGCCTGCGCAACAGTCAGATCGGCGGACACAAGGCATAGCGAAGGGAGAACCTCATGCAGCGAAGAATCGAGGACTATGCGGACATCATCCACCTGCCGCGCCCCGTCTCAAAGACACATCCCCCCATGTCCCTGCGTGACCGTGCGGGACAGTTCGCCCCCTTCTCTGCACTCACAGGACTACATGCCGCCGCTGACCGTACGGTGCAGGAAAATACTGCACGGTGCAGCGAGTACAGTCCACCTGAGCATAGTGCTTGACAAAAACGAAAAACCCCGTTAAAATACTATAGGAATCGCTGATAAAATGAAGTCCGTCAGATTGGCGCAGATTTTTTCGTCCGAACTAGGAGGCAAACCGGACGCAGAGTGGTGCTCTGTGGAGGATTTGCCGACGAAGTGCGGGCAAAAAAGATGCGTTAAGATGGCGGTGCTGAATTTATCAGTGCTTCCTATATCATGTCGGGATGTGGCTCAGCTTGGTAGAGCGCATCGTTCGGGACGATGAGGTCGCAGGTTCGAATCCTGTCATCCCGACCATTTCATAGCGTACGAGCCGGAGCCCTTGGGGAGGGTCGCCGGCATTTTTTATTTTGGAGGCAAGAGTATGGGAGACGAACGCACGCGGTGCAGCTGGGTCAAGCTGAGCGATCCCATCTACGTGAAGTACCATGATGAAGAGTGGGGTGTTCCGCTCCATGACGACCGCGCTCTCTATGAGCTCTTCATCCTTGAGACGTTTCAGGCGGGGCTGTCATGGGCGACAATCCTGCACAAGCGCGAGAACTTTCGCTGCGCCTACGATGGTTTCATTCCCGAGCGCGTCGCAGCCTTCGATGCAGCAAAGGTCGAGGAACTAATGCAGGATGCAGGAATTATCCGCAACCGCCGCAAGATCGAGGCAAGCATTGTGAACAGCCGCGTATTTCTTGCGATTGTCAAAGAATTTGGCTCATTTGATCGTTATATCTGGGGGTTTACAGAGGGGAAGTCCGTCCGCGAAAGCTGCGAGCTGCGCACAACCTCGCCGCTCTCGGATGAAATTTCAAAGGATCTCAAAAAGCGCGGCATGCGCTTCGTCGGCTCGACCTGCATCTACTCGACACTCCAAGCCATCGGCGTGCTCGCCGCACATACGGACGCGTGTGATTGGAGCAAGTGATATGCGCGAACGCTCCGATCCGTTTGTAAAGCACGTCCTCATCACATAAATAAAGGGCAGTTACACGAAGTCGATTCTGACTCGTGCAACTGCCCTTTTTTCTTACATATAATCATCCGCCGTGCGGGTCTTTGCCTTTTTGCCGAGCCCAAGCATACGCGAGATGCGGTCAACAATGACATAGAATACGGGAATGAGGAAGACGCCGAGAAGTGTAGCAAAGAGCATACCGCCGACAACGGCGACGCCCATGCCGTTACGCGCTGCAGCACCTGCCCCCGATGCCATGCACAGAGGCAGACAGCCGATGATGAATGCGAACGAGGTCATGAGGATCGGACGGAGACGCAGCCCCGCCGCCTGAATCGCCGCTTTGAGCGGATCCATGCCGCGATCGACACGCACCTTTGCGAACTCGACGATCAGGATCGCGTTCTTGGCCGCAAGACCGATGACCATGATGACACCGATCTGCATGTAGACGCTGTTTTGATAGCCCGCCGCCGGAATGCCGATCGTACCGAAGATCGTTGCGAGGATGTACTCGGAGAAGAGTGCCCCGAAGATACCCGTCGGTACCGTGAAGAGCACGGCAAACGGTACGCTCCAGCTCTCATAGAGTGCTGCAAGGCAGAGGAAGACGAAGACAAGACAGAGGGCAAGCACCTGCATGGTCGAATCCGCCGACTTCTGCTCCTCGCGGCTCTGCCCCGACCACTCGATGCTGAATCCGGAGCCAGTGTGCTTCTGGACAATCTCGGTGATGGCTTTCATCGCCTCACCCGAGCTGTAGCCTGACCCCGCACTGCCTTGAATCTGGATGGAACGTGCACCGTTGAAGCGGCTGATCTGCGTCGGTCCCGTGGTAAGTTTGGGCCTGAGCAGCGTATCAAGCGGCACCATGCCGCCCTGCGAGTTCTTGACAAAGACGAACTTCGCCGCCTCCGCCTCAGTGCGATAGGTCACGTCAGACTGCAGGACGACCTTATAGGTGCGCCCGAACTGGTTGAAGTCATTGACCTCATAGCCGCCGAAGTTGACCTGCAGTGCCGTAAAGACATCCGAGAGCTGAACGCCGAGGTTCTTGACCTTTTCGCGGTCGATCTCATACTGATAGCTCGGTGCGTTGATCTTAAACGTCGAGCGCACGCCCCGCAGCTCGGGGCGCGTATTCGCCTCGGCAAGAATCGCATTCACGATGTCGTTGAGCTCGGTGTCGGAATGACCGGTCATGTCCTGCAGCTGGAGCGACCAGCCGCCGACATTGCCGAGCCCCGGCAGCGCGGGCGGATTGATAGCGATGACGAGAGCCTCGGGTGCCTCCATCGCGCCGACGCGGAACATCGTACCGACAGCGGCAGCAACGGACTCGCGAAGTCCCGCACGCTGCGACCAGTCCTTCATACCGACAAAGACGACGGCGCCGTTGGAGTTCGCACCGCCCGCGAGGATGTCAAAGCCGTTGATTGCCATGACGGCACTCTGCCCCTTGATCTCACGCTGCGCCGCCTGCTGAATCTTGTCCACGGTCTTTTGGGTCTGGTTTGTGGACGTGCCCGGCGGCAGCTGAATCGCCACCATCAAATAGCCCTGATCTTCCTCGGGGACAAATGTGGTCGGCAGATTCCGATAGATGATCGCCGCGAGACCGCAGACGATGAGCAGAAAAACAACGGCAACCTTCGATTTGCGAATAAACTTGCTGACGATGCCAAGATAGCCCCTGCGCGTCGCATCGAACCAGCTGTTGAAGCGGTCAAAGAAGCGATCGAGTACGCTCTTCGTCCCATTTTCCTTCTTGGGTTTAAGCATCATTGCGCAGAGCGCAGGTGTGAGTGTCAACGCGACAAAGGCGGAAATCGCCATCGAGATGGCAATGGTCAGCGCAAACTGCTTATAGAGCACGCCCATCATACCGCCGAGGAAGGCGACGGGAACAAAGACCGCCGCGAGTACAAAGGCAATCGCGACAACAGGCCCCTGCACCTCGGACATCGCACGCTCCGTCGCATCAACAGGACTCAGTCCGCTCTCCATGTGGTGCTCGACGTTCTCAATGACGACAATCGCGTCGTCGACGACAAGACCGATCGCAAGCACCATGGCAAAGAGCGTCAGCGTATTGATGGAGAAATCGAGCAGGACGAATGCGCCGAATGTACCGATGAGGGACACGGGTACGGCGAGCAGCGGAATAAGCGTCGCGCGCCAGCTCTGCAAAAAGAGGAAGATGACGAGCACGACGAGCAGCAGCGCCTCAAGGAAGGTATGCACAACCTCCTTGATGGACGCGTTGATGTAGTCCGTACTGTCAAAGACCGACTTCATCTTGAGCCCGGGTGGGAAGGTCTTCTCCGCCTCCGCGAGGATCTTGCGCACCTCGGCGAGCGTAATCATCGCATTTGCGTCGGAGGTCAGCTGAATGCCGAAACCGACGGCGGGGTAGCCGTTAAATTTCGCAACGATACTATTTTGACGCTCGCCCGTTTCAATGCGTGCAACATCCTTCAGACGGACAAACGTGCCGTCCTTGCCCGATGCGATGATGACGTTGCCGAACTCCTCGGGGGTCGTCAGTCGCCCCTGCACCTTGCCCGTGAACTGCTTCTCCTGCCCGTTCGTGGTCGGCATACCACCGACCGTTCCGGCAGGTGCCTGTACGTTCTGCTCCTTGATCGCCGCCGTAACATCGGCGACAGTCAGACCGAGTTCCGCGAGACGATCCGGGTTCATCCAGATGCGCATCGCATAGTCCGCACCGAACACCTGCACCTCGCCTACGCCGCTGACACGCTTGATCGCATCGAGGAAGTAGAGCGTTGCATAGTTCTTCATGAAGGCGCGGTCATACGTCCCGTCCTCGGAGTAGAGGGAGACGAAGTACGCCATCTGTCCCGAGGATTTGCGCGTCGTAACGCCCGCCGCCTGCACGGAGGACGGCAGGCTCGCATTTGCACCTGCAGCATTGTTCTGCACCTTGACGGCATCCATATCGCCGTCTGTGCCGACATCGAACGTGACGGACAGGCTGTAACGCCCCGTATCGTCAGAGGTGGAACTCATGTAGTCCATCCCCTGTGTCCCGTTGATCTGCTCCTCGATGACCTGCGCCACCGTCTCATTGACAACGGCAGCACTTGCCCCCGTATAGTTCGCCGAAACGGCAACCGTCGGCGGTGAGATCTGCGGATACTGCGCGATTGGCAGCGAAAGACCCGCGAGCGTGCCGACGATGACAATCATCACCGCAATGACAATCGCAAAGATCGGTCGATGGATAAAAAATTTTGCCAAAGGATCTCCTCCTTACTTCGCAGGCGTGAGTTCACGCGTGTTAAAGTTGGAGGTATCCCCCTCAAGCGAGAATCCCATCTCGTCAGCCGTCACCATTGTCACGGCAAGATCGCCGCCCTCCTGGAGCGTGGTCAGCCCCTCGACCACGACAATGTCCGAGGTGTCGAGACCGTCCTTGACGATATAGTAGCTGCCGATCTTATCGCCAAGCGTGACGGTGCGGGCAACCGCCTTGTTATCCTCGCCCACGAGCATGACAAAGGACTTGCCGAGCAGCTGCTGAACGGCACGCTCCGGAACGAGCACGGCGTTCGGGATGGTATCGCCGATGAGGCTGACGCGCGCGAACATCCCCGGAAGAAGCAGACCGTCCGGATTGTCAAAGAGCGCCTTGACCGTGAGTGTCCCCGTCTGCGCCGCAAGCGCGCGGTCAGAGGTGACAATGTGTCCGATGATCGGATACTTCGAGCCGTTGGAAAGCGTCAGCTCCACAACGACCGCCCCGATGCCGCCCTGCTGCGCCGCCTGCTCGACAAAGTTCAAATACTCATTCTCCGAGAGGCTGAACTGGGCAAAGATTGGATTCGATGTCCCCATCGAGACGAGTGTCGTTGTCCCCGCCGAGACAAATGTGCCCATCGCCACATCATCAACGGAGAGCTGTCCGGACATGGGCGCATAGATGATCGTATCATCGAGGTTTTCCTGTGCCTGACGCACGAGTGCCGCATTTGCCGCGACAGCAGCCTCATAGGCATCCACCTGTGCCTGCTGCGTGGAGAGTGTCTGCTCAGACACCGCCGCACTCGCATAGAGCTGCTGATAGCGTGCAAGATCCGTGCGGGCATTATTGAGCGTCGCCTCGGACTGTGCAAGGACTGCCTTGGCCTGAAGGAGTGCGCTCTCATACTGACGCGCGTCAATACGGTAGAGCGGCTGCCCCGCAGAGACGGACTGCCCGCCCACGATATATTTCTCCACGATATTGCCGGAGACACGCGACTGGATCTTTACCTCATCCGTGCCCATGATCTGCCCCGCATAGACATGCGTGAGCGGTGTGTCCTGGCGCAGAACATTCATCGCCTTGACGGACGTCGGACGCGCGCCCCCCTTCTGACCACCGCCACAGCCGGTCAGAAGAGTGCCCAGCGCAAAGATCACAGCGACAAGAACGCCAAGCCCTTTTTTATGCTCAAACAAGTAAAAAACCTCCTCTTTCCCATTCCCCACATCCATGTGAATTGCTCTCTACATTTCTATGAAGAAGGGCAGGTAACCGCATGAGCGTCCCTGCCATAACGGATTTATATTATCGGAGCACGGCGCAAAAGTCAAGAAATGATATGTGCTCCAATGGAAAGTCTAATTGAAGTTTAAGACGTTACGAATGCTCTGATTTCTGATTGATACAGCTGAGTGCAGCTGCGGCTGCGTGCTGCTCCGCCTCCTTCTTGCTGCGTCCCGTGCCTTCCCCCATCGACTGTCCGTCGATGAGGACACGCGTTGTGAAGCGTTTATCGTGGTCAGGTCCCGTCTCAGCGATGAGCTTGTAGGAGATCGTCGCATGGCGCTTCTGCTGAACAAGCTCCTGCAAGGCGGTCTTGTAATCCCGCATGACATGCGTCCGCTGAACAAGCTGCACCTCGTCTGCAAGCTGACGCGCTACGTAGTCGCATGCGGTCTCCCACCCACCATCGAGATAGGCAGCGCCAATCACCGCCTCAAAGGCATTCTCAAGGTTATTCTGGCGATCAGCGCCCCCATTGTGCAGTTCGCCGCGTCCGAGCAGCAGATAGCTGCCGAGGTCAAGCTGCCGTGCAAGGCGTGCCAAGGTCTCACTCTGCACAAGACTCGCGCGCATCTTCGTCAGCTCCCCCTCGGAGCACTCCGGAAAACGTGCATACAAATACGTGCTGGAGGCAAGCTCCAGCACGGCATCGCCCAGAAACTCCAGACGTTCGTTATGCGGTATAGCGTTCTTCGCCTCATTCGTATAGGACGGATGGGTCAGTGCCTCATCCAAGAGTGCGAGGTTACTAAAGGGAACTCTCATTTGTTCAGAAAGACGCACAAGTTCTGCGCGTCTTTTCTCTGTCATTGCATATACCATTGTTTTACTTCTGATACTTTTTGACGACGAGGCAGGCATTGTGCCCGCCGAAGCCAAAGGAGTTCGAGATCGCCGCACGTACCGTCTTCGCGCGTGCCACGTTCGGTACATAGTCGAGATCGAGACCCTCATCCGGCGTATCGTAGTTGATCGTCGGCGGGAGCATATCGTTCTCGACAGCGAGTGCAGAGGCAATCAATTCGACACTGCCCGCAGCACCGAGGAGATGTCCCGTCATGGACTTGATCGAGGAGACTGCAACATCCTTTGCCGCTTCCCCCCATACCGTCTTGATCGCCTCGGTCTCGCAAAGATCGTTCATATGCGTCGAGGTGCCATGTGCATTGATATAGTCGATATCCTCGGGGCGAAGCTCAG
>CAUVMF010000016.1:0-21993 GCA_963552975.1 uncultured Selenomonas sp.
CGCGAGATGGGCGATGTGATCAAGCGCACGGCGGAGCTGACGCGCGAGCAGGAGGCTATCGGCTGCGCGAAGATCGTTGTATTCTGCAACGCGCCCGGGGATAATCCCTTTATGGCAGGCGCATTCCACGGTGTCTCCGAGGGGGATCGCGTGATCAACGTCGGGGTCAGTGGACCCGGTGTCGTCAAGCACGCGCTTGAGGATCTCAAGGGGGCAGACTTTACGGAGATTGCCGAGACGATCAAGCGCACGGCGTTCAAGATCACGCGCGTGGGACAGCTTGTGGCGCGCGAGGCTGCACGCCGTCTCGGCGTGCCGTTCGGTATCATCGACCTCTCGCTCGCTCCGACCTCGGAGGTAGGGGACAGCGTGGCGCGCATCCTTGAGGAAATGGGGCTTGAGGCGTGCGGCGCACCCGGCACGACAGCGGCGCTTGCGCTGCTCAACGATGCGGTGAAGAAGGGCGGCCTCATGGCAAGCTCTCACGTCGGTGGGCTCTCAGGTGCATTTATCCCCGTGAGCGAGGATGAGGGGATGATCGATGCGGTTCAGCGCGGCAGTCTGTCGATTGAGAAGCTTGAGGCGATGACCTGCGTCTGTTCGGTTGGTCTGGATATGATTGCGATTGAGGGGGATACGCCCGCCGCCACGATTGCGGCAATCATCGCAGATGAGGCGGCGATCGGCATGGTGAACAACAAGACAACCGCAGTGCGCGTGATCCCCGTCCCCGGCAAGAAGGTCGGCGAGGGCGTATCGTTCGGCGGGCTCCTCGGCTACTCACCGATCGTTCCCGTGCGCAGCGGGTTCAGTTCAGCGGCGTTCATCGCGCGCGGCGGGCGGATTCCCGCGCCGACGAGGTCGCTGACGAACTGATATGAGAGTAACGAAAGCCATCAAGGCGGAGCAGCTCCACATCCTCCGCAATCTCTATCCCAATGCAAAGCCTGCGCTCGAATTCAAGACACCGTTTGAACTCCTCATCGCGGTGATTCTCTCGGCGCAGTGCACAGATGTGCGCGTGAATCTCGTGACGAGCAGACTCTTCCCGTGTGCGAATACACCGGAGGCGATTGCGGCGCTTGGGCAGGCGGAGCTCGAGGCAGCGATTCACGACTGCGGTTTTTTCCGCATGAAGGCGAAGCACATCCTTGAGACCTGCGATATTCTCTTGCGGGAGTATGGCGGGGAGGTTCCGGCGGACTTTGAGGCGCTGCAAAAACTCCCGGGGGTCGGACGCAAGACGGCCAATGTCGTGATGAGCGTCGCATTTCACGCGCCTGCGATTGCCGTCGATACGCATGTGTTCCGCGTGGCGAATCGTTTGCGGCTTGCGGTCGGCAAGACGCCGCTCGAGGTGGAGAAGGGGCTGCAAAAGGCAATCCCGCGCGAGGATTGGAGCGATGCGCATCACTGGCTGATCCTGCACGGGCGTCAACTCTGCAAGGCGCGCAAGCCGCTCTGCGGGGAGTGCCCACTTGCACCGGTCTGTCCGAGTGCCATCTAACTGCATTGGAGAAGGGAGCGTGAGGGCATGATTTACCGAAAGGCACGGTTTGATGACATTGAGTCCGTCTACGGACTTGTGCATATCTATGCGACGCAGGGCGAAATGCTCCCGCGCTCGCGGAATACGCTCTACGAGAATCTGCGCGATATGATTGTCGCAGAGGATGAGGGGGCTGTCATCGGTGTAGGTGCGCTGCACATCATGTGGGATCGTCTCGCCGAGGTGCGCATGATGGCAATTGCGCCTGAACATACGCGGCAAGGGATCGGCGCGGAGATTGTGCGCCGTCTGCTCGTAGAGGGGGATGCGCTCGGCATCGAAAAGGTGTTCACGCTCACCTATAAACCCGACTTTTTCCGTAAGCTCGGCTTTATCCGCATCAGCCGCGAGGAATTACCGCAAAAGGTTTGGAAAGAGTGCATTGACTGCCCGAAGTATCCGAATTGTGACGAAATTGCTATGATTAAGGTATGATGGAGGCGCATTATGATTGTTGTTATGAATTCCAGAGCCACGCAGGAAAATATCGATCAGGTGGTTGCAAAGATTGAACAGTCGGGGCTGCGTACCCATCTCTCACAGGGGGAGGATCGCTTCATCATCGGTGTGATCGGTGATAAGAAACTCATTGCAGGGCTTGAGATGAATATGATGATGGATGGTGTTGAGAAAACAGTTCGGATTACGGAGAAGTACAAGCTCGTCAGCCGGGATTTCCATCCGGCAAACACGATTGTGGATGTAGCCGGATTCCCCGTTGGCGGCGAGCAGCTTGCGATCATGGCGGGTCCCTGCTCGGTCGAAAGCTATGATCAGCTCTATGACGTTGCGGTCAAGGTCAAGGCGGCCGGTGCTCAATTCCTGCGTGGCGGTGCATTCAAGCCGCGTACAAGCCCCTATGATTTTCAGGGACTGGGACTTGATGGTCTGAAGATTCTCCGCGATGTGGGGGATAAGACGGGGCTTCGCGTCGTCACTGAAATCGTGGATAAGGATGATATTGGGATTGTGACGGAGTATGCCGATCTGCTGCAGGTTGGTGCGCGTAATATGCAGAATTTCCAGATGCTCAAAGCACTTGGCAAGGTACAGACACCGGTACTCTTCAAACGCGGACTCTCCGCAACGATCAGTGAATGGCTGAACGCTGCCGAGTACATTGCCTCAGGTGGGAACGAGAACATCATCTTCTGCGAGCGCGGCATCCGTACCTATGAGACATTCACGCGCAATACGATGGATCTCAATGCAATCGCTGCCCTCAAGGAACTCACGCATTTCCCTGTCATTGCAGACCCAAGTCACGGGACGGGACGCTGGCAGATGGTGCGCCCGCTGGCGCGCGCATCTGTTGCCGTTGGTGCGGACGGACTCATCATCGAGGTGCACTGCCATCCGGAATGCGCACTCTCAGATGGCGATCAGAGTCTTGTACCACGCAATTTTGAGCAGCTGATGGATGAGGTGCGCCAGATCGCGCCCGCCGTTGGTCGGCGCGTATGAGTGGGACGAAGCTCGCCATCATCGGGGTCGGGCTAATCGGCGGCTCACTCGGACTCGCGCTCAAGGATGCGCTTGGCAAGGAGATCTATATCACGGGGCTCTGCCGCACGGAGGCTTCTATGCGTGCGGCAATGGCGTGCGGCGCCGTAGATTTTGCCTCATCCGACCTTGAAGCTGTGGTGGGGGATGCGGACATCATATATCTCAGTCCGCCCGTCCTGCAGATCGTGCCGATGGTCGAGCGCATCCTGCCGCACCTCAAAGACGGCGCGATTTTGACCGATGCCGGCAGTACGAAGGGATATGTCTACGAGGCGCTGCATAGGATTCTGCCGCCGCAGATCTACTATGTGCCGGGGCATCCCATGACGGGGCGGGAGAAGAGCGGTGTCGCTGCGGCGACAAAAGATCTCTTTGCACACAAGGCGTACGTCATCATCGACGACGAGATGGTGCCGCGGGAAGTCAAAGAGCGACTGATGGCGCTGCTCAGGTATACGCGCGCGAACTTTACCACGCTCGATCTCGCGCAGCACGACCGCTGTGCAGCTGTTATCAGCCACGTGCCGCATCTTGCGGCGGCCGCGCTCGTCACCTTGCTCAACCGCAGCGGCGATGATCTGGACTCCTGTCTGAAGCTCATCGGCGGTGGATTTAAGGATACCACGCGCATTGCATCGTCCAATGCGGATATGTGGGCAGACATCTGCATGACGAATGCTGTGCCGATTGCGGACTCTCTGCGTGGTCTGCAGGCGATTCTCGGCGAGGTCATCACAGCGGTAGAGTGCGGAAACCGTCAGGCGGTGCACGATTTTTTTGCCGCATCGAAGGAGCGCCGTGACGGCATTCTGCACGTTGCAGAACAAAAATTTGATACGAATTGACGATTTTTTTCAAAACCCTCTTTTTTTTAGAACGTATATATGCTACAATAGAGAAGACTCTATGCGTACGAACGAACCTGTCAGGGGGTATTACCGTGAAGAAAACCAGAATATCCACACGGCGTCAATCCGAAATTTTGCAGTATATCAAAGATTTTTTGGTCGAGAAGGGCTATCCACCCTCGGTGCGTGAGATCGGAACAGCGGTCGGTCTGAAGTCCAGCTCGACGGTGCATCGCTATCTCTCCATGCTCGAGGAGAACGGCGCCATCCGTCGCGATGCGACAAAGCCGCGCGCCATCGACATCATGGGCGAGAACCCGTGGGGGCGTACGATCCCCGTGCCACTTGTCGGTGTTGTGACGGCGGGCGAGCCGATTCTTGCGGAGCAGAATGTCGAGGATGTGTTTTCCTTTCCTCGCGGGCTGATCGGTACGGCAGAGGATGTCTTTATGCTGCGCATACAGGGCGACAGTATGATCAATGTCGGCATCTTCGACGGGGACTTTGTTCTCGTGCGTCAACAGCCGACGGCAAATGATGGAGAGATCGTGGTTGCGCTCGTCGATGGTGAGTCGGCAACGGTAAAACGCTTCTTTCGCGAGAAGACCTGTATACGCCTGCAGCCGGAGAATGATTCGATGGAGCCGTTCTACGAGACGGATGTGCAGATCCTCGGCAAGGTCATTGGTCTCTATCGTCATATTTGAATCGTATGCGGGAGCGTTGTGTGAAAAGCACGGCGCTCCCTTTTCATTTTGGTAGAAGAATGTTATAATAACTCTGTTTTCTCTTGTGGAGATTATTTGTATGGCAAAGGGCGAATTACGCAGCGGATATACAACAGGGGCGTGTGCGGCAGCGGGGGTCAAGGCGGCATTCCTCTACATGGCGGGCGCGGACTGGCACGAGGTCGCGCTGACGGCGCTGGACGGCACACCTCTGACGATTCCTGTGAAGGATGTTGTGGAGACTGCGGAGGGCATTCGTGCTGAGGTCGTGAAGTTCTCGGGGGATGACCCCGACATTACAAACGGCGTCTCTGTGTTCACAACGCTCGCGTTGCGCGATGAGGCAGAGGGCATTGAGTTCTGTGCGGGCGAGGGCGTTGGTACAGTAACGAAACGCGGCATGAGTCTGCCCGTCGGAGAGCCGTCGATCAATAAGGGACCGCGGAACCTGATCCGCAACGTTGTGGAGGAGATGACGGGGAGCGCCGATGTCGGCGCGCGCGTGACAATCTCCATCCCCGCAGGTGTGGAGCTCGCGAAGAAAACGCTCAATCCCGTGCTCGGCATCGAGGGCGGGATCTCCGTGATCGGGACGACGGGCGTGCTTCGTCCGATGTCGGAGGAGGCGTTCAAGGACTCCCTCGTGCCGCAGATCGATGTTGCGCTTGCAGCAGGTGAGCCCGTGCTCGTCTTTGTCCCCGGAAAGATTGGGGAACGCATTGCACTTTCGCTTGGTGTCTCACCGTCGGCGCTGATCGAGACGAGCAATTTCATCGGCTTCATGTTGGACAGCGCTGCGGAGCGTGGCGCGGAGAAGATCCTCATCCTCGGACATACGGGTAAGCTTGTGAAGATGGCTGCGGGTGTATTCCATACGCACAATCGCATTGCGGACGCGCGCCTTGAGACACTTGCCGCCTATGCGGCGGCGGAGGGGCTCGGGCAAGAGGGCGTGCGCGCGGTTCTTGCGTCGAATACGACAGAGGATGCGATGGAGGTCATTGCTGCGGCGGGACTTGCCGAGCGCGTCTGTGCCGTCATCGCCGAGCGCGTGCACGTCCGTGCGGAGCGCTATCTCTTCGGTAAGGTCGAGGTTGGTGCATTGATGGTGAACTTCGCCGGGGATATTCTCGGTGCGGATGCGCGGGCGCGCGATTTTGCCCGCAGCTATGGATGGAGACTATAGGTGAGTCATAAAATTATCGTTGTCGGAATCGGCCCCGGAGATTCTGCGTATTTGTTGCCAAAAGCACAGAAAACAATCGAAAATGCGCGTACTCTTGTCGGGGGGAAGCGTGCGCTTGCTGATTTTTCCCACAGCGGGGTGCGGGAATGCGCCATCGGCGCAGATATTCCGTCTGTACTTTCCTTTATACGGGAAGCACTCGAGACGGATGATGTCGTGGTCATGGTCTCGGGCGACCCCGGCTACTATTCGCTGCTCGATGCGCTGCGGCGCAGCTTTCCTCTCGGTCAGATCGAGGTCATTCCGGGGATCAGCTCCCTGCAGATGGCATTTGCGCGCCTGGCGCTGCCGTGGCACTCTGCGCGCCTCCTCAGCTTTCATGGGCGAGAGCCTCTGGAGGCGGAGCTCGTTCGCTTAGATGGCACGGTTCTCGGTATGCTGACGGATGGGCGGAACAATTCGCAGACCATCGCTGCGCGACTCATGGCGCACGGATGGAAAAGCAACGATACAATGTATGTCTGCACGCGTCTTTCGTACGCGGATGAGCAGATTTTAGAAACAACAATTGGAAGCGCGGCAGAGAGCGAGGGCATCGGGCACGGTGTGATTGTCGTTTGCACGCATGAGGAGAAGCATTGATGAATCTTGGAATCAAGGACGAGGCGTTTGTGCGCGGCAAGGTGCCCATGACGAAGGAGGAAATTCGTATCCTCACACTCGTCAAGGCACAGATCACTCCCGATGCCGTCGTCTATGACGTTGGAGCGGGTACGGGCTCACTCTCAATCGAAGCAGCACGGCTCGCGCCTGCGGGACATGTGTACGCGATCGAGAAGAATCCCGAGGGCATCGAACTGATTGCGGAGAATGCAACGAAATTCTCCGTGGAAAATATCACCGTTGTGGAGGGGGCTGCTCCCGACGCTCTGGCAGGACTGCCCGCGCCGGATGTGGCACTCATTGGCGGCAGCGGACGACGTCTCGCAGATATTCTGGATCTTATCGGGGAGCGTCTGCGCCCCAATGGGCGCATTGTGGCAAACGCGATCACAATGCAGACGGTCGCCGCCTGTCTGGACTATTTTCATGCACATGTAGACCGTTATACCTATGAGGCGATACAGGTGCAGATCAGCAGGCTCGAGCGCGTTGGTTCGTACGATATGGCAAAGGCTCTCAACCCCATATACATTATTACGGCTCAGAGAAAGTGAGGAAGAAATATGATTCATATTGTCGGTGCGGGTCCCGGTGATCCCGAGCTCATTACGGTGAAGGGGGCGCGTTATCTCGCGGAGGCGGATGTTGTCATCTATGCCGGTTCGCTTGTCAATCCCGCGCTTCTCGATATGTGCAAGAAGGGCGCAGAGATTCACAACTCTGCACATATGACACTTGATGAGGTCGTTGAGGTGATCGCACGGGCAGAGGACGAGGGAAAGATGACCGTGCGTCTGCATACGGGTGATCCCGCGATCTACGGGGCAATCCAGGAGCAGATGGATGCGTGGGAGAAGCGCGGCTTCGACTATGATGTTGTGCCGGGCGTGAGTTCCTTCCTTGGGACGGCAGCAGCATTGCGGCAGGAGTACACGCTGCCCGGCATCTCGCAGACGGTCATCATCACGCGCAACGAAGGGCGCACGCCCGTGCCGGAGCGCGAGAAGCTGCGCAGCCTCGCTTCACATCATGCGACAATGTGTATCTTCCTTTCGATTTCAATGATCGAGGAGGTTGTGGCAGAACTCATTGCGGGCGGCTACGAGGACGCCACGCCGATTGCCATTGTGCAGCGCGCCACATGGCCGGAGCAGAAGATTCTGCGCGGCACGCTCGCGACGATAGCAGAGCAGGTCAAGACGGAGGAGATCGACCGTACGGCGATGATCGTGGTTGGTGACTGTCTTGATACGGAGTACAATCTCTCACAGCTTTATGCGCCGCAGTTCTCACATATGTTCCGGGACGCAAAACAATGAGAACAGCGCTCTTTGCGCTCACTGCGGGCGGGGCGGCGCTCGCACATCGCCTTGCTCGTGCGTTGGAGGGCGGCGCAACGATGCATCTGCCCGAGCGCCTGCGCGGCAGTGCCGTTTCGACTGAGCACGACACCGTGTATTTTGAACGCCTCGCAGATGTCATGCGGGAGGCGTTCACGCGCTATGATGCGCTCATCTGTGTGATGGCGACGGGCATTGTCGTGCGCATGATTGCGCCCTATGTAGAAAATAAATTATATGATCCCGCCGTTATCGTCTTTGACGAGGCGGGACATCACGGCATCAGCCTCCTCTCCGGGCACATCGGCGGCGCAAATGAACTAACGCGCAGCCTCTGCGCGGCGGTGGGCGCCGACCCCGTCATTACGACGGCAACGGATGTGACGGGCACACTTGCGCCGGACGCGATTGCCGCGCGGCTTGCCCTGCGTCCCGTGCCGAAATCGGCGATACAGGTGCTCAACACGGCTCTGCTTGAGGGGAAGGAGATCGCGTATTACATTGCAAGCGATCTGCCTCATGCCGCATTCTATGAAGCGCAGCTGCGCGCAGAGGAAAAGCAGGCGCGTCTCTTTCGCGGGGAGGTACCGCCCGTGGGTGCGGATGAGTACCGCGTCGTTATCACGGCGGCGGATGATCTTCTGCAGGAAAACGCCCCACGCACACTGTATCTCGTGCCGCGCCGTCTGATTGCGGGGGTCGGCTGCCGTGCGGGTGTGCCCGAGGCGAAGATTCTGCGTGCGCTGACAGAAGCATGCAGCATGATCGGCAGGGAGCCGTCTGACATCGACCTCCTTGCGAGCACGATGGTAAAGCGCGATGAGGCGGGGCTGCTTGCAGCGGCAGAAACGCTCGGACGGGAGATCCGATTCTTCCCGAACGATGCACTTGCAGCAATGATTGAACGATACGGGCTAAAAGAGTCCGATTTTGTCCGGCAGACGATCGGCGTCGGGAATGTATCCGAGGCGGCGGCGCTCTGTGCGGCAGATAAAGCAGGCGGGCGCATGGCGCTCGGGAAAACATCATTTGGGAAAGTGACGGTGGCGCTCTTATGGGAAAAATAAGTGTTGTGGGCATCGGCCCCGGCAGTCTGGATGACATGACTTACCGCGCACGGCGTACGATTGAGGAGGCGACGACGGTCGTCGGCTACAAGCGCTACATTGAGCTGATCAGGGAGTTGGTCGATGGGAAAAAGGTGCTCGATACGGGCATGACGCAGGAGATTGACCGCTGCCGCGCTGCGCTCAAGGCAGCCTCGGAAGGTGAGACGGTGGTTGTCATCTCGAGCGGCGATGCCGGCATCTATGGGATGGCGGGGCTTGTGCTCGAGCTGCTTGTGAAGATGGATGAGGCGGAAAAGCCGGAATTCGGCGGCGTCATCCCCGGCGTCTCGGCGATGAGTGCGGCGGCAGGGCTCCTGGGTGCACCTATTATGCATGATTTCGTTGTCATCAGTCTCTCGGATCTGCTCACGCCGTGGGAGATCATTCAGGAACGCGCAGAGCTCGCAGCGCAGGGTGACTTTGTCACGGCACTCTACAATCCGCGCAGCAATAAACGCGTGGGTCAGATCAAGGCCGTGCAGGAGATTTTCCTGCGTCACCGTGCGCCCGAGACGCCTGTCGGCATCGTGACGGGTGCAAGCCGTGCGAATGAGGCGACGCTGATCTCCACGCTTGGTGACTTTACGAAGGAGGACATCAATATGTTCTCGATCGTCATCATTGGCAACTCGAAGACGCGGACGGTGGGCGACTGGATGATTACGCCGCGCGGCTATCAGAAGCGGGAGCCGGGGCTTTGATATTCACGGCGGCGGGCACGCAGGACGGACGTGAGATTGTGCGCAGGCTCTGTGCGGCGGGATATGACGTGGCGGCATCGGTCGTCAGCTCTTACGGGCAGCAGCTCATTGCAGAGCAGCGCGAGAGCGGCAGCGGCCGCCTCCTCATCAACGACACGCCGCTCGATGAGAATGGCCTGCGTGCCTTTTTTGCGGAGCACGGCGTACACGTCTTTGTCGATGCGACCCATCCCTATGCCGTCAACGTCTCGCGCAACGCGATGACGGCGTGCACGGCGGCGGGGATTCCCTACATCCGCTTTGAGCGCGATTTGACGGATATTTCGTATGAGAATGTGCACCTCGTACACTCCTATGAGGAGGCGTCAGAGGTTGCGGCACAATTTGGGAAAAATATATTTTTGACGACGGGCAGCCGCAATCTGGAGCGCTTCGTAAAGGCGGAGCCTCTTGCAGACTGCACACTCATCGCACGTGTTCTGCCGACGGCGGAGGTCATTGCGCTCTGTGAGGGGCTGGGGCTGACGCCGGCGCAGATCATTGCGATGCAGGGGCCGTTCTCGCGGGAACTGAACCGCAGTATGTATGAGAAGTACAAGGCGGATGTCATCATCACAAAGAACAGCGGGACGATTGGCGGCACAGATGCCAAATTCCAGGCGGCGGCAGATCTCAATCTGCCTGTCGTCGTGATCGACCGCCCCGTGCTTTCCTATCCGCATTTGGCACACAGCTATGAAGAAGTAAAGGCATTTGTCGATTCGGTCAGCGAATCATAGAAATAGGAGTTATTCATGGATTTTATCAAGGAGCCGATGGCGATTGAAAACCGCAGCATGGAGCTGATTGCTCCCCATCTGGAGGGGCTTCATCTGGATGAGCGCGAAACGAAGCTCTATTCGCGTCTGATCCATGCGTCGGGCGATGTCGGCTATGCGCCGATCACGCGTGTGCATCCTGAGGCGATCGACCGTGCCATTGAGGCGCTGAAGGCGGGCGCACATATCTATACCGATGTCGAGATGGTGCGCACGGGCATCAACAAGAAGAAACTCGCCTCGTTTGGCGGTGAGGTGCACTGTCTGGTTGCCGATCCCGAGGTTGCCGTCCGCGCAAAGGAGGAGGGGATTACGCGCTCGATGGTTGCCATGCGCCATTTTGGCAAGGCTCTTGATGGCAGCATTGTCGCTATCGGCAACGCCCCGACAGCACTCTTCGAAGTGCTGCGCCTCGTGCGTGAGGAGGGCATCCGTCCCGCGTGTATCGTCGGCATTCCCGTCGGTTTTGTGGGGGCGGCAGAGTCCAAGGCGGCGCTTGCATCGCACGGGGTCGTCCCGTATATCACCGTCGAGGGCACGAAGGGCGGCAGTCCGATTGCCGCTGCGGCGATCAACGCGCTCATGTATCTCATTGACAACACGCGCCCCTAAGGAGAGATGGATTCATGCAGTGGAATATCCCGCGCATTGTGATTGCGGCGACGCAGTCAGGCGGCGGCAAGACCACGCTTGTGACAGGGCTTCTTGCAGCCCTTCGGGCGCGCGGTCTGCGTGTGCAGTCCTTCAAGGTGGGACCGGACTACATCGACCTCGGCTATCATCAGCTGGCGAGTGGACGCACGGGGCATAATCTGGACACATGGCTCGTGCCGGAGGCGCGTCTGACGGAGATCTTCGCGCGCGAATGCGCAGATGCTGACATTGCCGTCATCGAGGGTGTCATGGGACTCTATGACGGTGGGCGGCACGGTGTCAGCTCGACGGCTGCAATAGCAAAGGCACTCGATGCGCCCGTCCTGCTCGTCATTGATGCAAAATCCGTTGGGGCATCTGCAGCGGCAACGGCGCTCGGCTTTCGCGTCTATGATCCTGTGGTCGATCTTGCGGGTGTGCTTCTCAACCGCCTCGGCAGCGAGACGCATGAGGAGATGGTGCGCACGGCGATGAAGGGCATCGATCTGCGTGTCTACGGCGCACTGCGTCGTGATGCAGCGCTGGCTTTGCCCGAGCGGCATCTCGGACTGACGCCCGTCGAAGAACACGCAGCGGCAGCGACGATTGCCGCTGTCGGAGAGCGCGTCGAGGCAGGGCTCGATCTGGACGGGATTTTGGAACTGGCTCGCAGTGCCTCTCCGCTCTCCGTTGCGTCTCCTGTGCATACGGAGGCCGCTGCCTCTGTTCGTATCGGTGTCGCACGCGACGAGGCATTCTCCTTTTACTATGCGGCGAGTCTCGCAGAGCTCGAGGCACACGGCGCAGAGATCGTCACGTTTAGCCCTCTGCATGATGAGGTGCTGCCCGATGTGGACGGCATCATCATCGGCGGCGGCTTCCCCGAGATGTTTGCGCGCCGTCTGGCGGAGAATACGGCGATGCGTGCCTCGATCTGCCGCGCGGCAGAGGCGGGGATTCCGATCTACGCCGAATGCGGCGGCTATATGTATCTGATGCGTTCCCTGATTGACTTCGACGGGGCAGAACATGAGATGATTGGGATCTTTCCCGCACGCGCGCGCATGACGGAGAAGCTGCAGATGGTCGGCTATGTGGAGGCGGAGCAGCTGGTGAACACCGTGCTCGGTGCGCCGGGGCTTGTGCTCCACGGTCATGAATTCCACTTCTCTGTGGAGGAGGCGGATGAGGAGGCTGCAGCGGTGCGGCCCTTCCGCTTTACGAAGCTGCGCAATCATGCGCAGTACCCCGCAGGTCATATCTATCAGAACGCACTCGGCAGCTATTTGCATCTGCATTTTGCAGGCTGTCAGGAGGCGGCAAAGCATTTCGTGGAGGCATGTCGCAGATGGGGCAGATAATCCTTGTGACGGGCGGTGTCCGCTCCGGAAAATCGGCCTTTGCCGAGCGCTATGCCGCGCACTGTGCTGCCGCGGGGGTACACGTCGCCTACATCGCAACGGCGCAGGTCTACGATGCGGAGATGCGTCAGCGCGTCGATCTCCATCAGGCGCGCCGTCCCGCCGACTGGTCGACCTATGAGGCGCCTTTTTTTTCGGAGAATGCCATCCGTGCGGCGGGAGAGTCGCACGGTGTGATTCTCTTTGACTGCATTACGATGTTTCTGAGCAATGATATGCTCCAATACCCCGAAGACGAGCAGGAGCGTGACTCCTTCGTCCTCCATGTGGAGGAGCGGATCGGCGCGCTCGTTCAAGCAGCACAGGAGGTGGAGGCGACGACGATCTTCGTTACGAACGAGGTTGGTGCGGGCATTGTGCCCGAACATCGTCTCGGGCGCCTCTACCGCGATATGGCGGGGCTTGCGAATCAGCAGATTGCACGCAGTGCCGCAGAGGTCTATCTCGTCACCTGTGGCATTCCCGTGAACATCAAAAAAATTGCGGAGGCGATCTGATGGCAAAGAGCATTATGCTGATGGGGACGAGCTCCCATGTGGGCAAGAGCATCTTGACGACTGCCCTCTGCCGTATCTTTCGGCAGGAGGGGAAGCGTGTCGTGCCGTTCAAGGCGCAGAACATGGCGCTGAATTCCTATGTCACACTTGACGGGCGTGAGATGGGACGTGCGCAGGTCGCACAGGCAGAGGCGGCGGGGCTTGCCCCCGAGGTTCATATGAATCCCGTCCTGCTGAAACCCACGGGGAATTCGCAGTCGCAGGTTGTCATCATGGGCGAGCCGGTCGGCAATATGAGCGCACGCGAGTACCACAAGGGCTATTCGCTCAAGGCGTGGGGCGCGGTCGAGGAGGCGCTTGACTTCCTACAAGAGAACTACGATCTGCTCGTGATCGAGGGGGCGGGCAGCCCTGCCGAGATCAACCTCAAGGCGAATGACATTGTGAATATGCGCGTTGCAAAACATCTGCACGCGCCTGTTCTCCTCATCGCGGACATCGACCGTGGGGGGGCGCTTGCCTCTCTCGTGGGGACGTTGGAACTCCTCGACGAGGAGGAGCGCGCCCTCGTCAAAGGGCTTATCATCAATAAATTTCGCGGTGATGTGACACTGCTGACCCCTGCGCTCGACTTCCTCGAGGAAAAGACGGGAAAGCCCGTGCTCGGCGTTGTGCCGCATATCGAGCAGCTCGGCATCGACGAGGAGGACTCGGTATCGCTGGATGAAAAGCACTACGGAGATGCTTGTGCGCACAGCGATCAGCTGCGCATTGCCGTCATCCGCACGCCAAAGCTGTCGAACTTTACGGATTTCGACGCACTGGCGAATGAGCCGGACGTTGCGCTCTACTATGTGAGCACCACCGAGCATCTCGGGACCCCTGACCTCATCCTCCTGCCCGGGTCGAAGAATACGACGGAGGATCTGCTCTACATCCGTGAAACGGGGCTGGAGGACGCGATCTGTAGCCGTGTATCGGCGGGAACGCCGCTCTTTGGCATCTGCGGCGGCTATCAGATGCTCGGTCGCGTTGTGCGCGATCCACTGCATACGGAGTCGGAGCACGATGAGACGGCGGGCTTCGACTATCTGCCGATCGAGACGACATTTGCGGCGCATAAGCGCCTGCGTCAGGTCAAGGCGTGCGCAGACTTTACCTTTTTGGGTGAAAAGATTTCAAATAAAAGCCTGTTTGGATATGAGATTCATATGGGCGAGACGCGCTTTATGGAGGATGTTCATCGTCCGTTCCGTATCACTCAGGCGGCAGGAGCAGCGATAGACGTGCACGACGGTGCCATTTCGGCAGACGGGCACGTCATCGGCACATACATTCACGGTGTATTCGATGATGATGACTTTCGCCGCGCCTTGCTCAATCGTCTGCGCGTGCGGCGTGGCTGGGCGGAGCTGCCTGTGCAGTACCGATACCGCGCGGCGAAGGAGCGCGCCTATGACCGCCTCGCCGAGACGGTGCGCACGAGTCTCGACATGGAGAAGCTGCGGGAGATTGTGGAGGGAGACAGATGATCTCGCCCTCCTTGATTGCGATGGCGGCGTTTTTGCTGGACACTGTGCTTGGTGATCCGCAGACGCGATGGCATCCTGTCGCCGTGCTTGGGCGCTTGATTAGTTTTTTGGAGAAGCCGCTCTATCCGACGCGTGGGAGTGACGCGCAGAAATTTGCAATGGGCTCGCTCCTGACCCTCCTCGTGCTCTGCATTTCCTATGCATTTGCCGAGGGGTGTCTTCTAGCGGCGCGTCAGTTGCCTGTCCCATGGGGCGCGGATGCCGTCAGCGTCATTCTTCTTTACTTTTGCATTTCGCCGCGTATGCTGGCAAAGGCGGGACAGGACATTTATGCGCTGCTCGTCAAGGGGGACATTGCGGCAGCGCGGGAACACGTCGGCTATATTGTTGGACGCGACACGGCAGAACTCGATGAGGCGGATGCCGCGCGTGCGGCAATCGAGACGGTGGCAGAGAACACCGTGGACGGCGTGATTGCGCCGCTTTTCTTCTTTGCATTTGGGGGCGCGCCGCTCGCTGTTCTCTATCGCGCGGCAAATACGATGGACTCCATGCTCGGCTATAAGAATGACCGCTATCTCTACTTCGGACGCATGGCGGCGCGTGTGGACGATGTGCTGAACTTCGTTCCCGCGCGGATTACAGGTGTGCTCTTTGTGATGGCGGCGTTCCTTCTCGGCTATGACGGGCGCAACGCACTGAACATTCTCGTGCGCGATGCTGCAAGGCATCCGAGTCCGAACGGCGGTCATGCGGAGGCACCCGTTGCGGGGGCTCTGCACATCCGCCTCGGGGGCGTCAATTATTACTTTGGCGAGCGCCACTTCCGCGCCTATATGGGGGACGCCCATATGGATATTACGGCGAAGCACATTCTCGGCGCGATCCGTCTCATGTATACCGTGACCGTCCTTTTCCTGCTCCTTTACTACATCCTGTCGCTGTATTACTCTCACTAGAGGCATTTCATGAATTCTTTTCTGATCGGGCTTCAATTCTTAACGCGTATTCATCTTGTCAAACAAACCGTGTGGACGGCGGAGGATTTCGGGCGCAGTACGCGTTTCTTTCCTCTTGTTGGTCTTGTTCTCGGCATTTGCTATGCACTGGCTGCATGGCTGCTGCTCTATGCGCTCGGAATGCGGTCGCTGACAGCAGCACTTCTGCTCATTCTGCCGCTTCTCCTGACGGGTGGTCTGCACGCGGATGGCTTTATGGATACGGCGGACGGCGTGTTCTCGGGGCGGGAGCGTGAACGAAAACTTGAGATTATGAAGGACAGCCGCGTCGGCGCGTTTGGTGTCGTATCATTCGTTATGCTCATGTTCGTCCAGTTTGCACTGCTCTCCGATCTGGCGCCTATGCTCCTCGTACCCGCACTTTTCGTCATGCCGATCATCGGCAGACTCGCAATGGTACTTGCGGTTGCGTGCTTTCCCTATGCGCGTGAGGACGGCATGGGCAAGACGTTCGCGGATATGGCGGATCGCAGCACTGTCGTGATTGCCGCGCTGACCACGATAGTTCTCGTCTTGCCGTGGGGCATGCTCCCCGCCCTTGCACTTGTGCTCGGCACTATTTTTGCCCTCCTCTTCTGCCGCATGATAACGAATGTTCTTGGCGGCGTGACGGGGGATGTCTACGGTGCGACAACCGTGCTCACGGAGACTCTTGTTCTCGCCGTATTTTCACTGGCATCATCCGATCCGAATATTTGGGGGATTTTATGGAAATAATTGCAAAAGCGCCCGCATCCTGCGGCGAACTCGTCGAAGGTGTCCTCGATGGGACGCCGTTTCTTGTGACCGCACCGATCAGCATGTATGCCGTGGCGACGGTCTCAGATCAGTTCACGGGCGTGCATGGGCTTGGGGAAAAGGCGATGGAGGCTCTGCGGCGGACGCTTGCCCATATTGGCAAGGATGTCCTTCCGTTCGGCATACGGTTGGAATCGAAGATTCCGCAGGGAAAGGGCATGGCATCCTCGAGTGCCGATATTGCGGCAGTCTCCTATGCAGCGGCACGTGCTTTCGGGCGAGAACTCACAGGACGGGAGATCATGGACATTGCCATTGCCATCGAACCGAGTGACGGCATTGCTTTTTCGGGGCTTTCCCACGTCAGCCATACGACGGGGGAGCTTTTCGGACAGTACGCCAATGTGCCGCTCCTTGCCGTCTCCATTTTCGATGTGGGCGGAACGGTGGATACAATCGCTTACTATCAGAGTAAGGGGAATCGTGGCAGTCAGGATGACGCATATCGCCGGCTGCTTGAAACGGTGGAGCAGGCATTCCGCACAGAGGGCCATCGACAGGAAATTCTGCTCGGACAGGCGGCGACGGCAAGTGCGCGGCTGAATCAAGAGCATCTGGAAAAGCCGCAGCTGGATGCGTTCATTCAGGCTGCACAGAGCAAGGGCTCGCTTGGTGTTCTCGTTGCCCACAGCGGAACCGTGGTCGGCGCACTCTGGGCGTCGGATCTGAGCTCCTCGGATGTGGAGAGAAAGACGCAGGAGCTTGCCGCAGAGTTCGGTGAAAACTACAGCTATATGCAAACCGTACGATTGATTTCGGGCGGCGTTGTCTGTGAGATTAGACCTTGACACATAGAAATGGGAGCGGGATATGACGGAAATTATCATCATACGGCACGGGGAGACGGAGTGGAACAAGACGGGCCGCTTTCAGGGACATTCGGATGTACCGCTCTCGGCGGAGGGGCGCGCACAGGCGGCGGCTCTCGGGCGAAATCTTGCGCTCGACCATGTGGCTGCAATCTACGCGAGCGATCTCACGCGCGCGATGGAGACGGCAGCACCTTTGGCGAAGCGTTTCGGACTGGAGGTCATTTCTGATCCGCTGCTGCGCGAGCTGAATTTCGGCGCGTGGGAGGGACGGAACTTCAACGATGTCAACGCGGAGAACCCGAATGCCATGAAGAATTTTTACACCGATCCGGAGCAGGCGGACATTCCCGAGAGCGAGCCGTTTCCGGAGTTTCAGCGCCGTGTGGCGGGGCGCGTGCGCGAGATTGTCGCGCAGGAGCGTGGAAAGCGCATTGTGATTGTCTCTCATGGAGCGTCCATCCGCATTCTGCTCGCCGATATTCTGGCGATGCCGATTCGTTCGATCTGGCACATCTCACAGCTCAACACGGCGGTCAACAAAATTCGATTCGAGGATGATGGATTTGCCATCGTCACACTGATGAACGACACCTCTCATCTGCGTGCAGGGGGCGCACAGTGAACATCCTTGCGGTTGGTCTGGGCGGCGCACTCGGTGCAATCTTTCGCTATCTCCTTGGTCAGATCATTCCAAAACTCGGCAGAGGATTTCCAATTGCCACCTTCGCTGTCAATCTGATCGGCTGTTTTGCCATCGGTCTTGTCGTTGGGCTTGCGGGAAAGCACAGCAATATAGATCCGCGCGTCATCCTCTTCCTGCAGACGGGAATCTGCGGTGGATTTACAACATTTTCTACGTTCTCATTGGAATCATTGACCCTCATCGAGGAGGGAAAGATCGTCATCGGTATTCTTTACATTGTGCTGAGTGTTCTTCTCGGACTCCTTGCACTCCTTGCAGCAAGAAATCTTGTCAGCGGATGGAATCTGTAACAAAAATATAAATTTTATTTGCGTGGGCGGGGCAGGCGTGTTATACTGTTACTCAGATTGTGTGGATAGGATTCTGTATATGTCGATTCATTGAGAATCAATATACGCTTTGGTGAGGTCTATGGAGGTCATTTTAGCTGAACATTTGGGGTTCTGTTATGGCGTGAAACGTGCCATAGAGATCGCCCGACAGAATGCCTCCTCGGATGGCTCGTCCAGTACGCTTGGTCCGATCATTCATAATCCGCAGATGGTGGAGCGCCTCAAGAATGAAGGCGTTGGCACTGTCGGCTCACTCAACGAGATGGAGGACGGACTCGTCATCATCCGCTCGCACGGGGTGGGACCAAAGGTGTATGAGGAGGCGGAGTCACGCGGTTTAGAGCTCGTAGATGCGACTTGTCCGCACGTCAAGAAGGCGCAGCTCTCGGCAAAGCGGTTATCCGAGGAAGGATATACGGTTGTCATTGTCGGAGAGAAGAACCATCCGGAGGTCAAGAGTATCTTCGAATGGACGGCGCATGGTGCTCGTATTATCGAGACCGAGGAGGAGGCAGGCGCTCTTCCGCACATCGGAAAACTTGGGATTGTCTCACAGACGACGTTCTCGGCCGAACGGTTTCGGAGCATTGTGTCGTGTCTCTTGGAGAAGTCGCGTGAGATCAAGATTCTGCGCACGATTTGTACGGCAACGGATCTGCGCCAGACGGCGGCCTTGGAGCTTGCCGAGAAGGTTGACGTGATGCTTGTCATTGGTGGCAAGAATAGTGCGAATACCTCGCGGCTGGCTCAGATATGCGCAACAAAATGCAAAACATACCACATTGAGACTGTAGCAGAGCTGCAGGACGAGTGGATGAATCATGTTAATAAAATTGGTATTACAGCCGGTGCATCTACACCGGACTGGATTATCAAGGAGGTTTATAAACAGTGTCAGAGCAGAGCATGAAGGAACTTTTGGAACAGGAAGATATGCCCGATATCCAAGAGCGTACGGTTGTCAAAGGGGAGGTTGTTCAGGTATCCCGCGACGAGGCGTATGTCGATATCGGCTACAAGCAGGAGATTCCTGTCTCCAAGAGGGAGCTTGCCGTTCCAGCGCCGGACGATGCACGCGATGTCGTGAAGGTCGGCGATGTGATCGATGTCTATATCAAGTCCCTTGGCGGCGATAACGGCGGCAGCCTCTCCAAGGTAGAAGCCGACAAGATGGCTGCATGGAAGGTCATCGAGGAGATTCAAGAAAAGGGTGAGACGGTCGAGGCAAAGATCGCGAAAGAGGTCAAGGGCGGTCTCGTTGCCTACGTCATGGGGCTGCGTGGATTCATTCCCGCATCCCAGATGGAGCTGCACTTCGTCAAGGATCTCGCGGTCTATGTCGATCAGACGGTAGAGGCTGAGATCATCGAGATCGATGTCCAGAAGCGCCGCCTCGTGCTCTCGCGCCGCAAGCTTCTCGAACGAGATCGCGCGGAGAAGGAAGAGGCTGTATTCTCGGCAATCGAGCCGGAGATGACCGTGCGCGGTACGGTCAAGCGCCTCGTTGACTACGGTGCGTTCATTGACATCGGCGGTGTGGACGGGCTTGCGCATATCTCCGATCTCGCGTGGCATCGTGTAAAGCATCCCTCCGAGGTGCTTGAGGTCGGGCAGGAACTCGATGTCTTCGTCAAGAGCGTTGACCGCGAAGCAAAGCGCATCTCTCTCTCGGTGAAGGATACGCTTCCGGATCCGTGGGTCGAGAAGGCGGAAAAGTACGCTGAGGGCGATTTCATCGAAGGTAAGATCATCAAGCTGACGGACTTCGGTGCGTTTATGGAGATTGAGCCGGGCTTTGACGGTCTCATCCCGATGGGCGAACTTGCCGAAAAGCGCATCGAGCGTGCCGACGAGGCGGTTCACACGGGCGATATTGTCACTGTCAAGGTGCTCCGTATCGACACGAAGCGCAAGCGTATTTCGCTTTCAATCACCAAGGCGAAGCGTGACGCGGACAATGCGGACATTAAAAAGTACGTGGATGAGCATCAGGCTGAGCAGGCAGAGGCGAGCGAGAATACGGAGGGTTAAGTCGAGGCGCATCTCGATTGGCTGAAGTAAGGATTGCCAATAACTATATAGAGACAAAAGAGGAGTGATGTATATCACTCCTTTTTCATGGAAAGGAGGGGAGTATGGCAAAAACGTATCCAGGTGTTATTCTGCGTGTTTTGGAGGGAAGTATCGCGGAGGAATTGGAACTCGTGCCGGGGGATAAAATCATTGCCGTCAACGATATGCCCCTGCGCGACATCATCGACTTCAGCTTTGCAATGGCAGACGAGGAGATTGAACTCCTCGTGGAGCATGCGGATGGAGAGCAGGAACTCATCGAATTCGACAAGGACTACGACGAGGATTTTGGCGTAGAGTTCGAGCGCGCTGTCTTCGACGGGATTCGTCCGTGCGCCAATCACTGCTATTTTTGTTTCGTCGATATGATTGCGCCGGATATGCGCCATAGCCTTTCCATCAAGGATGACGATTATCGTCTCTCTTTCCTCTATGGCAATTTTGTGACGCTGACGAATATGGGCGCGGCGGATTTTTCGCGCATCGAGCGGTTTCATCTTTCACCGCTCTATGTCTCCGTACAGTGTACGAATCCCGTATTGCGTGCGGAAATGCTGCGCTATAAGGGCGCGGCGGACATCCTTGGACAGCTTACCAAACTTGAGAATGCGGGAGCGGACTATCACACGCAGGTGGTTCTCTGCTACGGGCTGAACGACGGGGAAGAACTCGAGCGTACGATACGCGATATTACGGCGCGCCGTCCCCATGCTCTTTCTCTGGCAATCGTTCCCGTCGGACTCACGAAGCACCGTACGGATCCGTTTCCCCTTGTGCAATTTGACCGAGAAGGCGCTGCCCGTGTGATTGATCAGGTGGAGGAATGGCAGGCACGCATGCGTGCGGAGGAGGGGCGCACCTTCATCTATTTGGGGGATGAGTTCTACTTTCTCGCGGGTCGCGAGGTGCCGCCTGCCGAGATGTACGATGGCTTTCCCCAGCTCGATAACGGCATCGGGCTCACACGCAACTTCATTGAGGAATGGACGAATGCCGGTGCATCAATGGATGCGGAGGATGATGAGGCGCGTATTGCAGTCATCAGCGGCACGGCGGTTGCACCTGTGATGGAGCAGCTGGCGCGCGAGCTTGACCCCGATGTCCGCCGCATTCATGTTTTGCCCGTTGTCAATGAGCACTTTGGGGCAACGGTCAATGTATCGGGGCTTCTGACAGGACATGATATTATGCAGGTGCTGAATGCTCTCACACATGAGGTGGATGGTGTACTGATTCCCGCCTCTGCACTGCGTGAGGGCGAGGATGTCTTTCTCGACGATATGAGCCTCGATACAATGAGAGCCTCCTTTCCCTCCGTCCGCATTGAGCCTGTGGCGACGGGGCGGGACTATCGGGAGGCTCTTGCGGCATGGGGGGCATACCACCGCGAGCGTCCGAGCGGTGGCTATACATGGCAGAGCAATGCGGGCTATACAAAGTCCGCAGCGAGCTAGCGGAATGCAGGAAAGGAGTGAGGCGGATGAGCAAGCCTATTGTCGCAGTGGTCGGACGTCCGAATGTCGGCAAATCGACGCTGTTCAACCAGATTGGAAAGAAGCGCGTTTCGATTGTCGATGATATGCCGGGGGTGACGCGCGACCGCATCTATATGGATGCGGAGTGGCTGAATCACGAGTTTACAATTATTGATACGGGGGGCATCGAGTTCGACGAGAGCGATCACATCCTCCGCTCGATGCGCAGTCAGGCAGAACTGGCGATGGA
>CAUVMF010000017.1:0-21901 GCA_963552975.1 uncultured Selenomonas sp.
CGATCACGGGCGCACCCTACGATACAATGCAGACGGTGATCGGCTGGGCGCATGATAGCGTCGGCTCGCTCAAGGAGTTCGGCGTACTCTACGACGAGTTGCCGATGCAGGGCGGGCGCGTGGATCTGGACGGCATTGATCGCATTGTGACGGCGCGGACGAAGGTCGCACTTGTGCAGCGCTCACGCGGCTACAGCGAGCGCAAGCCGCTCAGTATCGAGGACATCCGCGCGGTCAGCGCGCGCATCAAGGCGGCGAATCCAAACTGCATTGTGTTCGTCGACAACTGCTACGGCGAGTTCGTCGATACCGTCGAGCCGACAGATATTGCGGACGTGGACATCATGGCGGGGTCGCTCATCAAGAATCCGGGCGGCGGGCTTGCGCCAACGGGCGGCTATATTGCGGGGCACAGCGACCTCGTGGAAGCCGCCTCCTATCGTCTCACGGCGCCCGGGATGGGGGATGAGCTCGGCGCGAGCCTCATCTCGAACCGTCTGCTCTTTCAGGGGCTTTTCCTCGCACCGCACGTTGTGGCGCAGGCGCTCAAGGGCGCGGTCTTTGCCGCAGGGATCTTCGAGGGGCTTGGCTGTCGTACGTTCCCGCGCTTTACGGATGCGCGCAGCGACATCATACAGGCGATCGTACTCGGGGATGCGGAGCGGATGAAGGCGTTCGCGCGTGCGATTCAGGCGATGTCGCCCGTGGATTCGTTCGCCGCGCCCGAGCCGTGGGATATGCCGGGCTATGCGGATCAGATCATCATGGCGGCGGGCACGTTCGTGCAGGGCGCGTCGATTGAGCTGAGTGCGGACGGTCCCATGCGCGAGCCGTACTGCATCTATCTGCAGGGCGGGCTGACGTTCGAGCATGCGGCGCTTGGCGTGATGGCGGCGGCGGAAGCGATTCTGTGAAATCATCTAAGAGGGGCGTGTCCCTCTTTTTCTTTTTCCAAACAAGTTCAGTTTTTCGGATATTTTTGCAGATTTGAGGATATTCATTTGCATGTTCTTTTTGTATACTACAAATAATCAGATGAATGAAGAATGAAAGGATTCGATGCTATCCGGAACAAATTGAATTTGGAGGAAACTGTATGAGTGTAGCGATTCATATTGAGAACGCAGTCAAAAAGTACGGCGATCTCACGATCATTCCGGGAATCACGGAGCACATCAAAAACGGAGAGTTCTTCACCCTGCTCGGTCCTTCGGGCTGCGGCAAGACGACGCTCCTGCGCATGATTGCGGGCTTCAACAGCATTGAGGGCGGCGACATTCTCTTCAATGAGCAGCGGATCAACGACATCCCTGCGCACAAGCGGAACATCGGCATGGTGTTCCAGAGCTATGCGATCTTCCCGCATCTGACGGTGCGTCAGAATGTGGAGTACGGGCTGAAGCTGCGCGATGTGCCGAAGGCGGAGATGAAGGAAAAGGTCGATCGCATCCTCGATGTCGTGCAGATCACGGACTATCAGGATCGCCTGCCCGAGCGCCTCTCGGGCGGACAGCAGCAGCGCGTCGCGCTCGCGCGTGCCATCGTCATCCACCCGAGTGTCCTTCTGATGGACGAACCGCTCTCGAACCTCGACGCGAAGCTGCGCATTGAGATGCGCTCCGCGATCCGCGAGGTGCAGAAGAAGGTCGGCATCACGACGGTCTACGTCACGCACGATCAGGAGGAGGCACTCTCCATCTCCGACCGCATCGCCGTCATGAACAAGGGTGAGATCCAGCAGACGGCACAGCCGCAGACGATCTATGAGCGGCCGTGGAATATCTTCGTTTCGACCTTTATCGGACATTCGAATCTCTTCTATGGGCGTGTAAAGAAGTCGGGTGGGGCGGCGAGCGTGGTTTTCCGCAGCGGCTTTGAGATGCCGATGGAGAACCTCGGTGCGGAGGCGGAGGACGGCATGGAGGTCGTGATCTCCGTCCGCCCCGAGGAACTGTCGATTCAGGAGGACGGCCTGCCGTGCAAGGTGCGGACGAAGGTATTTCTCGGCAAATACATCAACTACAGTCTGGACTTCGACAGCGAGATGATCCTGCCCAATCAGGCATCGCTCGAGTTCTCCCAGGATCTCGGCCACGCGACGCAGCAGCTTGAGGTCGGGGATACGGTGCATCTGCGCCCGAACGCACGCAAGGTCAACATCTTTACGGCGGACGGTTCGCGCAATATCCTGAAGGATGTGGTGCGCTATGAATAAGGGAAGTCTGCGCTTTGATTTCTGGACGGGGATCACGATCCTCTCCATTGCGGTCTTTGGGCTCTTCCTCATCTATCCGCTCTTCTCGCTCTTTACGTCTGCCTTTCAGGATGCCATGACGGGCGAATTCACACTCGAGCACTTCACGCATTTCTTCGAGCGGAAATACTACTACCAGTCGATGATCAACAGTTTCAGCGTGACGGCGTGCGTGACGGTGCTCGCCATCATCATCGGCACGGCGCTCGCGTACTTCATGACGCTCTATCGTGTGCGGTTCAAGAGCGCGCTCGAGATCTGCATCATCATTTCCCTGCTCTCGCCGCCGTTCATCGGCGCATATTCGTGGATTCTCATCGGCGGGCGCAGCGGAATTCTGACACAGTGGCTGCAAAACACGTTTCAGTACGAGTTTCCGTCCATCTACGGCTTTACGGGGATTCTCCTCGTCCTGACGCTGAAACTCTATCCGTTCATCTACCTCTATGCGGCGGGCGCGATGAAGAACATCGACGCCGCACTGATCGAGGCAGCGGAGAGCCTCGGGTGCAGCGGCGTGCGCAAGGTGGTAACAGTCATCGTGCCGCTCATCACGCCGACAATCCTCGCGGGCGCGCTCATGGTCTTTATGAACGCAATGGCGGACTTCGGCACGCCGATGCTGATCGGCGAGGGCTTTAACGTCATGCCCGTCATGATCTACTCGGAGTTCATCAACGAGGTGGGCGATCAGGCGAATTTCGCGGCGGCAATGGCGGCGATCATGGTCGTCATCACCTCGACGATCTTCCTCCTGCAAAAGTATGTCGTGAGCCGCAAGTCCTTCACGATGAGCTCGCTGCGCCCCATCGAGGTCAAGGAGATGAAGGGCGCGGGCAACGCGCTGATGCACGTCCTCATCTACCTCTTGGTTGCAGTCTCCATGATTCCGCAGCTTGTCGTCATCTATACCTCCTTCCTTGAGACACGGGGGGCGGTCTTTACGGGCGGCTATTCGCTCGACAGCTATACGACGATCTTCAGCAGCCTCGGCACGGCGATCTCAAATACGTACCTGTTCAGCACGGCAGCAATCCTTGCCATCGTCTTCCTCGGCATGACGGTCGCCTATCTCACAACGCGGCGCAAGAGCGTGCTCACAGACATCATTGACACCCTCACGATGTTCCCGTACATCATCCCCGGCTCCGTGCTCGGTATCACGCTCCTCCTCGCGTTCAACGAGGAGCCGCTGCTGCTCTCGGGGACGGCGCTCATCATCATCATCTCGCTCGTCATCCGCCGTCTGCCCTATACGCTGCGCTCGAGCTCTGCGATCCTCTATCAGATCAGCCCGAGCATCGAGGAGGCGTCGATCAGCCTCGGTGCGTCGCCGCTGAAGACCTTCTTCAAGGTGACGGCGATCATGATGCTCCCCGGTGTCATGAGCGGCGCAATCCTCTCGTGGATTACGGCGATCAACGAACTCAGCTCTTCGGTCATCCTCTTTACGGGCGCGACGAAGACGATGTCCGTTGCGATCTACACGGAGGTCATCCGTGCGAGCTATGGCACGGCGGCGGCGCTCTCGACCATCCTCACGCTCACGACGATTGTCGCGATGGTGACCTTCTTCAAGGTCTCGGGCAGCAAGGATGTGACACTCTAAATTCTGTTTCTTCAGATAAAAGTCTTTTCAATAGCATATAATTATGTTAAATTATATTATATGTTAACTTATGCTTAGAGGAGGTATTTTCATGAAGTTCAAGAAAATCCTTGCCGTCATGGCAGCATCCCTGATGCTGGGCGGCGCCCTCACCGGCTGCGGCGGGGGAGAAAAGAAGACGGCGTCGGATGACAACTCGCTCGTCATCTACTGCCCGCATCCGCTGACGTTCATCAACCCTCTCGTCGAGGAGTTTGAGAAGAAGAGCGGCGTAAAGGTCGAGGTCATTGCAGCAGGCACGGGCGAGCTCTTAAAGCGCGTCGAGTCCGAGAAGGCGAATCCGCTTGGCGACATCTTTTGGGGCGGCTCTCTCAATACGATGAAGCCGAAGGCGGATCTCTTCGAGAACTACACATCGAAGAACGAGGATCACATTCAGGCGGCGTTCAAGAACACCGAGGGTCCGATGACGCGCTTCACGGACATCCCGAGCGTCATCATGGTCAACACGAACCTCCTCGGCGATGTGAAGGTCGAGGGCTATGAGGATCTGCTGAACCCCGCGCTCAAGGGCAAGATTGCCTTTGCCGACCCGTCGAAGTCCTCCTCGTCCTACGAGCATCTCATCAATATGCTCTATGCGATGGGGAAAGGCAATCCCGACAAGGGTTGGGATTATGTGGAAAAGCTCGCGCGCAACCTAGACGGCAAGCTGCTCTCCGGCTCCTCTGCGGTCTACAAGGGCGTTGCGGACGGCGAGTATGCGGTCGGTCTGACCTTTGAAGAGGGCGGCGCAAAGTACGTTGCGGACGGCGCACCCGTGAAGCTCGTCTATATGAAGGAAGGCGTTATCTCCAAGCCGGACGGCATCTACATCATCAAGAACGCAAAGCACATGGAGAACGCGAAGAAGTTCATCGACTTCATCACGAGCAAGGAAGCGCAGAGCATCATCACCGCCTCGCTCCATCGCCGCTCCGTGCGCGATGACGTAGATCCGCCTGTCGGACTCCTGCCGAAGGATCAGATCAAGATCATCGACGACGAGGAGCAGGTTGTCGAGAAGAACAAGAAGGCGTGGCTCGACAAGTTCAAGGACATCTTCACGAGCGTGCAGTAAGTTTGGACGCATGAGAACAATACCGGGAGGACAAGTTCCTTCCGGTATTTTGTATTTGTACGGATTCTGTTATAATGGAATCGGCTTTTGTGTATCTGGATGAAAAGGAGGGGCATATGCGGCGCTTTCAGGATGAAGTGCGCAGTGAACTCCTCAAATATGCGCTCCTGCCGGGACTGCTCATTGCATTCATCTGTACGGCGCTTGCCGCGCTCTACTGGGAGCGGAATGTCGTGTCGCGGACGGCGGAGGAGGCACATTCTGCGGGGGAGATCTTTACGGAGCTGACCCATGACTATGAGGCGCGTGCGGCGGCAATTGCCATGCGCGGCATCGACCGGATGTACGCGGACGGGGAACAGCGGCGCATCTTTTTTGAAGATCTGTATGCGGAGCTGGATTTGCATGGAGCGCTGCCGGAATTCTATCTGCTTGGCAGCGAGCGGCAGCTTCTCTTTCAGACGCGCGCACATCTTCCTGACTATCTTGCGCAGCCAACGCGGGACTGGGGGGTTCTCGCGCGCATGGACGCGGTAGAGGGATGCGTGCAGGAATTTGTCCCACAGCGCGACCGCGACCGGGACTATGTGGTCGGTCAGGCAATCCGCACGCCGCAGACGGGAGGAACGGAAGGCTATGCCGTCTTTGTCATGCCCGCCCAGGAACTCGCGAAGCGCCTTCAAACGGGAGAGAAGATGCATGTTGTCATTGTGGATCGCGCGGGACGTGTCCCGTTCTCCACAACGACGATCTTTCGCGACCCCGTATTCCACAAAATCGTGCCGGAACTCGCGGGTGCGCAGGGGCTCGTCGAGGTGGACGGGCAGCAGTTCTATGTGACGCAGGAGCCTGTGTTGGACGGGCGTTTCGACGTCTACGCCATCCTTCCTGTGGGCAGCCGCATCGCGCAGTTTGCAACGGGCGCAGCCATTCTTCTCGCCGTACTCCTCCTCATGATCCCGTTCATCTTCTTCCGTGTGCGGCGTGAGATGGCAGAGAAGACGCGCGCGATGGATGAGATTGTCGACGCATTTCGCGCGGTGCGGCACGGACATCTGGATCGCGAACTCGTCATTCGTACGGGCAACGAATTCGAGGAAATCGCGGGCGAATACAACCGCATGGTGCAGAGCCTCGTGCAGCTCATGGAGGAAAATGAGGAAAGGGCGCGCGTGAGCGTCATTTCAGAGGTGCGCCAGCTTGAGTCGCAATTCAATCCGCACTTCCTCTTCAACACACTTGAAAATATCAAGTTTATGACGAAACTCGATCCCGATGCTGCTATGCGCATGATCACAGCGCTCTCCGCCCTCCTGCGCTACAGCATCGACAGCCGCGTGCAGCGCGTGCCTCTTGCGGAGGACATCCGCCACCTCGGGAACTACGTCGAGATTCAGCGGCAGCGGTTCGGCGCGCGCCTCTGCTATCGGCAGGAGATTGCGGAGGAGGCGGAGGACTGTCTTGTGCCGAAGCTCCTTTTGCAGCCCATTGTGGAGAATGCCATTCACTACGGCGCGGATGCAGAGGGCACGATTGATATTACCACGCAGATCAGCGTTGCGGATGGGCAGCTGCACATCGTCATCGAGGACAGGGGCGTGGGCATGGACGAGGAGACGCTGCACCGTCTGCGCGCGATGATGGCGCGCGGGGAGAACCGCACCGTGCATACGGGCATCTACAATATTCATCGACGCATTCAGCTGCTCTACGGCATGGCGTACGGGATGCAGATCGCGCGACGCACGGAGGGCGGTACGCGCGTTGCGATGCTGCTTCCTGCGGATGATGGAAGGGGGGCGGAGTAAATGCTGCGCGTTCTCATTGTTGAGGATGAGGAGATCATCCGGCGTGGACTGCTCTCTACGATCGACTGGGCGGGCATGGGCTGTGAAATTGTGGGCGATGCGGCAGATGGCAGGGCGGGGCTTGAACTGCTGCGCACAGAGCGCCCCGATGTCGTCCTCACGGATATTCGCATGCCGCGCATGGACGGCATCGAGATGGCGGAGCAGGCGCGCGCGGAGGGGATTTTGCCGCAGCTTGTCTTTCTCACAAGCTACGCCGAGTTCGGCTATGCGCAGCAAGCACTCCGCCTGCAGGCGGCAGACTATCTGCTGAAGCCCGTGGACGAGGCGGAGCTTGCCGCGCTGATGCGGAGACTTGCCGCAGCGGGAAGCGGCAAGGATGATGCGGAGGTACGCGTGGAGGGCGTGGACTGGGCGCGCTATCTCGGGGATGCTTCCCTCAATCCCTATGTGCGGCACGCGATGGAGCGGATTCGTGCGGACTATCGTGAGAAACTCAGCGTCGAAGTCCTCGCCGGGGAGGCGGGCGTGAGTGCGAGCTACCTCAGCCGCAAATTCAAGGAGGCAACGGGACAGACCTTCCTCGAACTCTTGACGCGCGAGCGCTTGCAGAATGCCATCGCACAGCTCTCCTCGGGCAAGTACCGCGTCTACGAGGTCGCCGAGGAGAACGGCTTCGGCGACTACAAGAATTTTTGCAGCGTGTTCAAGAAGTATATGAAGTGTTCTCCACGCGAATTTTTGCAGCAGACAAGATAAAATCAAAAATGACCAAGGCGCGTCTATGCCTTGGTCATTTTTGTGGGAAGTGTTACGCCTCGGGGAATGCGACGACGAGCAGCATTTTGAACGGCACTTCCTTCGATGCGTACACCGAATGTGGATGATTCGCCGGCATGACGATGCTCTCGCCTGCCTTCAGCGTGTAGGTCTCGTCGTCGATTCTGATGACGCCCGCGCCGTCGAGTGCCGTAACGAGCGCGTCCCCCTTGGATTCATGCGTGCTGATGCCCTCACCCTGCGCAAAGGCGAAGAGCGTGACGCCGAGTCCCTTGTTCTGGACGAGCGTCTTACTGACGACCTGTCCCTCTGCGTATGCGACCTGATCCTTGAGTGCGAGCGTCTCTGCGTGTGCGATATTATTCAGGATTGCCATGATATTTCCTCCTTGTATGTTCCTCGAGCATTTCTGCGTAAAGCATACATGGAATCCGCCGAAAAGAATGTGATTTAAGCCACAGTTTATCAGCGATTCTCTAAGTATTCGCTTCAATCTTTTCGATGATAAGACGCTGTACCCACTCCGGCGGCATGCGACGCCCCGCATTCCACTCCTGTACCGTCCGATAGGGCGCGCCGAGGAGATCGGCGAGCTTCTTGATGTTCAGCCCCGCCTTTTGACGTGCGTACTTGATGGGATTGTTCTCGCGCTCGATCACGGCGCGGTAGGCATCCGTATCGGCGGCGATGAGATTGACGAAGCCGCCTGCGGGGGCTTTCAACTGTTCGAGCGGCGTGGGGGCGGGCATGTCCTGCTCACAATCCTCGCGGTCACAGAGCATGAAGTTCAGCGCGTCAGAAGCATTTTCGAGCGCTTCGGACTGGTCATAACCTGCGGTAAAGCAATTCTCGAGATCGGGGAATGTTACATCGTAATACCGTTCTTCATTGTCCCAACGAAAAACGGCAGGAAAAACATATTTTGCCATGATAGAGCCTCCTTGAAAATATTTTCTGTTATCGTATTCCGGATTCTTTAAGGATTTTTTGGACAGTCCCTGTGGGAATTTCCTTTTTATGCCGCCACACAAGGAAGGTTTTTCCTGTAATCGGACTATAGTATTTATCGTGTCTCGCGCCGTGTTCCACCATCGTGCAGCCGCGCTCCTTGAGCAGCTTCAAAAGCTCTGAAGTTTTCATCACGCACCTCTTTCTCTCAGTTAAAGATACACTGATTGTGTATCTTTGTCAATATCGACGGCAATGTGTACATATACCCTCGCTAGAATTTTACAAATTCTTTCATCTTTTCGCAAAAGGCGTCTTTTTTGGTTGTCAAAAGTCATGTGTTGTCCTATAATAGTGAATAGATTGTTTCAAAGACAGGCTTTGAAAAAGGGAGGATGACGTATGGCATTGGATCGGAGCGGTGTGATCGGCGAGGTGCGCAAGATTGTCGCGGCGCCGATGACTTACGAGGGCTTGAAGGAAAAGGCAAATGCCTTTCTCAGCGCGGTGGATACGGCAGCAGAAAAATCCTCGTTTCACGCGCTGCTCGAGGAGATCAAGAGCGATATGCTGACGATCGATCAGGTCATCAGCTTTACGGGATCGCCAGACGGCGCTGCCCTACTTGGTGCGCAGAAAGCGGGAGAATATCACGTCGCGGCGAAGAAGGCGAAGGAGCAGGGCGAAACGACCTGCATCTGCCCCGCATGCCAGGCATGCAAGGCAGTGCTCGAGAATCAGGCGGCGTTTGCTTCATAAGAATGAGACTGGGAAAGGAGCTGTTGCACGAATCGCTTCGTGTGACGGCTTTTTTGATGAGAAGGTGAACATATGACCGTGGCTGATGTCTATATCAACATTCCAGTCAAGAGCATTGCGCAGGAGTTCACCTATGTTCTGCCGGAGTCGCTGGCGCAGGTCGTCGTCGGCTGGCGCGTCTTTGTTCCGTTCGGCAATGTACGCAGGGAGGGCTTCGTCACCTGCGTGCGCCCCTACGATAGTGCGCGCGACGGAGGGCACGCGCTGAAGGAGATCATTGAGGCGGTGGATGAGGAGGCGTGGTTCTCGCCGCAGCTTCTCGCCGCCGCGCAGGAGCTCGCTTCGTTCTACCTCTGCTCTGCAGCGGAGATCATGCGTCTCTTCATGCCGGGCAAGAGCGGTCTGCGGATCTTCCCCGTCTATCGGGCAGCGGAGGATGCGGACGAGGAACACCCCATGCTCGCCGATCGTCATGCGCACGCCGTCTATCGCTATCTGCGCGAAAATAATGCGCTTCGTATGGCGGAGCTGCGGCGCGCCCTGCCCGAGGTGGAAGTGGAGGCGTGTATCGAAAAGCTGCTGCGCTATCATCTCGTATGCAGGGAGTACCATGCGGATAAGCGTGACAAGGCGCTCTATGAAAAGTACTATACAGCTGCTGCAATCACGGACGAGCTGCTTGCGGGTCTTGCGCGAAAGCCTGCACAGACACGGGCACTCCTGCTCTTTCGGGAGCGGGAGGAATATACGCGTGCACAGCTCGATGAGAAGGGCGTCTCGTCCGCTACGATAAAACATCTTGTTGCGGCTGGTCTCCTCACGGAGCATCTGCGGCGCAGGCTGCGCAATCCCTACGGAACAGGGGCGAGAGCTGCGCAGATAGACGAGCTGACGGAGGCGCAGCGCGCAGCCGTCACGGCGCTGCAAGAAGGCATCGATGGCGGTAGCTATCGGGGCTTCCTGCTCCACGGCGTAACGGGCAGCGGCAAGACGCGTGTCTACATCGAGATGACACGTGCCGTGCGCGCACGCGGTCGGCAGGTCATCGTGCTCGTGCCCGAGATTGCGCTCACGGGGCAGCTCATCACGGCGTTTCAGGAGGTCTTTGCAGATGATATTGTCGTCCTGCACAGTCAGCTTTCTCTCGCGGAGCGCAACGATTCGATCTTCCGCGTGCGGCGCGGCGATGCGGGCATCATCATCGGCGCACGCTCGGCACTCTTCACGCCAGCCAATGACGTCGGCGCAATCATCCTCGATGAGGAACAGGATATGTCCTACAAGCAGGATGAGTCACCGCGCTATCACGCGCGTGTGGTTGCAGAGATCCTTGCACGGCGGCATGGGGCGGTCCTCGTGCTCGGCAGTGCAACGCCGTCTCTTGAGTCCTATGCGCGCACGCAGGCGGGGGTGCTGACCCTCCTCACGATGCCGGAGCGCATCGGCAGCCAGCCGCTGCCGCAGGTGCGCGCGGTCGATATGCGGGAGGAGCTGCGGCGCGGGCGGCGTACGATCATTTCGCTCGCTCTGCGCGAGCTCCTCACGGAGACGCTCGCGCGCCGTGAGCAGGCGATCATCATGCTGAATCGGCGCGGTTACTCGACCTTCATCATGTGTCGCTCCTGCGGGGCGGTCATCACCTGCGCGGACTGCGGTCTGCCGCTCGTCTACCACGCGAACGGCGCACTCGTCTGCCATCACTGCGACCTGCGCGCCGCCGTGCCCGAGACCTGTCCGAAATGTGGCAGCCGCTACATCAAATACTTCGGTTCGGGGACGGAAAAGCTCGAGGAGGAACTCGGACAGCTGCTCCCGACGGCACGGCTCGTGCGCATGGATCGCGATACGACGGGGCGAAAGCTCGCACATACGGAGATCCTATCGCAGTTCCGCAGGCGGGACTTCGACATCCTCCTCGGCACGCAGATGGTGGCAAAGGGACATGATCTGCCCGGCGTGCAGTCCGTCGGCATCATCAGTGCGGACGCGAGTCTGAATCTGCCCGATTTCCGCGCGGCGGAGCGCTGCTTCATGCTCATCACACAGACGGCAGGGCGTGCGGGGCGCCACGGTGCACGCGGTGAGGTCATCGTGCAGACGTACAATCCCGAGCACTATGCTGTGCAGGCGGCGCTGCGGCAGGACTACGAGGCGTTCGCCGTGCAGGAACTTGAACGCCGCCGCGAGCTCTTCTATCCGCCGTTCAGCCGCCTCGTAAAGCTCCTCTTTCACGATCCGAACCGTGAACGCGCATGGGGCGAGGCAAACGCCTTTGTGACGGCCTTCCAATCGGCGTTTGCGAAGGAGGCGGGCTGTATGGCAATCGGGCCGTCGCCCGCATTGATCGAGCGGGAGCGTGGCAGATACCGCTTTATCGTCCTCATCAAAACGGCTGCGCTCGCAGATGTGCAGGAGCATTTGCGCGCACATGAGATTCATCTGCGCGATGACATTGCGATTGATATCGACCCCATCGCGATTTTTTGAGAAATAATAGAAAAAACTGTTGAATATAATTGGAAATCCTGTTAATCTGGAAATAGAAGGAAGACGGTGAAATGCGAAGCGGCACACATCTTTTTCCTTGGAGCAATGGAGGAATGACTTCCTATGGTGACGATTTTCGGGCGGGCGAAGATCAATTTGACGCTCGACATTCTGGGACTCAGGGAGGACGGGTATCACGAGATTGCAACCGTGATGCAGTCCCTCGCACTCGCAGACACGCTTACGCTCACGCAGCAGGAGGAGGGAATTACGTTGCGTGTAGACCTGCCGGGACTCGAGGCGGATGAACGCAATCTCGCCCATCGCGCGGCGGATCTCGTCATGAGCGAGTGCGGCGTGCGCGGCGGTGTCCATATCGACATTACAAAGCGAATCCCCGTCGCTGCGGGGCTTGCGGGCGGTAGTGCCGACGCGGCGGCGACGCTGCGCGGGATGAACGAACTCTATGCACTCAACCTCTCGGATGAGGAACTTTGCAGACTTGGCGCCAAACTTGGCTCCGACATTCCCTTTTCCATCATGGGCGGCACCATCCTCGCGACGGGACGCGGTGAGATCATGCGGTGTCTCGCGGATTTCCCTGCCACTCATGTCGTGCTTGCAAAGCCGCCCGTTGCTGTTTCAACGCCGTGGGCATACCGCGGCTATGACGCGCATCCGCCCGAATTCCATCCGGATAATGCGGCGTTTCTGGAGGCGCTCGCATGCGGCGACCGCGTACGCTGCGCAGAGCTGATCTGCAATGTGCTGGAGCCCGTGACGGAGGCGGCACATTCCGTGATCGGCGACTATCGCACGCGTATGCTGGCACATGGTGCGCTCTGCGCGATGATGTCGGGCAGCGGTCCGACGGTGTTCGGCCTCTTCGCGGAGGAGCAGGCGGCGCGTGCGGCGGCGGAGGACTTCCGCAGCGAAACGGACGCTGTGGTGCATTTGACGCAGACAGCAGGCAGGTACGGGGAATAGGAGAACCAGAGGGATAATATGCAAGGAAAACTATCACCGGTCGTTGTAAACAGCTATCAGCCGCTTCGCGAGATTGTCTGCGAGGTATTGCGCGATGCCATTCGCGGCGGCATCCTGAAGCCGGGCGAATGGCTGAAGGAAAATGACCTCGCGGATGAGCTCCTCGTCAGCCGCACACCCGTGCGCGAGGCAATCCGAAAGCTCGAGCAGGAGGGCTATGTCGTGACCGTGCCGCGGCGCGGAGCCTATGTGGCAAGCGTATCCATCCGCGACATCAACGAGATCTTTGAGATCCGCGCAGCTCTCGAGGCGCTTGCCTGCGAGCTCGCAGCGGAGCGGATCACGGATGAGGAGCAGGAGCGCCTCGAACGTCTCCTCGTCGCCATCGGGCGCGCCATCGAGGAGCACGATATGGAGCGCATTGTGCGGACGGATATTGAGTTTCACGAGCTCCTGTATCAGGCGGCGCGCAACGAGCGTCTGCTGGGGATCATCGGCAATCTGCGCGAACAGCTCACGCGCTTCCGCACGATCTCGATGTCCTACCCGGGACGTCTCAAGGCGACGCTCGAAGAGCACCGCGCGATTGTGGATGCTATCGGTTCGGGGGATGCGCGCCATGCGCGTAAGGTGGGCACGAAGCACATGGAGAATTCGGAACAGACGCTGCTCTATGCCATCGAAGAGCAGGAGAAAAAGACAGGAACGACGATCATCAAACGCAAGCATAAAAAGAGCGAGGAAGATGCCAAGTAGGCACTTCCGGAGAACGGGAGGAGCATAATGTTGGATTTTGTTACGGTCATCTTGGCAGCAGGCAAGGGCACGCGCATGAAGTCGAAGCTGCCGAAAGTCCTACACCGTGCGGCGGGGAAATCCATGCTGCAGCACGTCATTGACGCAGCGGATGCAGCAGGGGCGAGGCGCAATATCGTTGTCACGGGGTTTGGCGGCGATGTCGTGCGCGAAGCGATCGGGGACAGCGTGGAGTATGTGGAGCAGCGTGAGCAGCTCGGGACGGGACACGCCGTCCTGCAGACGAAGGATCTGCTCGCAAATGAACACGGGACGATCATGGTGCTCTGTGGGGATACGCCGCTTCTGACGGCGGAGCTCCTCGCGCGCTTCCATGAAGAGCATGTGCACGCGGGGGCAAAGGCAACCGTGCTCACGGCGATCATGCCGAATGCGAAGGGCTATGGGCGCATCGTTCGTCGTGAAAATGGCGAGGTGCTGAAGATTGTCGAGCACAAGGATGCAACGCCGGAGGAGCGCGAGATTCACGAGGTCAATGCGGGCATCTACTGCTTTGACACACAGGCGCTTTTTGCAGCACTTTCAAAGGTGACGAATGACAACGCGCAGGGCGAGTACTATCTCCCCGATGTGCTCAGCATCCTGCGCGATGCGGGCGAGAAGATCTGGGCGGTCGTTGCGGACAACTACGAGAGCACGCTTGGCATCAACTCGCGCAGCCAGCTTGCCGTCGCGGAGCGTATCCTGCGCCGCCGCAAGGTTGAGGAACTGATGGCGGACGGCGTCACGATCATTGACCCGCATACGACCTTCATCGACGCGGAGGTGCGCGTCGGCATGGACACGGTCATCTATCCGTTCACCTTCATCGAGGGGCTCACGGTGATCGGTGAGGACTGCGTGATTGGGCCGAATGTGCGCTTCCAGAACACGGTCGTTGGAGACAATGTCAAGGCACACTATGTCTATGCGCATGATGCTGAGATTGAGAGCGGCACGGATCTTGGTCAGTTCAACCACATCCGCCCCGACAGCCACATCGGCACGGGTGTGAAGATCGGCAATTTCGTCGAGGTCAAGAACTCGAACATCGGCGAGGGCTCGAAGCTGCCCCATCTCTCCTACATCGGTGACTGCGATATGGGCGCGCACGTCAACATGGGGTGCGGCACGATCACGGTCAACTACGACGGGAAGCAGAAGTTCCGCACGCATATCGCAGACAATGCCTTTGTCGGCTGTAACTCGAACCTTGTCGCGCCCGTCACGGTCGGTGAGGGCTCCTATGTTGCCGCCGGCTCGACCATCACGCGCGACATTCCGGCGGGTGCGCTCTCTGTAGCGCGTGCGCGGCAGAAGGAGATCGAGGGCTGGGCCGACAAACGAAAATGAGACTCGTGCATGATCTTCGTGCAGGGCTCTGAACACAGCGAAAAAGACAGGCAACGCTCTTCCAAAAAGCCACCGTGCGTGTTATACTATGTATAGCTTTTGTGTATTCTGTTTATAGTAACGCATCTGGTTTTTAGGAGGAACAGAGAGATGAGTTTTCCGACCGACAACGTGTGCATCCTGACGGGGAATGCAAACCCCCAGCTAGCAAAGGATATTGCGGAACGTATCGGCATACCGCTCTGCGAGGCTTTCGTCGGGCAGTTCAACAATGGCGAAGTTCAGGTGATGATCGAGGAGAGCATTCGCGGCAAGGACATTTTCATCATTCAGTCGACGAGTTTTCCCGTCAATGACAACCTCATGGAGCTGCTGATCCTCACAGATGCGTGCAAGCGTGCATCGGCGCACAGCATCACGGCGGTTGTTCCCTACTATGCCTATGCGCGTCAGGATCGTAAGACGCGTGGTCGTGAGCCCATTTCGGCAAAGCTCGTTGCCAATCTCATGACAACAGCGGGCGTTACCCGTGTTGTTACGGTTGACCTCCATGCGGGGCAGATTCAGGGGTTCTTCGATATTCCCGTCGATCATCTCGCCGCCGCGCCCGTACTCGCCGGCTACTTCCGCGAGCAGGCGATTGAGGATCTCGTCGTGGTCTCGCCGGATCTCGGCGGTGTTACGCGCGCGCGTATCATGGCGGACTTCCTGCACGCGCCGATTGCCATCATCGAGAAGCGTCGTCCGTGCCCCGGCTGCGCAGAGGTCATGAACCTCATCGGGGAGGTCGAGGGAAAGACAGCGCTGCTCATCGACGACATCGTCGACACGGCAGGTTCTCTCTGTGAGGGGGCGAAGGCTCTCAAGGAGCGGGGCGCAAAGCGTGTGCTCGCTGCGTGCTCGCATGCGATTCTGAGCGATCCCGCCGTTGAACGACTCAATGCATCGGTCATCGATCAGCTCGTCATTACCGACTCCATTCCGGTTCCGCCGGAGAAGCAGTCCGATAAACTCGTCGTACTGTCTCTCGCACAGTCCCTTGCGGATGTCATTGTGCGCATCCAAAGCCATCGTTCGGTGAGCTTGCTCTTTAACCATCACTAAGCAAGTTCCCCGCAGACAGAGAAAGAGACGTCGAGGGAATCGCTGATAAAATAGACCTGCAGATTGGCGTAGATTTTTCGTCCGATTGAGGCAGCAAACCCAACGCTATCAAAGCTATGTGGAGGATTTGCGGGCGGAAAGCGGGCAAAAAAGATGCGCTAAGATGGCGCGGCTGAATTTATCAGTGCTTCCCTAAGGGGCGTCTCTTTTTTCATAGGAGTAAGACATGCACGTTATCATCATCGGCTCGGGTCCTGCGGGCGTCTCCGCTGCGCTCTATGCGCGGCGCGGCGGTGCGGATGTGACCGTTATCACGAAAGGGGCGGGCGGGCTCGCTGCTGCGGAGTGGGTCGAGAATTACTACGGCTTTGCTGAGCCGATCTCCGGCGCAGAGCTTGAGCAGCGTGGAATTGCGGGAGCAAAGCGCCTCGGTGTCCGCTTTGAGACGGATGAGGTACTCACGATCCTGCCCGCGGTCGAGGGGAAGGGATTTTGTATTGAGGCGGTTCGCACTGCGTACGAGGCGGATGCCGTTATCCTTGCGGCAGGTGCACCGCGAAAGACACTCCCCATCAAGGGACTCAGAGAGTTCGAGGGGCGCGGCGTTAGCTATTGCGCGATCTGCGACGCCTTCTTTTATCGCGGCAAACGCGTGGCTGTAATCGGGGCGGGCGACTATGCGCTCCACGAGGCAGAGATTCTGCGCCCCCATGCTGCGCAGCTCTCTCTCTTGACCAACGGGGAGGAACCTGCCCTTGCAATGCCGGATGGTATAGCCGTGCATACGCAGAGGATTGTGTGCATCGAGGGGGAACGCCGCGTGCAGCGCATCGTATTTGATGACGAGACGGTTATGGATGTGGACGGAATCTTCATGGCAATCGGCACAGCGGGGAGCATGGAGCTGGCGCGCAAACTCGGTGTTGTGCTCAGCGACGGGAAAATTGCTGTGGGAAAAAACATGGAGACCAATGTGCCCGGTGTCTATGCGGCGGGGGACTGTACGGGCGGACTCCTGCAGATTGCAAAGGCGGTCTATGATGGTGCCGAGGCGGGGCTTTCCGTCATACGCTATCTGCGCAAGGGATAGAAATGGTGTAGGGGGAGAGTAAAGGGAGGGACGGATATGCCGGCACATCTTTCGGAAAGCTGTCATTTTCGAGATTATATTCGTCAATTTGATCTGTGGAATGGGCTTACTGCTGCGCAGCGGGACAAGCTGATCTCGGAGACACGGTTCGCTCGCTATAAAAAAGGTGCGTCCGTTTATCGCGGTGCGCTTGGCGGCGCAGGAACGCTGCACGTCATATCCGGTACGCTGCGCGTCTATATCCTCTCTGAGGAGGGGCGCGAGCTCACACTCTACTTCCTGCGCGATGGCGACGTTGCCCTCCTTGCGAGTACGGCCGTTCTCGCCTCCATCTCCTGCGATATTGCAATCGAAGCGACAAAGAATACGGAGCTTTTTGTCTCGGAGACAGAAAGCGTACGGGATATTCTCAGCAATAATGTCGAAGTGCGTGCATGCGCCTATGAATATGCAGTTGTACGCCTGTCCGAAATGCTGTGGAAATTTCAGCAGATGGTGTTCACCTCGGCGGAGCGGCGGCTTGCGAAATTCCTGCTGACGGAGTCAGCACGCACGGCGGGCGATGAAATCCGTCTGACACACGAGGAGACGGCGCAGTACCTCGGTACGGCACGTGAGGTCGTCAGCCGCCTTATGCGCGATTTCAGTCAGGAGGGGTTGGTGCAGACCTCCAGAGGGTGTATCCATATCTTGAACCGTGTGGCACTTCAGGAGCGCGCAGGTATCTGAGGAATCACTGAGGTTGATCGGAGGCATCTATGCTGATCTATGTTCCGGGAATATTGGTCATCCTGTTGCTTATTATTTTATTCCGCTATCTGCCGCACCGTGTCTTTGTCGTATTCGTCGTTTTGCTTGCCGTATTGTGCGGCATCATCTTCCGCATACAGACCGCAGAGCGCGCACCGGAGCCGCTGACCATTGAGCAGCGCGCAGCCATGACACGGGAGCAGGAGATCTTTACAGCGTGGTGGGGGATGTACCAGAAGCAGATCGCCGAGCTTGACCGCAACTGGACACGCTATCATCAGATCCTCGCGGATGCAAAGACCGGGGAGACAGAGCTCGCGATCACGTATGCCCGTCTCGTGGATCTCGAACGCGACACACAGGAACTACGCGCGCGCATGGAACAGAATATTCCGCCGACGGAGCTCTCGAATCACGTCTACGATCCGATTGCCGTGATTGTGAGCAAAACGAATGACTATGCCGCAGCCGAGCAGAAGGCGATCACGCTCACGCGCGCAGCCGCCGATCCTCAGACCATGAAAGAACAGAAACCTGCCGAGCAGGCGCGGCTTCTGGAGCTTGTCATGCTGCGTGAGTCTCCCGTGGCACTTTTTATCAGCGATGAAGTCGGGCTCATTCGCCGCTACTTTGCTCCTGTTTCCCCCTCGCATGAGGAGGCGGGAGAGCACGGCGGAGAGCAGGAGAGCGATGAAAAACTGCTCGACAAATAATTTGTTTTCAGTTATAATATAAATCGTGTCTTGCGCTCGTAGTCCAGTGGATAGGACGTTAGCCTCCGGAGCTGAAAGCGTGGGTTCGACTCCCGCCGAGCGCACCATATGTGAATTTGTCCTGTGGATTTTCCGCAGGATTTTTTATTAGGAAATCCTGAAAAAGGATTTTGATGGAATGTGAAGAATATTTAACAGGAAGGAAATAGTTTTTTGTTAGGAGATGAATGAATGTCGCGAAAAGAGGTGCAGGCAACGTTGCGCCCGGTGCTCATGCGCAGCTTACATTTGAAGAAGAATGCATTTCGGCAGTTTTTCTATGAGAGCTCGCTTCGTTTCGGGCAGCAGATTGGCAGGGATATTGCAGAGCTGAAGGATGAGACGGCGTCCATCGTCAACAAGAAGTATATGTTCTCGCTCGCAACGGAGAAGAGCGGTGCGCAGAGTTTTCTCAAGTGGATCGCGGATGAGTTCAACGCGGAGGATGTCTCGCACGAGCAGGAGGAGCGTCTGCGCCGGCTCGTTGCGGAGTATCCGAAGATCCGCTCCTATATTCGCATCGAGGAGGATCAGCTCCTCTTCGATCACGACCGCTTTGCCGAGGATGTGGTCGCGGGGCGTTTCAAGGAAACGATCTTTGGGATGACCTTTGACATCCAAAGCGTGATTGAGACGGCAATCAACGCCGGCTCCGTAGCGCTTGATTTCTCCATCGATCCGTTTAAGAAACAACTTCTTTATATCGATCATGTGCGTGCGAATATCCAGCCCTATGCGGAGCGTCTGCTGACGGATATGAGCCTCGGACACTGGGATCTCTATGAGGAGCTGACGGAGGAGGGACGCGAGGACTGTGTCTGCCTGCGGCTGCCGCCGACGGATTTCCTCGTGGCGCGTCCGCCGCAGATGGATGTTATCATGAACGGCACCTGTGCGATCGACTTCGGCACGCGCAGTACGGTCATTGTCTGCCGTGACCGCGAGCCGCGGCTTCTGCGCATCGGCAAGGGTGACTATGGGAATGAGCCAACAATTCAGGACTACGAAAACCCGACGGCAATCGAGCTGATCGACATTGAGAAGTTCAAGCAGCTCTATCGCGCGCGTGAGGGACGCCCCTATACGGAGTGGGCGCAGGTGACGGCATCCCATCAGGCGGCGGATGCAATCTTTGAGCGGCAGTCCACAGAGGGAATCGCGGTCTACTACTCTGTGTTCAGCGAGCTGAAACGCTGGACGCGCGACACGGCGAACTCCCCGATTCTGAAGGACAGGCGCGGCTACATCCAGGAGGTAAAGCCGTACGCGGAGACGCAGCCGCTGGATGCGGGCGGGTTTGACCCGATCGAGATCTACGCCTACTATCTCGGACTCTACATCAACAATATGCACCGCAACATCTACCTCGACTATATACTCTCTTTCCCCGTAGGTTATGAGAAGAGCGTACGCGAGCATATCCGCATGAGCTTTGAACGCGGTCTCAGGAAGACCCTGCCGAAGGCACTGCTGGATGATCCCGAGATGATGCGGCGTTTCCGCGTGTACGACGGTGCGAATGAGCCGGCCGCATATGCAATCAGTGCACTTGAGGCGTACGGACTTGAACCGAAGCGCGTGGGTGAGGAAGTCGCCTACGGTGTCTTTGACTTTGGCGGCGGCACGACGGATTTTGACTTTGGTGTGGAATACGTGCCCGAGAACGGGCGGCGCAAGTTCGTCATCGAACAGTTCGGCTTCGGCAGCGATATGTACCTCGGCGGTGAGAACATCCTCGAGCTGCTCGCCTACGAGGTGTTCAAGGATAATCTCGCGGAGATGCGCCGGCACAAGATCACCTTTGCGCTGCCGCCCGAGAGCGAGACTTTCGCGGGTGCGGAGGCACTCGTGCGCGAGACGCGCGATGCCGCGTCCCATCTGAACAACAAAATCCTCGCCGAGCGTCTGCGCCCGTTCTGGGAGCGGCGTGAGGGCTATGAGGAGTTTGCGGCGGGGGACAGCTTTGATACGAAGATTACGCTGTTCTCGTCGGAAAAGACGGGGAATGCGGGTAACCGTGCGGAGATCCGTCTGCACATCGACGTGAAGAAGCTCGAACGCACACTTGAGGATCGCATTCGGCGCGGCGTCGAGAACTTCTTCCAAGCGATGGCGACGGCGTTCAAGGGGCGCGATGTTCGTCAGATCCACATCTTCCTTGCGGGCAACTCGTGCAAGGCACCGATGGTACGCAAGCTCTTCGATGAGTACATTGCGCGTCAGATCAAGGCGCTGCATCAGATGGCACCTGAACGTCTCGCTGACAAGAAAGAGGTGCCGGGCAAGAAGCCGGAGGCAAACACCAAGGCGCTGCCGGCCCAGAGCAAGGATGCGCCCTTCCTCCTTTATCTCCCGCTTGGCATGGAAGACGGGGAGAAGGAGAAAAAAATTCTTCATGACGGCTTCGACCGTCTGCGCACGGGAAAGACGGGTGTTGCGTTCGGACTCCTGCGCTGCCGCAAGGGAGGAAAGGATGTCAAGATCATCAATAAGAACGTGGATGAGCACGATGAGCTGCTTTTCCCGTACTTCCTCGGCAGCCTGAACGAGCGCGGCTGCTTCAAGGTGGACATTGACGCGCGCGTTGACTATGGTGTGTGGACGTATTTCACCTATGCAGATGAGGATGAGTTCGAGCTTTACTACACGCAGGAACCGCGTGCCCTCAAGGGTTATATGAAGGCGGCGGAGGTGCGCATGGTGCGCTGCATGATCGACGCGGATGACGTGAGCGATGATGATACCGTCGGTGTCTACATTCGCAAGAAATCCCCAAATACGATCGAGTACACCGTTGCCTCGGAGAAGAGCCTCGCAGCAAAAACTTACCAGGGAACAATCTATACCGTCCGTCTGGGCTGATTCACAGCTCTGGAAAGGAGCGCCGTGATGCAACATTTGCCATTTAAGAACTATATGGAGGATGCTGTCGCAAATATGCTGAACCGGCTTGCGCCGCAGTATCCGGATATATGTATGTGTGAGCGCTGCCGTACGGACATGATGATGATTGCGCTGAACAATCTTCCACCGCGTTACGTTTCTACGCACAAGGGCGATGTCCTCAAACGCGCAGAGGGGATGGAGATCCAGTATGAGGTGGAGGTACTGACCGAGACCGTACGCGCGATGCAGATTGTCGGCGGTCAGCCGCATCACGGACGAAACGAAGAAGGTATCTGAACTTTGCAAAAGAAACACCCGCAGATAAAATTTGTCAAGCGGGTGTTTTTTTGCTACAATAAAAAGGAATCAAAGGCGATCTGCGCGTCGGCGTCTCTGAAGAGGCGCGGGCGCATTTCTTT
>CAUVMF010000018.1:0-21122 GCA_963552975.1 uncultured Selenomonas sp.
AGCCGCGGTCGAACTGCATGCCCTCGACGACCGAGAGGTTCGTGTCCATGGACTTGGACTCCTCGACTGTGATGACGCCGTCCTTGCCGACCTTCTCCATCGCCTCTGCGATGAGGTCGCCGACCTCGGCATCGCCGGAGGAGATTGCCGCAACCTGCGCGATCTTCGCCTTCGTCTCAACCTTCTGCGCCTTGCTCTTGATCTCATCGACGAGCGTCTTGACCGCAGTCTCGATGCCCTTCTTGACGATCATCGGGTTTGCGCCCGCAACGACGTTGCGCATGCCTTCCTGAATCATCGCCTGTGCGAGCAGTGTCGCCGTCGTCGTGCCGTCGCCCGCGATGTCGTTCGTCTTCGTCGCGACTTCCTTCACGAGCTGTGCGCCCATGTTCTCGAACGGATCCTCGAGCTCGATGTCGCGTGCAATCGTCACACCGTCATTCGTAATCGTCGGTGCGCCATACTTCTTGTCCAGAACGACGTTGCGTCCCTTGGGGCCGAGCGTGACCTTGACCGCATTTGCCAGTGCATCCACACCGCGTCCGAGTGCGCGGCGAGCCTCTTCGTCAAACAGAATCTGCTTTGCCATTTATATTGCCTCCAAATTTATCTATTACAGGATTGCCAGAATATCGCTCTCACGAACGATGAGGTAATCCTTGTCGTCTACCTTGATCTCGGAGCCCGAGTACTTCGAGAAGACAACGCCGTCGCCGACCTTGACCTCCATCGCAGCACGCTCGCCATTATCGAGCAGCTTTCCTGTGCCAACGGCAACGACCTTGCCCTTCTGCGGCTTTTCCTTCGCCGTGTCGGGGAGCACAATGCCGCTCGCCGTCGTGACATCGCTCTCCGCGACTTCAATGACAACACGTTCGCCCAGTGGCTTAATCATGGTATCTGCCTCCTAGTTTTCATAACAAATTTTCATGGTGTTAGCACTCTCATTTGCTGAGTGCTAACTTACGATGTCTATAGTAATGCTTTTAAGTCAAAAAGTCAATAGATATTTTGTAAAAAAGTCAAAAAAACAACAAAGAGCCGCACGGGACTCTTTGTTGTTTGCTGCAAATCTATGAGGCTGCCTCGAAGAATGGTGGGACGATGCCCCTAAGCGAACCCTAGTGGAGCAAGCGGGGAAAGGACACGTTCTGCCCCCTGCGGATTTCTACCGTTCAAGCGAAGCGCGTTTAGAAATTCGCAGGTATTTAGGCAGATAAGTGTCCGACCGCTTGCGTAACTAAGTGTTCGCTTAGGGCACGTCCCACAGACATACTTACTCTTTGAACGCCGCCACGAGATTTTTGAGGCGTGCCGTCCCTTCCTTGAACGTCCGGATCTTCGCGAGGATGTTCTCATACTCCGCCGCCATGGAGACGACCTTCTCCGCGATGTGCGTATTCCCCTCCGCACCCTCGTGGGTCGCGTTGCGAATCCCCTCCATCGATGCGTTCATCTCGCTGACGGAATTTAAGAGCCGCTCCGAGCGTACGGAGGTCGCCTCTGCGTCCTTGCGGAAGAACTCAGCATCCGCCTTGTACTGTACCGCAGTCTTATCCATGAAATCATAATCACTGCGGATATTCTCGTCGATAAAGGTGAGCAGCTTGTGTGTGCCGTCTGAGAGTGCCTGCACGGAGCCTGTGACCTGTCCCGTGAGCCCCTTGATCTTCTCTGCCGTTCCACGCGACTGCTCGGCAAGTTTTGCAACCTCGCCCGCAACCACGGCGAATCCGCGTCCTGCCTCGCCTGCACGCGCCGCCTCAATGCTCGCGTTCAGTGCGAGGAGGTTCGTCTGCTCGGCGATCTCTCCGATGTCGTGCGTGAGCTGGTCAATCTGCTCGACCACCTTCGCCGATTCAAGTGCCTCCGCCACCGAGGCCTTCGTTCCTCCAAAGATCTCACGCGTCTGGAGACGCGACTGCTCCATGCTCGTCTGGAGATCAGCAGCGCGCTGCGCAACCTCGCGCGTATATTCCTCGCTCGCGTGCGCTGCGTCTGCCGCTCCCTTGATCCCGTCATGCACCTCACTGCTGAGATGCTGGACACTCGATGTGGACGCTGCTGTCTCCTCCATGCCCGCGGACATCTCCTCGGTGACGGCGGACATATCCTGCGTATCGTTGTTGAGCCCGTGCAGCATCTCCTCAAGCTCGGCGACCATCGCATCGGTCTGCTCCGCCTCCTCGTGCACCTGCTTCATAAAGCCCTGCATCTTGCCGAGTGCCTTGACGACTGTGCCGATCTCATCCGCACGATCCGAGAGTTCGCGCGGAATCTCACGCGAAAGGTCTCCCGACGCGACGGCACTCAGATGCCCGATGGAGGCAGCGAGCGGATCAGAAATATTGTCCGCAATGCGCCGCGACACGAGCATACCAAATCCCACCGCAATCAGGATGATGATGGCAAAACTGTAAATTGTACGCTGATAGCGCACGTTGTTCGCCTCAAAGAGCTGCTTGCCCTGAAACACATTGTCCGGTGTGAGTACCGCCATGTTGCTCGAGATAACGGTGAGGGAGGCGAGATTGTCGAAGATAGCGATGCGATCCGCGGGGGTCGTGCCCATATTGTTGACCGCACTGACCTTGTCCGTCGCAACGCTCAGATTTTTCTCAAGTTCCGCGATCGTCGCCTGTGCCCGCTCACTCGTGTCGATCTTCTTCAGTTCCTCCATGTCGTGACGGATGCCGTCCAGATTGCCGAGCACGTCATCTACGAGGACCTTGCGGTTGTCCGCCGTAAAGCCACCCTGCAGGAGGTAGGGCACATTGACGCTGATCTTCCGCAGGCGCGTGTTCGCGTCGTTCAGATACTGCGTCGTCATCAGATTGTGATGATACATATCATCAAGCGACTGCTGTGCCTGATAGTTCGAGTAGATGCCGACGACGGCAATGAGGAGCATCGCTGCTATCAGGAAAACGGACAGGATAAACACCTTCGTCCGCACCGCATAGTCCTTCATCGCGTCCGCCGAAATGAATGGAATGTTCATCGTGCTCTCCTCCTCACTTCGCCTGCGCAATGTTGTCTGCTGTTATGGATGTAAAGGGAATCGCGAGATCGCCGGAGGGCGGACTCCCTTTCAGAAAGCCTTCTGCGAGCGTAAGCGCGCCCTCGCCCTGTGCCTTTGCATCCTGCTTGACGGTCTGTGCCATCTCGCCGGCCTCAACAGCGGCAAGACCTGCAGGAGTTGCATCCACACCCGAGACGAGGCAGCCCGCAAGGCGATTTGCTCCCTTGAGCGCGGCAATTGCACCGAGTGCCATCTCATCGTTTCCTGCAACGACGCCGTTGATCTCGGGGAACATATTCATCCAGAGCATCATGGTCTTGAGGGCCTCCGCCTTGCTCCACCCAGCATCGACAAAGGAGAGCAGCTGAATATCGGGGCGCTTGTCCAGACACGCCGCCTTGAATCCCTCCCAGCGGCCGACCGCACTGCTCTGCGTCGCGTCGCCCTGCAAATACACGATCTTGGCATTCGGCGGCAGATGCGATGCCATGTACTCTCCCTGCATACGCCCCGCCTCCACGTCGTCGGAGTAGGCACGCAGCACCTTGCCGCCCGCAACGCTGCGGTTGACCGTGATGATGGGGATGCCCGCATCGTTTGCCTTTTCAATCGTCTTCACGATGCTCGAACCATCGGCGGCGAGCAGGATGATCGCGCCCGTGCCGCTGCTGATCGCCTCGTTCAGCTGGTCGATCTGCATATTGCCGTCGTTCTTCGCATCGAGGAATTCGACCTCGATGCCGTCCACCTTTGCCTTGGCGGCAAACGCGTCCTTGATCTGTGCACAGAATCCGTCCGCATCATCGTAGTTCGCATAGACGATGCGATCCGAACTCGCCCCCGGCAGCCCGCAGCCCGCCAGCGAAAGGCACGCTGCAGGCAGGAGCAGAAGCCCCCACTTTCTCAAATTCATGGCAAACACTCCTTTTGCACAGAGAAATTACATTTTCTTCACAGGCACAGATCCGCGTGAAAGCGCAATCGCTCCCGTCCGCGCGATCTCGATAATGCCGTAGTCGGAGAGCAGCTCCGAGAGGGCATCAATCTTCTTCGCGTCGCCCGTCAGCTCAATGACGACATTCTCCACGCCGACATCCACGATGCGTGCGCGGAAGATGTTCACCACATCGATGATCTCCGCGCGGTTCTCCTTCGTCGCGTGCACCTTGATGAGCACGAGTTCGCGCGTGATGGATTCAAACTGCGTGAGGTTGACGATCTTCACCACGTCGATCAGCTTCGAGAGCTGCGTCACGACCTGCCGCAGCTCGTTCTCTGAGGCAACGGAGACGACGATGTTGATGCGCGTGACATCCGGCTCCTCCGTATAGCCGGCGGAGATACTCTCGATGTTGAACGCACGGCGGCTGATAAGCCCCGCGATATGTGTGAGGACGCCGGGCTTGTTGTCGACGAGCACGGCAAGCAAATACTTATCCATTTATCTCCCTCCGAGCACCATCTGATCGAGCCGCTTGCCGCCCGGTACCATCGGAACGACATCCGCCTCCTCGGGCACAATGACATCGATGAGGCGCGCGCCCCTCTCGTGCAGCACACGCGGCAGCACTTCCGCAAGCTCCTCCCGCGATGCGATGCGGCAGGCGGCGACACCCATCGCCTCGGCGAGCCTTACGAAGTCCGTCTTCCCCTTCAGCTCCGAGGCGGAGTAATGGTGACTGTAGAAGAGCCGCTGCCACTGACCGACCATGCCGAGGATGGAGTTGTGGACAATCACGATCTTCACGTCGATGTCGTTATCCGCCATTGTCGCGAGCTCCTGACAGTTCATCATGATGCTGCCATCCCCCGTGATGAGGACGACTTCGCGCTCGGGGCAGGCGAGTTTCGCACCGATCGCGGCGGGCAGGCCGTAGCCCATCGTGCCGAGACCGCCCGAGGTGAGAAAGTGACGCGGCGCATGGCAGCCGAAAAACTGCGCCGCCCACATCTGATGCTGCCCCACATCCGTGACGCAGATGGCATCCTCCGGCACGAGTTCACGCACGCGACTGATGAGCTCCTCGGGGCGGATGTCTTCCGACTTTTTCCATCCAAGCGGATGCGCACGCTCCATCGAGAGCACCTCACCGCGCCACGGGCGAAAGCGCACGGGAAGATCATCCTGTACCGCACGCACAGCATCCACAAATGCGGGAAGCGTCTGACGAAGATCCCCGATGATGGGAATATCCGCGCGCACATTTTTATTGAGTTCTGCCGGATCAATATCAAAATGAACAATCTTTGCCTTCGGTGCAAACGCCGCCGCAACACCCGTCACGCGGTCGCTGAAGCGCGTGCCAAGAGCGATCAGGAGATCGCACTCCTGAATCGCCATGTTCGAGGCATAGGCACCGTGCATCCCCGCCATGCCCGTATAGCCCTCGGTCTCTACGGGAACACCGCCGATCCCCATCAGTGTCGCCACGGAGGGCATCCCCGTGAGCGCAACGAGTTCGCGTACGCAGTCCGACGTATCCGAGAGTACAACGCCGCCGCCCACGAAGAGGAGCGGCTGACGCGCCGCCACAAGTGCCTCCACCGCCGCGCGCACGGCTGCCGTGTCAAACGGAATATCATCGGTATAGCCGTGGAGCTCGACCGTCGCGGGGTACGCATAGTCGATCGGCGCATCGAATACATCCTTTGCCACGTCGATCACAACAACCCCGGGACGCCCCGTCCGCGCGATGTAGAACGCCTCCTTCACAACGCGCGGAATGTCGTTCACATCCTTGACGAGATAGTTGTGCTTCGTGATCGGCGTCGTGATGCCGACAATATCCGCCTCCTGGAACGAATCCTTGCCGATGTAGGGATTCGCCACCTGCCCCGTGATACAGACCATCGGGACGGAGTCCATGTGAGCCGTTGCAATGCCCGTCACGAGATTTGTCGCACCGGGACCCGAGGTCGCAAAGGCGACGCCGACCTTGCCCGAGGCACGCGCATAGCCGTCCGCCGCATGCGCTGCCCCCTGTTCGTGACGCGTCAGGATATGCGAGAATTTCATTTTATATACTTCATCGTAAAGCGTGAGGACGGCACCGCCCGGATATCCGAACACGACCTCAACGCCCTCGGCTTTCAGACTCTCCAAGAGAGCACGTGCACCATTCATCTGCAATAGAATCCCTCCTAAACAACAAAAACACCGATCACACAGCCCGTATTGGGGGCTCATGTCGGTGCTTTTGATGGAACTCCCCCTGATAATACAAGTTCATTATAGAACTTTCGTGTACTTTTTACAAGCACATCGGTACAAGACCTATATCATCCATCAAAGATGTTCGCTTGCCAGAACGAACGCATAGACACGGTTCACCCCTCCACGTTTCAGCGTACGCGCACATTCCGTGAGGGTTGCCCCTGTCGTCATAATATCATCCACAAGCAGGACATCATGCCCCGCGAGGTCTGCATTTTCCACGACAGAAAACGCACCTCGGAGTTCCTGTCGCCGCTCCGCGCGCGTACGTGCATAGAGGGGCACCGTCTCACGCGTGCGGTCGAGCAGAGGCGCAAACGCGACATCATGCGCCGCAAGCCATGGTGCAAAGATCGCCTCCACCTGATTGAAACCGCGTTCGCGCAAGCGCACCGGAGCGAGGGGAATGGGAACGGCGGTCAAGGGTCGCGGCAGCTGCGCAAGAACCTCTTCCCCCGCCGCCAAAATGGTGTGCAGTGCAGGAATCGCAGACTTCTTCTTTTGATATTTCAGCGCACGTAGGAGATCACGAACGCCCTCGCGATAATGTGCAAACGCCCAGATTCCGTCGAGAACCTCTGCATTTTCCATTGACCGTGCAATGGCGTGGATGCGAACAAGACGGCGCATACATGGCACACAAAAATCTCCCCTCCGCTCGACATAGGAGGAACAATTCGGGCAATGCGGCGGAAACAGAAAGTTTAGAAATGTTAAAAGCAACGCTATTTCTCCGATGATTGCAAAAAACTATTGCACAAAGACTGTGTTTATGATATGATAAATGCAGAAAAGAGATATATCTCCTAGACATACGAAGATGAAGGAAAGGAGAATGTCTATTGACACATTTCATTCAGCGCGGTGACCATGCCCCCTGATGGGAATGCAGCTTTGAAGAAGATGCGAGACAGCACAGACGCTTGTCTCATGTGGCATTGTATCAGCAAGGAATGGCTGCAGCGCCGTCATCCCCGAACGGTCGGGTGAGTGACAATTTCTCTGTACGATTCGTTTTTCGAAAACCTAGCGCGCAAATTTGGATGACATCAGAGATCTCCAAAACGGTTTCAGCTGAACGTACAATACATGGTCGGGTGAACACACGGTTGACCCGAGTCCAAACAACTGAATAAGGACGTGTTTAACTTTTATGTTCGTTGCTATATAACCGACAGCTTGCTCGAAACAGAGCGGCTGTCGGTTTTTTGATTACGTGGAACACGCAAGCTGGTCTCACACAAAACGAATATCCCCGCCGCTCGCCTTGCGCAGACGGTTCATAATCGCAGTCCCCAGCCCGACCGCCGCTGTCCCCTCGGCGAGGAGGGATGTCACAGGCATATCGTCAAAATGGCGGAGCGCGTCGTAGAGACAGGATGCGAATGCGCTGTGATTGCCGCGTGCACCGCAATGATAGGTATACGCCGCAGGGATGAGGTCACGGAGTGCCATGATGGTCTCATCGCTCGCAATGAGTGCAGGGCGTTCCCCCGCCGCCGTGCGGCGCAGAATCTCCTCCCCCAATACCGCAGCGACATCCGCCCCCGTGCCTACATAGACGGTGAGGGGGACGCGCGGCGCATAGTGCGTGTACTTCATGCCGGGCGCGCGCGGTGCTTCGTCCGCCGCCGTGAGTGCCGCGTCCATGCATACTGCGATGTGCGGAAGCTCTGCCGCAATCATCTCGCGCGTAATTGCGCCGGGGCGCAGGATGGTGACGACCCCCTCCTCTGTGCAGTCAACGATTGTAGACTCCACCCCCAGACGGCAGCTGCCGCCGTCGAGAATGAGCGGGATGCGTCCCGCCAAATCCGCATGTACCATGGCTGCCGTCGTTGGGCTTGGACGCCCCGAGGTGTTCGCGGACGGCGCGGCAATCGGCACACCCGCCGCACGGATGAGGCGGCGCGCAACGTCGTGGTCGGGGCAGCGCACACCGACAGTCGAGAGCCCGCCCGTTACGATGTCGGGGATATGCGACGCTTTCGGCAGAATGACGGTAAGGGGCCCCGGCGCAAACGCCGTGAGGAGATGTGCCGCGAGCGGCGGCACGTCAGCCGCAACCGTGTGCGCCATGGCGAGGTCTGCGATATGGAGGATGAGCGGATTGTCGGAGGGGCGCCCCTTCGCCTCGTAGATGCGTGCGCACGCCTCCGCATCGAGTCCGTTTGCGCCGAGTCCATAGACTGTCTCCGTTGGAAATGCGACGAGCGCGCCTCTCTGAATCAGCGCGGCGGCACGCTCAAGATCTGCGGGCGATGTCGGGCGAAGAATCTCTGTCTTCATCGTGTTCCTCCTCTGCATAGGCGAGCCCTCTCACGAAAATTATTCCGTATACCCCACGACCACACGCTCAATGCCCCCGAGATCCCTGTGAATCTCCGTGCGTACAATGCGCGGATGTGTCTCCAACAGGCACGCCACATCGCACGCCTCGCCGATCCCCACCTCGACGGCAATCATGCCACCCTCCCGCAGGAGTGCGGGCGCATCCGCTGCAAGGCGGCGATAGAGCGTCAGCCCGTCGCGCCCGCCGTCAAGCGCAAGATGCGGCTCATGGCTGCGCACCTCGGACATAAGCGTTACAATATCCGCTGTCGGAATGTACGGCGGATTCGAGAGGATCACATCGTAGCTGCGCCCCGCGAGCGGCGCAGTGAGATCGCCCTCGTGAATCTCAATGCGCTCCGTAAGGTTCAGTCGCTCCGCATTCTCCCGTGCAACCTCTGCCGCTGCGGGCGAGATGTCCACGGCATCCGCGCGTGTGCCCTCCGTATAGTGAAGGACGGATAGTGCAATCGCCCCCGTCCCCGTCCCAATGTCCGCGATAGAGTGCTCGTCGCCCCCTTCTGCCGCGCGCGCGCGCAGAAAATCCACGGCACACTGGACAAGAATCTCCGTATCAGGGCGCGGGATGAGCGTATCGCGCGTCACGCGAAAGTCCAGCCCCATAAACTCACGCCGACCAAGCACATACGCGAGCGGCACATGCGCCGCCCGCTCCTTCACATGGGAGCGAAAGCGCGCGAGCTCCGCAGGCTCAAGCGGCTCATCAAAATGCACATAGAGATACATCCGATCCTTGCCGAGCACGGCGGCGAGCAGCACCTCCGCATCAAGGCGCGGGTTCTCAATGCCGTGCTCGCGAAAGAAGTCTGTCGTCCATGAGAGGAGACGTGCGATCGTCCAAACGTCCGCCATCAGTTCACCTGTTTCAGGCGCTCTGCCTGATCCGCCGTGATGAGTCCCGCGAGAATCTCGTCGAGTTCACCGTCGAGCACGGCGTCGATCTTGTAGAGCGTCAGCCCGATGCGGTGGTCGGTCACGCGCCCCTGCGGGAAGTTATACGTGCGGATGCGCTCACTGCGGTCACCCGAGCCGACCTGACTGCGGCGATCTGCGGCAACGGCATCCGCCTGCTCCTGCTGTGCATGGTCATAGAGGCGTGCGCGCAGCACCTTCATCGCCTTCTCACGGTTCTTGAGCTGCGACTTCTCATCCTGACACTGCACAACGATGCCCGTCGGGATGTGCGTGATGCGGATTGCCGTCTCCGTGCGGTTGACGTACTGCCCGCCCGCGCCCGAGGCGCAGTAGGTGTCGATGCGCAGATCGTTCGGATCGACCGTGACCTCGACCTCCTCCGCTTCGGGCAGGACGGCGACCGTAACCGCCGATGTGTGGATGCGGCCGCCGGACTCTGTGACGGGGATGCGCTGGACACGGTGGGTGCCGCTCTCATATTTCAGGCGGCTGTATGCGCCCGCACCGTTCACGAGAAACGAGATTTCCTTGAATCCACCGATCTCCGTCGGATTGCTGCTGAGGATCTCCGTCCGCCAACCCTGCCGTTCGGCATAGCGCGCGTACATGCGGAAGAGGCTCGCAGCAAAGAGCGCGGCCTCCTCTCCTCCGACACCGCCGCGAATCTCGACAATGACGTTCTTATCATCGTTCGGGTCGCGCGGGAGGAGGAGGATCGGCAGCTGCTCTTCGAGTGTGTCGCGCCGTGCCTCTGCCTCCGCAATCTCCTCTGTGAGCAACTCCTTCATCTCGGCATCCGCCTCGGCGAGCATTTCCTTGTCCTCATCGATGGTTGCAAGCGTCCGTCGATAGGCGTCGTACGCCTCCACGATCGGCGTGAGCGCGGCGTGCTCGCGCGTATAGCGCTGCCATTTTTCCATATCTTCCATGACCGCAGGGTCGCTGAGCAGCGTTTCCAGCTCACGGTATTTATCCACAACGGCATTCAGTTTGCTTAACACGTTACTTCCTTTCGATAGGAACCACTGCCTGCGGGGATGTCCTCAGGCGGCAGCACCGCCTTCAGCGACTCGATCGCAACCTCCACCATCTCATCAGCGGGCGGGCGCGTCGTCAGATATTGCAGCCAGAGCCCCGGTGTGATGAGGATGTGCACAAGCCGGTTCTCGCTGCGCCCCGCAAGGCGGATGATCTCGTAGGAGACACCCGCGACGACCGGCAGGACAGCAAGGCGACTCAGGATGCGCAGCCAGAGATCGGGCCAGCCGAAGAACACGTGAAAGACGATGGCAACGACCATGACGATGAGGAGAAAGTTTGTCCCGCAGCGCGGATGCAGGCGCGGAAACTTCTGCACGTTCTCCACGGTCAGCGCCTCGCCCGCCTCGTAGCAGTGAATCGTCTTGTGCTCCGCGCCGTGGTACTGGAAAACGCGGCGAATCCCGCCCATAAAGGAGATGCCCCAGATGTAGAGCAGGAAGACCGCGAGGCGGATGCCGCCCTCGATGAGGTTGAACACGATGGGATCATCCGTATACGCCGCCGCAAGGTGCGCCGCCCCCGTCGGAATGACAATGAAGAGCACACTCGCGAGCACGAGTGCAAAGAGGATCGTCATCGCGATCTCCTTCTTCGTCATCTGCTCATCCTCCTCGCCCGCCGCCTGCGCGGAGAACGAGAGGGCGCGCATGCCGATGACAAGGGATTCCACCATGATGACGGAGCCACGAATCAGCGGCAGGTTGAGGATCGGATAACGGTCGCGGATCGATGTAACGGGGTGCGTCTCCACGGTGATCTCTCCGCTTGGGAGACGCACAGCGGTCGCGGTCTTTGCGGCGTCGCGCATCATGACTCCCTCAATGACCGCCTGTCCGCCGACCGCAAGGTCAGTAATTTTCTTTGGCATAGCTTTCCTTTACAGTATCAAAAAAGGGACTATCACACGATCTCTCGTGCAATAGCCCCTCCCTGTTGTCGTGCAGTAAACAGGCAAGGCGCAGCGCACCTCACCACGGTCACTACTTTCGTGCGTAGCGCTTCTGGAACTTCTCGATGCGCCCGCCCGCCTGAACGTCACGCTGACGTCCCGTGAAGAACGGATGACACTTCGAGCAGACGTCGACGCGCAGATCCTGCTTCGTCGAGCCCGTCGTGAACGTATTGCCGCAGCCGCACGTCACCGTCGCCTCGAAGAACTCGGGATGAATGCCCTCTTTCATGTAAATACACCTCGTTTCTTTTGCCGGATACAAGCGCGCTTGTGCACACTTGGTTGAACTCGGCTGTCTCGCCGAGAACGAGTCATAAACAAACGCCCTGCGTTCATTACCGCGCAAGTATAGCATAAAATAGCGCGGCGTGCAAGGGGCTACTCCATCTTGCTGAGGATGATACGCGAGACGCGTGTCCCGAAGAAGAAATTCCAGATCCACTTGACGGAGACTGTGAAGTCCGAATATTTTCCCGCAAGGCGGATGAGGTGGACGAACATCCACGCGAACCAAGCGACGAACCCCTTTGCCTTCATCGTGAAGCCAAGTAGTGGCATGGGACCGTTCATGACCGCCTCGCCCTTGCCGATCGTCGCCATTGCACCGAGATCCTTGTAGACAAATTTGCCAAGCTGATCGGGGGTCTTGCCTGCAATCAGCGCCATGATATTCTCTTTGACCTGCACGGCCTCCTGCGTCGCCACAGGCGCAACCGTCGGGAGCGGACGCTCGAGTCCCCCGTGCTGAAAATCCGCGCAGTCGCCGATGGCAAAGACGCAGTCGCTGCCGGGCACGAGGAGATTTTCCTCCACAATGATGCGCCCCGCGCGATCCACCTTGCTGCCACAGTCCTTGATGAAATCCTGTGCGCGCACGCCTGCCGCCCAGATGACCGTCTTGGTCGGGACAATCTCGCCGTTGTTCAGCTTCAGATCGTTCCCGTCGTACTCCGTGACCGCCGTATTGAGGCGCACGTCGACGCCCTTTTTGCGGAGCACGTCGATCGTATACTGCTGCAGATCGGGCGGCACCATCGGCAGGACGGAGCCCATCGCCTCGAGGAGGGTGACATGAACTTCATCGAAGTTGATCGAATGGAACTCCTTCTTAAAAATCTGGATGAGCTCCATCAGCGCACCCGCCATTTCGATGCCCGTCGCACCGCCGCCGACAATGACAAAGTTGAGGTGACGCCGCCGTTCCTCTGTCAGGGAGGGAGATGTCTTCTTGGAGGCACGTTCAAACTCATGGATGATATGGCTGCGCAGGGTCATGGCTTCCTGTAGGGTCTTCATGGCGTAGGAATTGCGCGCAACGCTCTCATTGCCGAAAAAATTCGTCGTTGCGCCCGCCGCGAGCACAAGGTAGTCATACGCAATCTCGCCGTGATTCGTCAGGAGGACGCGGCGTGCCTGATCGACACCCGTCGCCTTGCCGAGAAAGAACTCCACATTCTTGTAGTTCTTGAAAAACTCACGCGTCGGATAGGCGATCTCACCTGCCGAAAGAACTGCCGTACTCACCTGATAGAGCAGCGGCTGAAACAGATGGTAGTTGTGACGGTCTACAAGTGTAATACGCACGTTTTCCTTGGCAAGTTCCTTGGCAAGACGCACACCTCCGAACCCTGCGCCGACGATGACAATATGCTTCTGATCTGCCATATTAGCCCCACTCCTTCGTTTGATAGTGAAAAAAATCACATACCTTGGCCGCTCACCCGTCTAAAAAACGTGGTATGAGTGTATCTCCCCTCATGGGCTACATCATACCACGTTTTATAGGAAATTCAATAGGATTTTTTTCACGAAAGATAGATATTTACACTGTATACATGATACACGCATGAGGGGTCAGCACGACATTGATTGTACCTTTGCGCTCCGCATCCGCTCCTCGATCACGCGCAGACGGATCATGAGCATGACGGCGCCCACGATGATGCCGCCGTTCAGCCCTACCCAGTAGCCGAAGGGACCGAGCTCTGTCCATGCCGCGAGCACATAACCGCCCGGCAGACCGATTCCCCAGAACGAGAGCACGGCGAGCCAAAATGTGACCGTGACATCCTTGTAGCCGCGCAGCGCCCCTTGCAGCGGCGCGTTCACGCAGTCGCAGAACTGCATGACGAGCGCATGGAGCAGGAAGACGCGCAGGAGTTCCTGTACCTCCGGATTGATCGTATAGAGCGCCGCCACAGCGTCGCGCATCGCCGCAAGCGCGAGCGCAATCGCACCGACAAAGACGAGCGTCAGCACGCGGCTGAGGCGGATGTAAGCACGCGCCCCTTTTTCACGCCCGCCGCCAACCTCGAAGCCAACCAATATGGTAATCGCCATCGAGACGGAGAGCGGCAGCATATAGACAATCGTCGTGAAGTTCATCGCCGCCTGATGTGCCGCGAGCACGATCGTCCCGTATGCCGCCATGAGGAGGCCGACTGCACCGAAAATGCTCTGCTCACAGAAGATTGTGAGCCCGATGGGGATGCAGATTTTAAGCATCTCCCACCAGTCATGCAGGCGGGGTCTCGGCAGCCGCGCGAGCACATGATAGCGTGCGAACTGCTTGATCCGGCGCACCGCCGCGATATTCAGCACGAGAAAGACACCGTAGCTCAATGCCGCGCCGAGTCCCGCGCCCGCGCCACCAAATGCAGGCACGCCGAGTGCCCCGTACATGAAGATATAGTTGAGCACGATGTTGATCGGGATCGTCGTCATGGTGATATACATCGTGAGGCGTGTCCGGCCATGCGCATCGATAAAGTTGCGCACCACACTCGCGGGCGCAATAGGAAGCATACCGAGCGCAATGTAGGAGAGGTAGTCCATTGCGATGTGCTCGACGACGGGCTCAAGTGCAAGCGCATGTACGAGCAGGGGAACGGTCAGTACGCCGAGGAGGAGCAGAAGCACAGCAAGGAGCGTCGCCCAGTAGAAGCTCTGCTGAACGACGCTCCGAATCTCCCGTATGCGCCGTGCGCCATAGTGCTGTGCAATCACGGGCGTCAGCCCCGAGATCAGCCCGACAAACGCGCCAAACACGGGGAAAAAAATGCTTGCTCCGACGGCAACGCCCGCGAGATCCTCCTTGCTGATGTGTCCCGCCATAACGGTGTTGAAGAATCCCGGAGCCATGAGGGAGATCTGCGTGATGAGAATTGGGAGCAGCACAATGAAGAACTGGCGTGCGCGCGCCGGATAGCCGTGAACCTCCTGCAATTTCTCCCTCCTTATTGACAGGAATCACCGATAAATTCAGCACCATCATCTTGACGGACTTCATTTTATCACTGATTCCTACGCGTTACCCAAAATAATCCGCGATCCCGTCCGCAATCCCCTGCGCAATCCTCTTGACGCCCGCCTCGCTATTCATCATCTGCTCCTCATCCGGATTCGAGATGAAGGAGATCTCAACGAGGATCGCAGGCATGTCCGTATGCTTCACCACATAGAAATTGCACGTCTGCGTGCCGCGGTCGAGCGTTCCGATGGCGTCGATGAGAGCTGTCCGCACGTTGTCGGCAAGGCGTTTTGACTGCTTTGTCCCATTCACATAGTAATACGCCGTTGTCCCCTTCACCTCGCGGTTCGTAAACGCATCTGCATGGATGGAGAGGAAAATATCGGCCTTTGCCTCGTTGGCAACATCACAACGCGCCTGAAGCTCTTCGACCGAGGTGGCGCTCGCGCCCTTGGATGAGACTTCCGTATCACCCGTACGCGTGAGGATGACCGTCGCCCCCTCCGCCTCAAGCAGGCGTTTGAGCTCACGGCTGACGCGCAGTGTCACGGATTTCTCCATGATGCCCGTCGGACCGATCGCACCCGAATCACTGCCGCCGTGCCCGGGGTCAATCGCAATCTTTCGCCCCTTCAGACCCGTGATTGCATCCAGTGCTCGGTCAATCGAATCCTCATCGCTTGAGTCCTGCGTCTCCTCCTCATCCGTCTGCTGCGGCTGTACGATGTCGGACTCCTGTGGCGCGGGCTTTACGGGATTTGTACGCGGAGCCGCACCAAAATCCATCACAACGCGTGGCTTCTCGCCATCAATAGAAAAGACATTATAGCCGCCCTTTCCGACAGTAGTCTCTACCACCACGCGTACCGTCGTCGCATCGAACTGCGCCACGCGGACGGCAGAGACGAGGGGCGAGTCCACGGAGGTATTCTTCCTTATCTCCGACGCGATCCATGCGTTCTGCACGTCCAGAACAACACGCGTCGGATTCGACAGGACAGACTGCCGATAGGAAACGGGACGATCCGAATCTACCACAATGCGGACATTCCCATCTGTTTTTCCGATGCGAACCCCCGTAATCTTCGCCATATCCTTGGCACGGTCACTAAACGCGGCCTCTGCAGAAGCCGCAGGGGCAGCCGCTCCCAGAACGCCGATGATGAGCGCAATGAGCAGTAATACTATACGGCGCAAGAAATTCCCCTCCCAAACGATGACGGATAAAAACCTGCGAAGATGCTTTTCAGCGCCTTCGCAGGTTCTCTCTATCCTGTGTTCTGTCTCCCCTATTGCTGGGGCATTGCCTCTTCCCCCCGATCTATGCCGGGTACTTGCGCTGCTGCGGCATTACGCGCGTTCCGCGAACGCTGCGGCACGCCCTCATAGATGATCTGTGTGATCTGAGCCGCACGCTCCGGGTCGAACGCAGTCATGACTTTCGCCGCATTCCCCTCATCCATGCGCTGGAGAATTGCAATGCAGAGGTCGATATCCAGCGTCTCCATGACCTTCGCCGCGTCCGCCGGCTTCATATCATTGTAAAGTCGTGCGAGCTTCGTCACACGTTTCTTCTCCGCCGCCTCACGCTCCTTCTGCTGCTTTTCGATCTCCTCTTTCGTGATCTTCATATTCTCAGGGGCCTTCTTCGGCGTCGCTGCAGCTGATGAGGGAGCCCCGGCAGAAGCGGCGGGGGACGTCGTGGTTTCTGTCGCCCTGTGCTCTTCTGCCGCCGGCGGAACAAAGTACTCGCCGACAACGGGGAGCTCGTGCAGACCATACTGCTCATTGAGTGCCTTCGTATCAAAGAGCCGGAGATAAACACCGAGCGCAAAGCCCCCCGCAATCAGCACGAGAAGTAAGATCAGTATGAATAGGATCTTCAATTTCTTCCGCATGGAACTCCCTGCCCTCTTTCTCTTCCCCTGTAAATCCTTGCATCACGCGCTTAGCGGTAGATGTCGAGCACACTCGTCACGTAGTTCTGCGTCTCCGCATAGGGCGGAACACCGCCATACGCCTTCACCGCATTCGGCCCCGCATTATAGGCGGCAACAGCCTTCTTCACGTCCCCGTCAAAGGTGTCGAGCATCTCACGCAGATACTTTGCGCCGCCCTCGACGTTGCTCTCCAGATTGTACGGATTCACGCCGAGCCCCGCCGCTGTGTCTGGCATGAGCTGCATGACACCGACGGCTCCCGCAGGGGAAACCGCCTGTTGATCTCCGCCCGATTCCACCTCAGCGACCGCCGAGACAAGCTTCGGGTCGACCGCGTATTTCTGAGCAGCGGAGTGAATCACACGCGCCAGCTCCGGATTTGCAAAATTCTCCTGCGCAGACGCAGCGACCTTGTCAACCGCGGATGCCCTCTCCACACGCTGCGCTGCATGCGCCTTGGATGCCGCAGATGTGACATTCTTGTCGATCTCCTGCTGCAGCTTCGAGGCGAAATCCATGCCCGGCAGCTGCTGATTCTGAAGGGAAAATTGCCCCTCAATCTCCGCGATACGCGCCTGTATCTGTCGGACGCCCGAAAGATCCATCATACTGCTTCCTCCAAATCCCTATTTCGCATGGTCAGCTGCAGGCCAATCTCATCGAGCATCTTCTGCTCCTCCTGCAGAACCTCCGCCTTGTATTCTGCAAGGCGCTTTTCCCTCAGTTTCTCAATGCTCTTCAGCGCACTCATCTGTTCCATCAGCACCTTGAGGCGCTTTTGCCGCTCGGCGTTTGCGTGCAGGATCACCTGCTGCTGATCTTCAATCTGCTGACGCTTCCATCCGAAGAACTGATTAAAGCTCATCAGCGTCCCGATCTTGATGCGTGTGCCCTCTTTCGAGAGATTTTCATAGTCCAGCCGCCCCCTGTGCATTTCCTCAAGCAGCTGACGCTGATAGGAACGTGCCTCCTCAAGACGTCGCACGGCTTCGGCAAAGGCAACCTCTGCCTCCTCCTTCTTCATGCGCGTTACCTTGAGCAGGGTCTCGAGCTGAAATCGAAATTTTTTCATGATGCTGCCTCAGCGGCTGCGGGCTCGGCATCGGATGCGACCGGTACCGCCTTGCCGACGGCAGAGAGAAGGCGCTTCTCCGTCTCCTCATAGGAGGTCACTTCGTAAATATCCTGCCGCAAAAATTCGTTGATCCCTTCGATTTTCTGAATCGCCGCGTCAATCTTCGGACTCGATCCCTTAACGTATGCGCCGATGTGGATGAGGTCCTCCGCCTCGGCATACACTGCCATGAGCTGACGCATCTCCTGCGCCGCCTCGAGATGGCTCTTGCTCACGACCTCGTACATAACACGGCTGACGCTGCCAAGGACATCGATCGCGGGGAAGTGGTTCTGCGCTGCAATCCTGCGCGAGAGCACGATGTGCCCGTCGAGGATCGAACGCACGGCGTCCGCAATCGGCTCATTCATATCATCGCCGTCCACGAGAACGGTATAGATGCCCGTAATCGAGCCCTTTTCGCTTGTGCCCGCGCGCTCGAGGAGGCGCGGCAACATGGCAAAGACAGACGGTGTATAGCCGCGCGTCGCGGGCGGCTCACCGATCGTGAGTCCGACCTCGCGCTGTGCCATCGCAAAGCGCGTCACGGAGTCCATCATGAGCACGACCTTGTGCCCCTGATCACGGAAGTACTCGGCGATCGCCGTGCCCGTCATCGCACCTTTGATGCGGACGAGCGCGGGCTGATCGGAGGTCGCAACGACGACCACAGATCGTTTGAGACCTTCCTCACCAAGATCACGCTCGATAAAGTCGCGCACCTCACGGCCGCGCTCTCCCACAAGCGTAATGACACTGATGTCCGCCTCGGTATTGCGTGCAACCATGGAGAGGAGCGTGGACTTTCCGACACCCGAGCCCGCCATGATGCCGATGCGCTGCCCGTCGCCGAGCGTGATGAGCCCGTCGATGGCGCGCACGCCAACGTAGAGGTTGTCATGGATGCGCGGACGCGTGAGTGGAGGCGGAGGCGGTGCCTGCAGGGGATACTCCTCCTTTGTGAGGATCGGTCCCTTGCCGTCAATCGGATTGCCAAGACCATCAAGCACGCGTCCGAGGAGCTCCGGCCCCACCTTGACACGCAGGCGCCGCCCGGTTGCAATGACCTCGCAGCCGGGACCGATGCCCTGCATCTCGCCGACCGGCATGAGGAGTACACTGCCCTCACGGAAGCCTACGACCTCTGCCGGTATCGACGGCATCCCCGCAAAATGTGAACTCACATAACAGAGCTCGCCGACCGTAACCGTCGGTCCCTGTGACTCGATGACGAGTCCGATGATCTGCGTCACCTTGCCCGTCAGCTTCATTGGGGAGGATGCGCGCAGAGCATCCTGAAATTTATGGATATCTATGGAAAATGGGGGATTTCCCCCCGTTTCACTCATATTCATAGCATAACTTCCCGCACAGCCTTTTTGAGCTGTTCGATTTGTGTCTGAAGACGTGCATCCACGCTGCCGTTCGGTGTCTCCACGAGGCAGTCGCCAGGCCTTAGCCCATCGTCGGAGGTGATCGTAAGATTCGTATCGCCCGCCGTCAGTATGCTGCGCAGCTCATCGCGTGCCATCAGTACAAAGTCATAGCTCTGCGGTGGAACGTGGACGACGATCTCCTTCTGATCCTTGACGCGCAGAATGGCATCGCGTACAACGGGCAAGACCATCTGCGGCACATCGATAAAGTGCTGTGGCAGCACGCGCTCCACCGCCGTCATGGCGATCGAAATAATATCCTGCTCCGCGTGAACGAGATAGTCACGCATGGCATCGTGGGCGTCGCGCAGTGTCTTCTCCGCCTGTGCGTTCGTCTGACGGATGAGCTCCGCCATCTCCTCACGCACGGCAGCTTCTCCCGCTGTGCGACCTGCGGCAAAGCCCTCTTTATGCCCCTTTGTGCGAGCCTCTTCGAGCTCCTGTTCAATCTGTGTCTTCGCCTCACTGAGAAGCCGCTTGCGCTCCTCCTCGGCTTCTCCGTGAAGGACTGCAATATGGATCTCCGCCTCTTTGACGCGTTCATCCATTGCCTGCTCACGTTCTGCAATACGCGCAAGCAGATTCCGAACGGCCTCTTCGCTGAGGCCTTCCTCTTCACCGTCCGCGGGTGTGGGCGGCGGAGGGGGCGGAGCGTCGATGAGATGCGGGTTCTCTTCCCAGACGGCTGCCTTGATAACTCTAGACAATCATCTCGTCTCCCTTGCCACGCGAAATCACAATCTCGCCCTTGTCCTCGAGCACGCGGATAACGCCGACAACCTTCTGCTGTGCTTCCTCCACGTCGCGGATCTTCACGGGTCCCATGAACTCGATCTCCTCACGCAGCATATCGGCAGCACGCGTCGACATATTCTTGAAGACCTTGTCTGCAACCTCCTGCGGCGTCGCCTTGAGTGCAAGCGAGAGATCCTTCGTATCCACCTGACGCAACACCAGCTGCAAGGAGCGGTCGTCGATCTGGACGATGTCCTCGAAGACGAACATGAGCTTCTTGATCTCCTCGGCAAGCTCGGGGTTGTCGACCTCGAGGGTCTCCACAATCGCCTTCTCTGTCGTGCGGTCGACGCGGTTGAGCACCTCGACAATCGCCTTGATGCCGCCCGCCGACGTAAAGTCCTGTGTCACCATGGACGAGAGCTTTCTCTCAAGCACACGCTCGACCTCGCGGATGAAGTCCGGCGACGTGCGATCCATCATCGCAACGCGCTTTGTGACCTCGACCTGAGACTCCGGCGGCAGCGAACCGAGGACGATTGCCGCCTGATCCGGTTCGAGGTACGCCATGATGAGCGCGATGGTCTGCGGATGCTCATTCTGTATGAAGTTAAGCAGCTGCGCGGGATCTGTCTTGCGCAGGAAGTCGAAGGGGCGCACCTGCAGACTCGTCGTGAGACGATTGATGATCTCGAGTGCCTTATCTGGCCCAAGAGCCTTCTCGAGGACGTTCTGCGCATACTGCAGACCACCCGAGGAGATGTAATCCTGTGCCATGCACATGGAGTAAAACTCTGCAATAACCTCCGCCTTGAGCGCAGCGGAAACCTGCTTCTGGTTCGCGATCTCGAGCGTCAGGTGCTCGATCTCATCGTCATCCATATGCTGGAACAACTTTGCCGAGTATTCAGATCCGATGGCGATGAAGAGGATCGCCGCTTTCTGCTGATTGGACAGCTTATCGCTGCCATACATATCCGGCATACTTACTCCTCCTCCGAAAGCCACGTCTTAACGAGGAGTGCAACCTCCTCGGGCTTGGCATCAATGAGCGCAAGAAGAGCCTGCCGCTGATTGATCTGCTGCTGCTCCTCCTCGGAGAGATCTTCTTCCTCGACCTCGCCTGCTGCAATCGCCGCAGCACGCTCCTC
>CAUVMF010000019.1:0-20555 GCA_963552975.1 uncultured Selenomonas sp.
AGAAGGAGAACGGCATCGACCTCTCGCAGGACAAGATGAGCGCACAGCGTCTCATTGAGGCGGCGGAGAAGGCGAAGATCGAACTCTCGAGCATGAGCCAGACGAATATCAACCTGCCGTTCATCACGGCGGATGCTTCGGGGCCCAAGCATCTCGATCTCACGCTCTCGCGCGCAAAGTTCGATGAACTGACGGCGGATCTCGTGGAGCGTACGATGGTTCCGACGCGCAAGGCGATGGAGGATGCAGGCCTCTCGGGGAGTGACATCGACAAGATCATCCTCGTTGGCGGTTCGTCCCGTATCCCTGCCGTGCAGGAGGCCATCCGCAAGATTCTCGGCAAGGAGCCCTCGAAGGGAGTCAACCCCGATGAGTGTGTCTCCATCGGCGCGGCGATCCAGGGTGGTGTGCTCGTCGGCGAGGTCAAGGATGTGCTGCTCCTCGACGTGACCCCGCTCTCGCTCGGCATCGAGACGCTCGGCGGCGTCTGCACGAAGATCATCGACCGCAATACGACCATCCCGACCTCGAAGAGTCAGGTGTTCTCGACTGCGGCGGACAATCAGCCGGGCGTTGAGATCCACGTCCTGCAGGGCGAGCGCGAGATGGCGGCGGGCAACAAGACGCTCGGACGCTTCCAGCTCACGGACATCCCGCCCGCACCGCGTGGCGTGCCTCAGATCGAGGTCAAGTTTGACATCGACGCGAACGGCATTGTCAACGTGTCGGCGAAGGATCTCGGCACGGGCAAGGAGCAGAAGATCACGATCCAGTCCGACAGCGGCATGAGCAAAGAGGACATCGAGCGCATGGTGAAAGAGGCGGAATCGCACGCTGCCGAGGATAAGGCGCAGAAGGAAGCCGTCGATGCGCGCAATGCGGGCGACTCCCTCGTCTATCAGGCGGAGAAGGCGATCAAGGATCTCGGCGCGAACGCAGATCAGGCGCTCGTCTCCAAGACGCAGGCAGCTGTCGACAAGCTGAAGGAAGCGCTCAAGGGCTCGGATATCGAGGCAATCAAGGCGGCGACCGAGGAGGCGCGTCAGCCGCTCTACGAACTCTCCGCAGCTGCCTATCAGCAGGCACAGCAGGCGGCGGGTGCGGCAGGGGCTACACCGGGCGCAGAGGCAAATGCGGGCGCGCAGAGCAACGCATCGCAGGATGACAATGTGGTCGATGCGGAGTTCACCGAAGTCAAGGACGATAAGAAGTAAGGTGGTATCGTGAGCGAGAAACGCGATTACTACGAAGTCCTGGGCGTCCAAAAGGGCGCCTCGGACGATGAAATCAAAAAAGCATATAAGAAACTCGCGCGCAAATACCATCCCGATCTCAACCGTGACGACCCCAAGACCGCCGAGGAGAAGTTCAAGGAGGTCAACGAAGCCTACGATGTGCTGAAGGATCCGCAGAAGAAGGCGGCGTACGATCAGTTCGGTCACGATGCGTTCGATCCGCGTCGCGGCGGCGGTGCCGGAGGGGGGAACCCCTTCGGCGGCGCCGGTGGATTCGGCGGTTTTGACATGGACGACATCTTCGATATGTTCGGCATGGGCGGCGGCGGACGCCGCGCACGCCGGCAGGGCCCCGAGCGCGGGGCTGATCTGCGCTATGATCTCGAGATTTCGTTCGAGGAGGCGGCGTTCGGCAAGGAGGTCGAGCTCTCCATCCCGCGCGAGGAGAATTGCCCGACCTGCGGCGGCTCGGGCGCGGCGAAGGGATCGAGTGCCGAGACCTGTTCGACCTGTCATGGCACGGGGCAGGAGCAGGTCATGCAGCGCACGATGTTCGGCAGCATGATGAGCTCGCGCACGTGCAGCCAGTGTCACGGCACGGGCAAGATCATCAAGGATCCGTGCAAGGACTGTCATGGTACGGGGCGCAAGCGCGTTACGAAGACGATCAAGGTCAACATCCCGCGCGGCGTGGACGACGGGCAGCGCGTCCGCGTCTCGGGCGGCGGTGAGGCGGGCGTGCGCGGCGGGGCGAACGGCGATCTCTATGTATACATTTTCATCCGTCCGCATAAGCTCTTTCAGCGGCGCGGCAACGATGTTCTCATCGAGATTCCGATCACCTTCGTACAGGCGTCGCTCGGCGACACCGTGCAGGTGCCGACCCTCGACGGTGCGGTTGACCTCAAGGTGCCCGCGGGCATCCAGACGGGCACGGTGCTGCGCATCAAGGGCAAGGGTATTCCGAATCTGCGTGGCTCCGGGCGCGGCGATCAGCACGTGCGCGTCAAGGTGACGACGCCGCAGAAGCTCTCATCGAAGCAGAAGGAACTCCTCAAGGAGTTTGCCGCGCTCAGCGGGGATGCGGTCAATCCCGAGCAGAAGAGCTTCACCGAGAAGTTCAAGGATCTGTTTACGTGAGACAGGGGGCTTTCTTGGAGCGCCCCTATCGGCTCGCAAGCTCGCCACTTCCCCCGTTGCGACGGGGGAAGCTAAGATGCCATAATTCCAGCCTCCCCCGTGCGGCACGGGGGAGGGGGACCGCGTAAGCGGTGGAAGGGGCGCTTTGAGCGTCTGGGTAATACTGACAAACGTATAAAAAGGGACTGCTGCACAAGTCAAAATGGTTTCGCAGCAGTCCCTTTTGCGCATTGACATTGTTTCACACATTTGTTAGGATAAACCGAATTGGTTTTTTGTGTTGGGACGCATGACGGCGGGAGGGCTGCATGGAAAATGTCTACGCGTTAGTCAAGCGTTTCTACGCGGAGTATGGGCGTGCGAATATCTTTGTCGCGCGCACGCTTGTCGAACGCTATCTTCGCACGGGGGCGTGGCGCGGGCGGAGCAATGAGGAGCTCTGCGCGGATTGGTACTGCATTGAGGATTTTCTCACCGTCATTCAGCGCAGAGACGATACGCTTGCACGCCTCTTCATCCGCATCGACTATCTCGCACTCTTCTTCCGCTTTGCGGATGCGCATATCGACCGACGTCCGCTCAAGCGTCACGTGGAGGATTACTTTGCGCGCATGCGCGCCTTTCTGACCTATCTCGACGAGACGGGCGACTACGACATCGATCTTGGCGAACTCGATGCGGATCTTGAGATGTTCTACATCACGGGGCGGTTCCGTCTGCCGGAGCGCGTGGCGTGGGAGGAGATTGAGGGACTGACGATTGAGGATATCGAGGAGGACGAGCAGTTTGAGATGGAGGAGCTGAACATTCAGCTGAATGAGCTCCTGCACCGCATCGGTGAATACTACCGCCGCCCTGAGTATCAGCTCGACATTGGTCGCGCTGCGATGATCTACACGGGCGACCTTTATGATATGGAGGCGTACGAGCACGCGAGCGAGGAGGAGAAGGAGACCTTCTGGCTGCGGTTCTGGGATTATTTTTTCTTTGACTATCATCTGATCCGCACGGACGAAACGCCGATCTCCCGCTACAGCGAGATGGAGTGGGACAACCTCAGCTACGATGACCGCGAGATCATCCGTGACCTGCTGGCGGCGCGCTTTGCCGTGCTCGCCGTGACGGAGGAGTATGAGGATCATGTTGTCTGCCGCGACATCCTGCGCGATGAGGAGATTGTGCTGCCGCATCCGGATATTCCGGGGACGCTTACGAAGAGTATTCTCTTTGGGCATATCTGCGATGAGGGCATGATGATGCTCAACTACATCACGGCGATTCCCGCGAGCAAGCGCCTGCAGAAGCGCATCGGTGATGCGCTTCTGCGTGAGTACAAGCTCTTCCGCATGCAGGCACCCGAGGCGACGATGGACGATTTCCTCACGCGGGAGGCGGCTCTCGTGCGCCATACGATCCACGTGCTCTCGACGCTCGCACAGATTGATGTGCTGCCGCGCCGTTTGCTGTCGGCTGCCATTCCGCGTACGATTGACCCACGTCTGTGCGCGGAGGAACTCGGCGCGCTTCAGATCATTGCGGAGAAGATAGGATTCAGCCGTTATTCGCGGCTGCTTATGTGTGAGCTTTTCCTCGACTATGCACAGACCGATCTCGCGCGGGCACAGACCGCGGAGGCACTGACGGGGGCGATCTTCCTCTTTGCCGAGATCAACGACATCGACCTTTCGTCGATCACGGAGCTCTATCGTGTGGTCGGCTCGAATAAACGCTCGGTGCGTGCCGCGTGTAACCGCATGCGCAAGGTGCTCGGCTGTGTGCAATACGATCCCCGCTATCTCGGGGAAGAGGGGTTTGTGAAGATGCTCTACAGCGTCGTCCACGGAAAAGCAAATTTCTAGAGAGGGGGCTGTTGCTATGGAACAGGATTCGCGTGTGCGGCCGATGAGCCGTGAGGAAAATGCCGCCTACCGCGGCGTAACTTTGGATGAGAGCGGCGCAGAGCCGCACGAGGACGAGGGGGCGTGGGGGGGCTCTGCCTATGGGTCTGCGCCGCGCGGCTCCGTGCGTTATATCCGCATCGGCGGGGCTGCGCCGCAGCGCTCTTTACTTACGAGCCTCCTCTGGGCGCTTGGACTCGGGACGCTGCTTGCACTCTTCATCTTTGTCGCACTGCCTGCGATCGCTATGGTCATCGTGGGCGTCCTCGTACTTGGCGCGATCGTGAGCCTCATCGGACGCGGGCGCATCCTATCGTGGTTCATACGGCGGCTGTACGGAAGATAGTGCGAAAAATCACAGCGCGGGGCTTTACAAAAGTCCTATTGCGTGCTATACTTTACTAAATTCATTTAAGATCTGGAAAGAGTGGGTGGAAGCCCACTCTTTCATTGCGTATGAGAAGAGGGAGAGCATGAGCGCGAAGATCGAGGAGCGCGTGGAGGAGATCGTGCGCGAGCTCCTGACCACTGTGCCGGAGTTGGAGCTGGTCGATGTCGAGTATGTGCGCGAGCGTGATTACTATTTGCGTGTCTACATCGACAAGGAGGACGGCATCGACATCGACGATTGTCAGGCACTCAGCGAGCGCCTGGAGGCGATCCTCGACCGCGAGGACTTCATTCCCGATGCCTATATCTTGGAGGTGTCCTCGCCGGGGCTCGACCGCGTGCTGCGAAAGCCGCGCGACTTCGAGCGCGAGCACGGCAAGCAGGTCGATGTGACGCTCTATGCGCCCTTTGACGGAAAGAAGCAGTGGACGGGTACACTCGCAGGCTGTGATGGTAAGACACTGCACCTGGATGAGGGGGTTGAGATCCCCATGGATCAGGTTTCACAGATACGTCTGCATATCGACTTTTAGGGAGGATTTGGGTTTTGGCAAGAAAAATCACAAAGGAGAAGAACGGCGGAAAGGAGTTCCTTCAGACCTTGAAGGAGCTTGCGTACGAGAAGGGGATCGACGAGGAACTGCTCTTCGAGACCATCGAGGCGGCGCTGATATCGGCATACAAGCGCAATTTCAGCTCGAAGGAGAACGTCCGTATTTCTCTGTCGCGTGAAACAGGAGCGTTTCATGTCTTTGCCATCAAGAAAGTTGTCGAAGAAGTCGAGAGTGACATTACGGAAATCTCCCTCGCACAGGCACGTGCCATCAGCCCTGACTACGCGGTTGGTGATGTGGTTGAGATCGAGATGACACCTGCGAACTTCGGACGTATTGCGGCGCAGACGGCGAAACAGGTCGTCATGCAGCGTCTGCGTGAGGCGGAGCGCGGGATCATATACAAGGAGTACGAGGATCGCTCGTCGGATATTGTGACGGGGATTGTCCAGCGCGTTGAGGGGCGCAATGTGTTCGTCGACATCGGGCGCGCGGAGGCGCTGCTCACGGCAACGGAGCAGCTGCCGACAGAGGAGTACAACTACGGCGATACGCTGCGCGCGTGCATCATCGAGGTGAAGAACATGATGCGCGGTCCGCAGATCATCCTCTCGCGCACACACCCGAATCTGCTCAGAAAGCTCTTTGAACTGCAGGTGCCCGAGATCCAGGAGGGCGTGGTCGAGATCAAGTCGATTGCACGCGAGGCGGGCAGCCGCTCGAAGGTTGCCGTTGCCTCCTCGGAGGAGCGCGTCGATCCGATCGGTGCCTGTGTCGGCCCGCACTACATGCGTGTGCAGGCGGTGGTCGACGAGCTGGCGGGAGAGAAGATCGACATTGTGAAGTGGAGCGACGATCCTGCGACCTACATTGCGAACTCCCTGAACCCTGCAAAGGTGATTTCGGTCGCCGTCAACGAGGCGGAAAAGGTCTCACGCGTCATCGTTCCGGACTACCAGCTCTCACTTGCCATCGGCAAGGAGGGGCAGAATGCGCGTCTCGCGGCAAAGCTGACGGGGTGGAAGATCGACATCAAGAGCGAATCGCAGGCGCAGGAACTCATGGAAGCCGCAGAGGTGGCGGAGGAGGATTCGGTCGAAGCGGTATCCCCCGCAGAGGGGGCATAATGACACAGACGAGACAGCCCGAGCGGCTGTGCGTCGGCTGCCGTCAGCTGCACCCAAAGAGCGAACTTCTGCGCATCGTACGCAGTGCAGAGGGCGCGATTACATACGATCCGACGGGTAAGAGCCCGGGGCGCGGCGCATATCTCTGTCCATCATCCGAATGTCTCCGTCAGGCGCGGAAGCACAACGGACTTTCGTGGTCGTTCAAGGGGCGGGTCGCTCCCGCCGTCTACGATGCGTTGGAGGACGTTGTCCGGCGTGAGGAGGACAGCGCATGAATGCAGAAATGGAAAAGCGCACGCTGAATCTCCTCAGCATGGCGGCACGCGCACGACGCATCCTATCCGGTGCGTTCGTGGTGGAGGAGGCTCTGAAACGAAAGCAGGGGACATTCCTTCTGCTTGCGAAGGATGCCTCGGAGGAGACCAAGACGAAATTTACCCGCATGGCGGTGCAGATGCATGTGCCGGCGGCGGAACTACTGACCATGCAGCAGCTTGGGCACTGTCTCGGCAAAGAGTACCGTGCGGTTGCTGTGCTCATAGATAGAGGATTTGCGGACAGGCTCAGCGCCTATTTGCAGGATATACCGACGGGGGTGGATTGATGTCAGAATCGAAATACAGAATCACCGATTTGGCAAAGGAATTCAAGACGGACAAAGATACCATTATTGATATTCTGAAAAGCAAGAACTACAAAGTAAAGAATATGTTTAGCGCGGTCGGTGAAGAGGAGCGTGCTGCGGTCAAGGCAGAACTCGGCCGCACGGCAAAACCCGTGCGCAAGGAATCCCTGCAGAGCAAAGCCCCCGCTCCGAAGGCTGCCGAGCGTCCGGCAAGGAAAGGGAAGGAAAAGCAGCACGTTCAGGAACGACCTGCGGAAGAAAAGCCCGTGGAAAAGCTCGCAGAGAAGCCCGCTGCCCCCAAAGCCACAGAATCCCCGACACAGAAGCCTGCATCCGAGGAGAAGCCCGTGCTGCGCGCGCGTACAAAGGCGCCCGGCATCGTGATCGTGCGTCAGGCTCCTGCAAAGACGCGTGCGGAGAGCTCTGACCGTCCACGTTCGTCCGGCGGCGGATCGGGGAGATCCGCCGATCGTTCCGCACGTCCTGCGGGCGGACGCGGCGGTGCACGTCCTGCTGCCGGTGCGGCGATTCCGCCGCCGCCTCAGACCGAGGGGCGCAGCGATAACCGTCGGCGCAGTGGACGCGGCGGTGAGAATAATGCTGCAGGCAGTGACCGCAGCCGCAGCGGACGCGGCGGCGCGCGCAAGGGGCGTGAGGAGCGCACGGATCTGCGTCAGGCGGAGCGCAGCCGCGGCGGCGCACGCAAGGGACGCAAGGGGCGTTCTGCAGCACCGGCACCGGCGGCAAAGGTGGAGATTGCACGTCCGAAGCACATCAAGCTGCCGGAGACAATCGCGGTCAAGGATCTCGCATCCAAGATGAGCTATACGGCAGCGGACATCATCAAGAAGCTCATGCTCATGGGGGTCATGGCGAGCATCAATCAGGAGATCGACTATGATACGGCATCCCTCGTTGCAGCCGAGTTCGGCGTGACGACGGAGGAGCTGCCGCCGGATGTCGATCCGACGCTGATCCCGGAGATCGAGGACGATCCGAAGACGCTCAAGGATCGCCCGCCGGTTGTCACCGTCATGGGGCACGTCGATCACGGCAAGACCTCGCTGCTCGATGCGATCCGCAACACCTCCGTCAGTACGCATGAGGCGGGCGGCATCACGCAGCACATCGGCGCGTATCAGGTGATCTGTCAGGGCAAGAAGATTGTCTTCCTCGATACGCCGGGTCATGAGGCATTTACGGCGATGCGTGCGCGCGGCGCGCAGATTACGGACGTTGCGATTCTCGTTGTTGCGGCGGACGACGGTGTCATGCCGCAGACGGTCGAGGCGATCGATCACGCGAAGTCTGCCGGCGTGCCCATCATCATTGCAATCAACAAGATTGACAAGCCGGGCGCAAATCCCGACCGCGTCAAGCAGGAGCTCATGGAGTACGGGCTGGTCTCCGAGGAATACGGCGGCGATACGATCATGGTACCCGTCTCCGCGAAGCAGCGTATCGGCATCGACGACCTGCTCGAGAACATCCTGCTCGTCGCCGAGGTCGAGGAGCTCAAGGCAAACCCGAACCGCGAGGCGCGCGGTGTCATCATCGAGGCAAAGCTCGACAAGGGACGCGGCTCCGTTGCGACCGTGCTCGTCCAGAGCGGCACGCTGCGCATCGGCGACTCCATTGTCGTCGGCACGGCGTATGGTCACGTCCGCGCGATGATCAACGATCGCGGCGACAACGTGAAGAAGGCGGGGCCCTCCATGCCGGTTGAGATCCTCGGTCTCAACGATGTCCCGTCGGCGGGCGACATCCTCGCCGCCGTCGACGAGAAGCAGGCGCGCTCGATCGCAGAGGCGCGTCTCGGGAACCAGCGCCGCGACCTCATCAAGTCAAAGAGCGTCTCGCTTGACGCGCTCTTCCAGCAGATCCAGCAGGGCGACATCAAGGATCTCAACATCGTCGTCAAGGCCGACGTGCAGGGATCTGTCGAGGCACTTAATTCTACGCTTCTCGGGCTCAACAAGAACGATGAGGTACGCGTGAATATCGTGCACTCGGGCGTCGGCGCCGTCAGTGAGTCGGACATCATGCTTGCGACGGCATCGAAGGCAATCGTCATTGCGTTCAATGTCCGTCCGGATGCAAATGCGCGCCGCCTTGCCGATACGGAGGATGTGGACATCCGCACCTACCGCGTCATCTACGACGCGCTGAACGATGTCAAGGACGCAATGAGCGGTATGCTCAAGCCGAAATACAAGGAAGTCATTCAGGGACGCGTCGAGATCCGTCAGGTCATGCGCTTCTCGAAGGCACTGGTCGCAGGCTCGTATGTGCTTGAGGGCAAGATCAAGAGCAACTCGAAGATCCGCATCCTGCGCGACAACGTCGAGCTCTTCGATGGGGAGATCGACTCCCTGCGCCGCTTCAAGGATGAGGTGAAGGAGGTCGCTGCCGGCTACGAGTGCGGCATCTCCATCGTCGACTTCCGTGACTTTACGGAGGGTGACATCATCGAGGCATATACCATGGAGGAGATTGAGACCTCCATCGCTGAGGCGAACAAGGCGGCAGAGCAGAAGCGCGAGGCGCAGGCTGCTGCAGCTGCCGCGGCGGCCGCAACGGAAGAAAATGCCGAGTAAACAACAAAAACAGAGGTGCAGTCCATCGCCCTGCTCTACGGGGCGGAGGGCTGTGCCAATTTCTATACAGAACTGAAAGGAGGCGCACCTTGGCAAAGGTTCGCGTTGAAAAACTACAGGAACTCATCAAACAGGAAGTCAGCGACATCATTTTCAACGAGCTGAAAGATCCGCGCATTGGATTTGTGACTGTGACCTCCGTCGCGTGTACGGAAGATCTGCGCGAGGCGAAGATCTACGTCAGCGTCATGGGGGACGAGAAGAAGGCACGCGATACGCTGTACGGACTCGAGAGCTCGCTCGGCTTTGTGCGGCGCGAGGTCGGCAAACGCATCCGTCTGCGCTTCACGCCCGAGATCAGCTTTGTACTCGATACCTCGCTGAACTACAGCGACCACATTCAGCGGCTGCTGAACGAGATTCACGAAGATAGACCCGCAGGGGAAAAGGGGGAGGACGCATGAAGATCACATTGGACGAAGCCGCAAAGATGGTCGCCGACGCGCAGACCATCATCCTCACGTCGCATATTCGCCCCGACGGGGACTCCATCGGCTCGACACTCGGGCTGATGCACTATCTCAGGGAGCAAGGCAAGGACGCACGGGTTCTGATTGACGACGAACTGCCGCGCATTTTCAATATCCTGCCGGGGATTGAGACGATTGAGCGCCCCGCAGAGGGCAAACGCTACGCTGCCGACCTCCTCATCGTCTGCGACGTGGAGCTGAAGCGCACGGGCGAGGTGCTCCCCGCTGTCGATGCCGTGCACGTGCTGAACATCGACCATCATGTGACGAACGACGAGGAGGCGGAGTATCTCTATCTGAATCCGGACTACGCGGCGACCTGCGAGATCATGCACGACCTGATCCTCGCGATGGGCGGCACGTTCTCGCTCAATGCTGCGACCTGCCTCTACACGGGGATGGCGACCGATACGGGCTTCTTCCGCTTCTCGAATACGACGCCGCACACGATGCGCGCGGCGGCAGATCTCATTGAGATCGGCGTAAAGCCGAATATCATCTCCGTCGCAATGGAAATGAAGTCCTACGATGAGGTCATGGCGCAGGTCAGGGCGATCCGTCATCTTGAGATGTTCCATGACGGCAGGGTTGCGGCGGTCTTTATCGACGAGGAACGGTCAAAGGAAGTCACGACAACGGAGGGACTGCTCGATGCTCTGCGCGTGATCGAGGGGACGCAGGTTGTTTTCTTCATGAAGTGGCTTGAGAAGGACACCTACCGCGTCAGCATGCGTTCAAAGGGCACGAATGTCTCGCGCATTGCGCAGGGCTTCGGCGGCGGCGGGCATATCCGTGCGGCGGGCTGCACGATCCACGCGCCCTTTGACGAGGCGAAGCAGAAGATCCTCATGGCAATCGGGGAGGAGCTGAACCGTTAAGACGTGGACGGATTTATCAACGTATTAAAGCCCACGGGTCTTTCGTCGCATGATGTCGTTGACATTGTGCGGCGTATTTTTAAGCAGAAGCGCGTGGGTCATGCGGGGACACTTGACCCTGCGGCGGCGGGCATCCTGCCCGTTGCACTCGGGCGTGCGGCGCGGCTTGTGGAGTATATGGAGGGCGCAGACAAGTCCTATCGTGCGGAGATTGCATTCGGCTATGCGACCGATACGGGGGATGTGTACGGGGACGTGATTGAGAGCGTTCCGCATCCCGTTCTCCCATCGGATGAGGATCTGCGCGCTGTGCTTGCGCGCTTTGTCGGCGAGATCGCGCAGCGTCCGCCCGCCTACTCTGCAATCAAGGTCGGCGGACAGCGCGCCTACGACCTCGCGCGGCAGGGGGCAGAGGTTGAGATTGAGGCGCGTACGGTCACGATTCATCGACTGGAACTTGTGCACACGGATGCCGCGCGGCGGCGCATTCTCGTGGATGTAGACTGTGCAAAGGGGACATATATCCGCTCGCTCTGTGCGGATATCGGCGCGGCGATGGGGCTTCCCGCGACCATGCGCTTCCTCCTGCGTACACGCGTCGGCGGCTTTGCCCTCGCGGATTCCCATACGCTCGAAGAACTCGCGGAGGAGGGGGAGAGAGCCGTATGCGCGCCCGATACCGCGCTCGATCTGCCGTGCTACGAGCTCGACCCGCAGCGCGCGCGTGCATTCTACAGCGGGCTCTCAACCTCGGAGCGGCGCGTGGAGCTTGCCGAGGGGGTCTATCGCGTGTATGCCGAGGGCGTTTTTCTCGGCATCGGACGCTATGATGCGGCAGCACATGAGATGTACCCTGCAAAGGCGTTCCCGCCGGTCTGATGTCAAGCCTTTGAAGTAACGTGCCGCTCGAAAAATGAGAAAACTGCCGAAGTCGATCGATGGTAGGTGGATGAGGACGCCATCGATAGGAAGAATTAGCCTTGACAATATTCGCAGTAGAGCATACTATGATAGTAGGACAAGGTGAGGAGAGCGTGATCCCGTGAGAATGCTGAAGAAAGATGTTCCTGCGGAATATGCGGGACTGATTCAGAAACTTCGTCTCATTGACGATACGTTTTTTAACATATGCTTTGACAACTATACCGAGGGAATGCAGCTCCTGCTGCGCATCTTCCTTGGGCGCGGTGACCTCATTGTCAAACACGTTGTTACACAGCAGAGCGCGGATAATCTCTATGGGCGCGGTGTACGGTTCGATGTGCTTGCGGAGGACAGCGAGGGAAAGCTCTACGACTGCGAGGTGCAGCGTGCCAACGAAGGAGCGATCCCACGGCGGGCACGTTATAACAGCAGCATGATGGACGCGCGAGAATTGGCAAAAGGAGAGGATTTTTCCAAACTGCCCGAAACATGGGTGATCTTCATCACAGAGAATGACATCTATGGAGAGGGCTTTCCTCTGTACCATGTGGAACGGATTGTTCAAGAACTTCAGCGACCGTTTGATGATGGTGCGCATATTCTTTATGTCAATGGTGCAAAACGCGATGATACGCCGCTTGGGCGATTAATGCAGGATTTCTTCTGTGAGAATCCCCAAAAGATGAATTATAAGGAACTTGCGCAAAGAGCGGATTACTTTAAGGCAGAAGCAGAGGGGGTACACACCATGTGCGAACTGATGGAAAAATTCGGCGAGAGGAAATTGGAAGAGGGACGCGCTGAGGGACGCGCTGAGGGACGTGTCGAATCGGCTCGTCGGACGGCGGCGGCTTTAATTGCTTTGGGGAAACTCACACTTTCCCAGATTGCTGACGCAACACAGTTGTCCCGGGAAGAAGTTGAGCGCTTGGCAGGGTCAACAGGGGCATAAGAGAAGATTCAATGTTTTGCCCGAGAGAAAGCCACCGGTCGCATTCGGTGTGTGGAATCTCTCGGGTTTTTTTGTTGCTAAAGGAATCACGGATAAATCCAGGAAAAAGCTCTGGAATTGTGCAATATTTCGAGAATATTTAGAGCTAAAGTCCCAGAAAACTGCCATTTTCAGCGTTTTCTAGGACTTTTTAACCTGTCATATATGACAGGTATACAAATCCATGAAAATTTATTAAAATAGAAGCAGGATCCATATGCATACATGTCTGCTTTATGAAGGATGTCTGCCGCTCTTGCGGCTGGTTCAATGAAAGGGAGGAAGGAGCATCATGAAACAAGCAGCAAGCAAACACCTGCGGCTCGCTGTCGCCTATGCGCTCTTTGCAGGGGCACTCGCCGCGCCGTTTGCCGCGCCCCATGCCTACGCGCTGCCCATTGAGGCGGGGACGTTTAATGCGGACGAGGCGACGATCACGACGGAAGGCGCCGTCATGGACATCGTAGGAAAGACCGAGAACAACCTGCTCTATTGGGAGGATTTCTCCATCGACGCGGGGGAGAAGGTGCGCTTTGACGCCGGGGCGCAGACGCGGAACTATATGAACTCCGTCACGGGCGAGGGGATGTCGCGCATCTACGGCACGATCGAGGGCGGTCGGAACGTCTACCTCGTGAACCCGCACGGCATCCTCTTCGGCGACAATGCCGAGGTCAATACGGGGGCGCTCTATCTTTCGACGGCAAAGGAAGGGGATCTCGTTACAGCTGTCTTCCGGGGGGGGGCAATCCTCTTCTCGGAACACCACAGTATGGCGATGTGCTGAATCTCGGCAAGGTGAAGGCGAACAGCCTCTACATCGAGGGGCAAAACGTCACCGTCCTCGATACGAATGATGTGACGAATGCGGGCGGCACGCCGCTCACCGGGAGCACCGTCACGATCCGAAGTGAAAATACGCCGTCGATCGGCTATCAGGTCGGCACCACGCGAAATGTCGCGTTCAACGAAAATGGCGTGAGTGTCAATCATGCTGTCCACGAATACGATGTGACGGATGCGGCGAGCCATACCGCCTCCGCGACGGCGCGTCACTGGGTCGTGAAGAAAATCAGCACGTCGGGGGATCATGCGTGGCCTTACGACTGCATGCTCGTAAACGATGTCTACGACCTCCAGCACATCGGCTTTAATGATACGACGGCGGACAAGCGCTACCTCCTCAAGAACGACATCGACGCGGGCGTGACGCAGACGAACCTCTGGAACGACGGCAAGGGCTTCAAGCCGATTGAGGGCAGCAGCGGGAAATTTTTGGGCGGCTTTGACGGCGCCGGCCATACGATCAAAAACCTCTATATCCATCGTCCGACAGAGAACCAAGTTGGGCTGTTCAGTATGCTTGGAAAGCTGTCTGCCTACATCGAGGCGCACATCGCGAACGTCACCCTCACGGGCGGCAGCGTGACGGGAAAGGTCAACGTCGGAAGCGTCGTAGGCTATGTGGAAGGCGGATACCTGAGAAATCTGCGCAACTTCAACACGGTCACAGGGGAAAGTCATGTCGGCGGGATTACGGGCGTGCTCTCCAAGTCATACGGCAACATGGCGCGGATCGACAATGCCTACAACGCGGGGGAGATCGGAACATTTGGCGTGACGGATGAGGTTGGCGGCATCGTGGGGCGCGTCAGCAATACGATCGTGCAGAGTGCCGCCAACGTGGGCGAGGTACGCGGCAAAAACGACGTCGGCGGCGTCGCTGGCTCGTTCAGCGGGGTAGCGGAACGCTTGGAAAATATCTACAATACGGGTCTGGTCGAAGGGCAGGACGCCGTCGGCGGCATCCTCGGCCATCTGAGGAGAAACGGCGAAATTCTAAACGGCTATCACGCGAATGACGTTCACGCTACCTCCGCTCGCGGCGGCTTGGTGGGGAAGGCGGAGCTGTCCACGGGCACGTCGGCTTTGCTCAAAAATGTGATCTGGAACGGCTCTTCCGGCCTTCATGATGCCGTCGGCAGCCAAGTGGGCGACGGCGTGGTCTTAGCCGGTGCGGACGTTCACGAAGTCGCTTTAGGCGCGCTGAAGGCGGCATTGATCTACGCCGACTGGAAGGACGGCGCGGGCAAGGCGCTCGTTTCGACCCAGGGCGGCAAGGGGACGCCGTGGCGCCTCTACGCGGAGGAGACGATGCCGCTTTTGACGGGGCTGATGCAGGGCACGAAGACCGTCGGCAAGGTCTACGACGGCACGTCCGGGACAGGTAACCCGCACGTCTTCCTGTCGGCACCCGGGAAGAACGTGGGCGGCTACGAGGTCTACGGCGACCAGCTCGGCTATGACATCGTCGGTCGATATATCATCTCCCCGAAGAAGCTGAAGGTGAATTTCAGCTTTAGTAAGACCTACGATGGCACGACGGATGCGGCGGTGCTGGAAAAGGATGTGAACTACACGCTGATTGGCGTCGTCGGCAGCGACGACGTCTATTTCCAGGGCACGGGCGCCTATGAGGATAAGAACGCGGGCACAGGGAAGGCCATGACCTTCACGGATCTTTTGCTCACGGGCTATGAGGCGGAAAACTATACCCTCGGCACGGGGGTCACGCGGCTAAATGCGACGGGCACGATCACGAAGAAGCCGCTGACGATGGAGAAGGTAACGGCGGACACACTCTTCACGAAGGTCTACGACGGCACGACGGCGGTCACGCAGCCCCTACAGCGTGGCGTGAACTACACCCTCTTCGGCTTCATTGCGGACGACGACACGGATGATGTGACGCTCGCTGCGGGGGCAAGCGGCACCTATGCGACGAAGGATGTCCAAGTCAGCGGCGTGCGGCACAACGTCACCTTCACGGGGCTGACACTGACGGGTACGGGCGCGGGGAACTATACCATCGCCCCGACGCAGATGCTCGTGAGTGCGGGTATCATCACGCCGAAGGAACTTACCTTTGCTTTCACGAGCAGCACGCGCTTTGACAAGGTGTATGACGGGGTCGACAGAGTCACGCAGACGCTCGTACGCGACGTGGACTATACCCTCGATGGCTTCATCGGCGGCGAGGGCGCGGGCATCACCCTCGACACGGGCGAGGGCAAATACGCGGACAAGAACGTCGGCGTCGATAAAGTCGTCACCTTCAGCGGCCGGACGCTCTCCGGCGTCGGTGCAAAGAACTATAGCGTCGCCGCGATCAGCTCCGCCGTCGGGACCATCACGCCGAAAACAGTGACGCCGGTTGCTATCTGCCTCTTTGACAAGGAATACGACGGAAACAGAAGCGTCAGGCAGCCTCTGAAGAATGGCACGACCTACACGTTCACGAACAGCTGCTTAGGCGATGAGCTCGGTCTCACGGGCACAGGAACGTACGCCGACAAGAACGTGGGCATGGGGAGGATCGTGACCTTCACGAATCTTTCCCTCACCGGCAAAGACGCGAAAAACTATACCCTCAGCGAGACGAGCTTCACCAGCTCGGGCGACATCTTGGCAAAAACGCTGACGATTAACGAGACGGCGGGTACGCACTTCACCAAAGTCTACGACGGCAACACGACCATCAACGAAGCCTTACAGAGGGATGTCAACTACACCCTCTCGGGCGTCGTAGACGGCGAAGAAGGCATCGTCGCGCTCAACGAAGCGGCGGCGCACGGCGACTACCAGACGAAAGACGCCCAGGCCGAAGGCACAAAGCAGAACGTCAACTTCACGGGGCTGACGCTCACCGGCACGGGCGCCTCGAACTACACGATTGCAGGGAACAAGACCTTCATGAACGCGGGCGTCATCACGCCGAAAGCGCTCACCTTCGCCCTCATCAGCGGCGTACACCTCGACAAGGTCTACGACGGCAACGACAACGTCACGCATACGCTCGTGCGCGACACAGACTACACGCTCAATGGCTTCGTCGGCAGCGAGGGGACGGGTATCACCCTCGATGTGGGCGCGGGAAAATACGCCGACAAGAACGTCGGCGTCGATAAGGTCGTCACGTTCAGCGGCAGGACGCTCACCGGCGCCGGCGCGGAGAACTACACCATCACCCCGGTGACCACCGTCGGCACCATCACGCCGAGGCCGCTGATGCCAGGACTTGTCGGCTCCTTCGACAAGACGTACGACGGAAATGCAAACGTCACACAGGCATTGGCTCTGGGCACGAACTATCTGCTCATGGGCAGTATCGCGGGCGATGCGCTCACGCTTACGGGCACGGGCACCTACGCCGACAAGAACGCGGGCGTGGGCAAAGCCGTGACCTTCACGGGACTGACGCTGACGGGCGCCGACGCGGGCAACTACGCCCTCGGCACGGCGACCCTCACGGGTGGGGGCACGATCGCGCCGAAAGCCCTGACGATGGAAAAGGTGGCGGGCGCACACTTCACCAAAGTCTACGACGGCAACAAGAACGTCACGGAAACCTTACAGAAGGGCGTCAACTACACCCTCACGGGCGCGGCCCCGGGCGAGGACGACACCGTCGTCTCCATCGACACCACATCGGCGCACGGCGCATACCGGACGAAGGACGCGCAAGCCGAGGGCACGATGCAGGACGTCGACTTCACCGGCATCACGCTGACCGGCACGGGCGCGGGCAACTATACGCTCGGTTCGACCATGACGATTGCGGGCGCAGGAAAGATTACGCCGAAGGAGCTGAATGTCGACCTCGCCTCGGGCGTGCACTTCGACAAGACGTATGACGGCGATGCAAACGTCACGCAGACACTCGCGAAGGGTGCGAACTACACGCTGACGAACTTCGTCACGGGCGAGGGCGCGGGCATCACGCTCGACGAAACGGTACGCGGACGCTACGCCGACAAGAACGCGGGCGCGGACAAGGCAGTCACGTTCGACGGACTCACGCTCACGGGCACGGGCGCGGGCAACTACCGGCTGAACAAGACCGCGCTCACGGGCACCGGCACGATCGACCGGCGGATGCTCGGCGTCACCTTTACGACCGCGCCCGTCACCAAGGTATATGACGGCACGACGAACGCCATCACGGCACTCAGCAAGGGCGATCACTACACGCTGACAAACTTCGCCGCAGGAGAGGGGGACGGTATCACCATCACAGGGACAGGAACCTTTGCAGATAAGAACGTCGGCACGAAAGCCGCAAACTTCAGCGCTTTGACGCTTACGGGCGAAGGCGCGGGCAACTATCAGCTTGCGACGACGACGCACACGGGCACGGGCGAGATTACGCCGCGTGACCTCACGCTGACGGCAGACGAGAAGATCGTCACGCAGGGCGAGGCTCTGCCCGCCTTTACGGGGCGTGCGGAAGGATTCGCCGCCGGCGAGGATGCGAGCGTCTTTGGCACGGACCGCCTCGCCTTCACGAGCGATGCCACCGACACGAATACGCTTGGCAGCTACGCCGTCACGGGCAGAATCGGCAGCATCGCCGAAGGCCTCCTCGGCAACTACCGCATCCGTCAGGCAGCGGGCAACGCGCGAGCCTTTACGGTCACCGCCATGCCCGTCTCGGGCGGCATCTTCGCCTCGCTCGTACAGGACGCGAAACCCGTCTTTGACGACGGCTACAGCCGCATCGTCTACCTCTTCGGCACGCCACGTCCTGTTCGTGCGCTGACGCTCGGCCTCTACCGTTTCGATGCGGGGAACGGTCTTGAAATTCAGGGGCTGCACCTCTGATGGCGTAGGAACGTACTTGTTCGCAAAAACTCTGCAAAAAGGAGTCCTTCCCATGAAAATAAAAGCAAAACGTCCGCGCCTCAGACTTGCGCTGCCGCTTGCGGCGGCGCTCCTCCTGCCGGGCACGGCGCTCGCCGCGACGAACCTGCCGCAATCTGACGCGAACCTGCCCGAAAAGGCGCAGGAAAACGCCCTTGAAAGCCGTCTGCCGAACCATGCAGACGGCGGGAGCGCGGCGGCATCCTTCCGCCTCTCGCACATCGCAGTCGAACAGGACGGCACGCAGCTCGCCGCTGCCGCCCTCGATGAGCGGACTGCGCCGTACCTTCGTCGCGCCATCTCCGAAGCCGACATCAATGCGCTTCTGGCAGAACTCACCAACTACGCACGCAGCCACGGCTATCCCGCAGCCGCCGCCTACCTGCCGCCGCAGTCAAATGCGGACGGAACACTCTCCATCCGCATCCTCGCCGGACGCTACGGCAAAATCCGCATCGAAAACAGCGCCGCCATCAGCGACGCACAGCTCAAGCGGCTCGCCCATGCGCTCAAAGAAGGCGCACCCATCGAAGGGAAGCCCTTGGAAACCGCGCTCTACAACATCTCCGCCCTCGGCGGCATCGAAGCGGCGGGCGTTCTCTCGCCGGGCGCGGCCTTCGGCACGAGCGATCTCACGATCCGCGCCAAGGACGGCAAGCGGCAAAGCTACGTCCTCTACAGCGAGAACTACGGCAGCGAAACCTCGGGCCGCTACCGCTTCGGCTTGCAGGGCACCTTGGAAAACCTCACGAAGAGCGGCGACCGCCTGAATCTCGGTGTCACCCTCTCCAACAAAGACCTGCACAACTACAGTATCAGCTACAGTCACCCCGTCGGCGCTGACGGCACCGTGCTGGGACTCGGCGTCAGCCGCATGGACTACGAGCTTTCGGGAGCCTTCCGCCGTCTCGGCGCTGAAGGCACGGCGGACACCTTGAGCATCTTCGGCACGACGCCGCTCCGGCGCACGTCCAAAAGCTCGCTCGCGCTCGCCTACGGCTGGGACCGGCGCAGACTCAAGGACGAGTACAAGGCGGTCGGCATGGAACTGGAGAAGCACAGCAGCACCTTCCGCCTCGGTCTCAAGGGCGAAGAACGCCAATACCGCACGTCATGGACGTATGACATCACGGCGTACTGCGGCCGGATCGGTGCAGACTCCGACTGGGCGCGCGCCCAGATGAAGCGTGCAGGCACGGAAGGCAGCTTCACGAAAGGCGTGCTGAACCTCAACCTGCGCCATGAGATCAGCGACCGCTGGAACATCAGCCTCAAGGCGCAGGCGCAGAAAGCGGGAACGAACCTCGACAGCTCCGAAGAGCTTTACCTCGGCGGTGCGAACGGCGTACGCGCCTACCCGCAGGGCGAAGCCTCGGGCGACAACGGCATCTTGGGCAGCCTCGAACTCTCCTACCACACGGGCGTCCCAAACCTCGCACTCAGCACCTACCTTGACATGGGTCACGTCCAATACGCCAACGATGGCCGAGATGGCAACGAAACCCTCAAAGGCTGGGGCCTCGGCGTCTCCTACAGCCGCCCCGGCGACTACTTCGTGCGTTTTGACTGGGCGCGGCGCATCGGCCTCCCCGATAACGCAAGCGAAGACGTCAAGGCGAAGAACCGTCTGTGGTTCATGGTCGGCAAGGTCTGGTAAACTGATTTGAGCAAATGAAGAGCTGATGTACGAAGTGAGATTCTTCGTATAACAGCTCTTTTGTTTTGCGAAAATGCTTCTCTGTGCTATAATGGCAGGAATGACAAAGGAGGAACACATACATGAAGATAGATGACGTAATTCACGGTTTTCGCCTCGTACGCATGGAGGAGATTGCGGAGGCGGAGGGGCGTGCGCATACATTTGTTCACGAGAAGACGGGTGCGCGGCTCTTCTTCCTCGAGACGGCGGATGACAACAAGGTCTTTTCGATCAGTTTCCGCACGCCGCCCGTCGATGATACGG
>CAUVMF010000020.1:0-20551 GCA_963552975.1 uncultured Selenomonas sp.
GCAGTGACCGCAGCCGCATGGAGCGCGCCGTGCGTGAGTACGAGGACTCCATCCCCGCAGACGCGGTGGAGGTGCCCGAGGGAGATACCTCGATTGGACGCGCGGTCAGCGCAGACGAGGCACTCGATACACGCAGCCGCAAAAAGTCCTCCTCCGACAAAGAGGACAGGGACACGCGCAGCAGCGCCTCCGACCGCACGCGCACCGGCTCTCGTGACGCGGACGACGAGAGCACCACGCGCCCCGGTCGAACGAGTGAGACGACCTCCTCCGACATGCGGCACGCGAGCTCACACCGCACTGCGGACGATAACGCTGCCCCGCAGCGTACACCGCGTAGCGAAAGCGCCGCGAGTGATGCGCCCGCGCGCAGCAACGCCGGCGCGGGCAAGGAGGAGTAGGGGGCGAAAAAAGCCTCTCCCGTACACCACGCGGGAGGAAGGGACGCCCATCATGATAGGGCTTTGTACTGTGCATTGTCCCAAGGAGAGCATACGGGAGATTTCCCGCAGAAAGGAAGATGTATCATGGCAAGCAAATTTGATGCAGAGGCACTCGAACTTCATAAACGGTATCAGGGCAAATTCGCGATCACCCCGACCGTTCCCCTCGGCACGCGCGACGACCTCAGCCGCGCCTACACGCCGGGCGTCGCGGCACCGTGCCTTGCGATCAAGGAGAACCCCGAGACCATCTACGACTACACGACCAAGGGCAACATGGTCGCCGTCGTCACGAACGGCACCGCCGTCCTCGGCCTCGGTAATATCGGCGCGGGCGCAGGACTGCCCGTCATGGAGGGCAAGTCCATCCTCTTCAAGGGATTTGCGGGCGTCGACTCCGTCCCCGTCTGCGTGAACAGTCAGAAGGTCGAGGACGTGGTCAAGGTCTGCCAGCTCATCGCGCCCACCTACGGCGGCATCAACCTCGAGGACATCAAGGCACCCCAGTGCTTTGACATCGAGAACGAGCTCAAGAAGACCCTCGACATCCCCGTGTTCCACGACGACCAGCACGGTACGGCAATCGTCGTCATCTCTGCACTCCTCAACGCGTACAAGTACCTCGAGCGCGACCTCAAGACGGCGAAGATCGTCATCAACGGCGCGGGCGCGGCGGGGCAGGCCATTGCGCGCCTCCTTTTCTCCTACGGCATCAAGACCGTCGTCCTCTGCGACACCACCGGCGCCGTCTACGAGGGGCGCAACGAGAACATGAACCCGTACAAGGACAGCCTCGCGAAGGTCTCCAACCGCCAGAAGGAAAAGGGCAGTCTCGCACAGGTCATCAAGGGCAAGGACATCTTCATCGGCGTCTCCGCGCCCGGCAGCCTCACGCCTGAGATGATCAAGAGCATGAATCCAGACCCCGTCATCATGGCAATGGCGAACCCCGTCCCCGAGATCCTGCCCGACGAGGCAAAGGCAGCGGGCGCGCGCATCGTCTGCACAGGCCGCTCCGACTTCCCGAACCAGGTCAACAACCTCCTCGCCTTCCCCGGCATCTTCCGCGGTGCGCTCGACGTGCGTGCAAAGGAGATCAACGATGAGATGAAGATCGCCGCTGCAAACGCGATCGCCTCCCTCATCCCCGAGTGCGAGCTCAACGAGACCAACATCATCGCAAGCCCACTCGACCCGCGTGTTGCACCCACCGTCGCCACCGCCGTCGCAAAGGCAGCGCTCGACACCGGTGTTGCACGCCTGACGGACGTTACCCCCGAGGCCGTCGCCGTCCACACGCGCGAACTCCTGGGGCATACGGTTGGCTGATGAAATAGGCATAAACACAGCGCCGCGGAAGGGCAGTCTCCCTTCCACGGCGTTTTCTTATACATCAATGTATTGAGGAAGCACTGATAAATTCAGCACTACCATCTTAGCGCATTTTTTTTCCCGCTTTCCGCCCGCAAATCCTCCACATAGCTCTGGCTATGCGTCCGGTTTGCTGCCTCAATCGGACAGAAAAATCTACGCCAATCTGAGAGACTGTTTTATCAGCGATTCCTGAAAAATTATAAACAAAATGCATTGTCTTAATTCCTATTACAATGATATAATACGTCTTATTGACGTTTTTAACAATTCTAAAAGGAGAGATTGACACAATGAAAAAAATCATGATGGGGCTCGCCGGTGCCCTGTCCCTCTTGACCGCACAGTCCGCTGCAGCGGAATCCGTGCAAACCTATGAGCTCGACGAGATCGTGGTAGTGGGACACCTTGAGGACACGGAGGAGGCGAAGAGCTCCGTCAATGTGAAGGAACTCATCGACGCCGGACAGATCAAAACGGCGGCGGACATTTTGGCGAATGTCCCCGGCGTCGTCGTGACGAAGGGCTCGAACAACGGCGTCCAAGTCGGTCTGCGGGGGCTGAACCACGAGCGCACGGTGATCGCCATCAACGGCAACGTGGTGCAGAACATCGGCGAGATCGCCATGGGGCGGGCGATGGAGTGGGACGCTCTGCCCGTCACGGGAATCAAAAAGATTGAGCTGATTCGCGGCACCACGGCGCGCTATGGCGGCGCAGTGGGCGGCGTCATCAACATCATCACCGACGATGCCGACGTGCCGGGCGCAAAGACCACCGTGCGGCAGAGCTTCGGCAGCTGGAACACCCGCAAGACCACCCTGATCCACCAGGGCACAACGCCGGATCAGCGCATCTCCTACAATGTCAACGCCTCGTATGCCAAGAGCGGCGGTTACTACCGCAACAACGATTCCAGCGGACACAACCTCCATTTCGATGTCACATATAAACTCAATAAGGACGACAAGCTGAACCTTTCCTATTCGCACATCTACAACCGCGAGGGCATCATCCTCGCCAACAACCGCACGCGGAATCCCGCCGCCGAGTATCTGGGCTATGACAGTGCCTACCCCACAACGCCGAACGCGCAGAACTGGGGCGACGGGCGTCGGCAGTGGAAGACGGACAACATCGCCCTGCAGTACACCACGCCCAATACCACCCTCAGTGTGTTCGACTATCGGCAGACGCGCCACGACGACGTGCGCCGCGTCATAAAGCCCATGGGGCGGCTGCGTCTCCTCGACTGGGAGACCTATTGGGATGCCAAACTCCGCAACTACGGGCTCAACTGGCAGCAGACCTCCTACGCCGGGCTGCACGAGCTGCACTACGGCATCCAGTACGGGAAGATGATCTACGAGATCCGCAACGAGGGGAGCAAATACGAGCTGCCCTCCACCGGCATCTTCGTAGAGGACGACTGGACGCTGTCGGAGCACACGAGCCTCGGGCTGTCCCTGCGCTACGACTATAATCAGTTTGAGGCAAACAGCGGTGCGCTGCGGGACAAGACGCATACGCAGCTGTCCCCCGGCGTGAAGATCACGCAGCGGCTGAACAAGGGGCAGTCGATCTACCTCGGCGTGCGCCGCCTGTTCCGCTCGCCCACCGTCGCGGACTACAGCCGCTGGAGCACGGGATATACAGACAGAGGAAACCGTTATCGCGACGCCTTTGCCCCCGGCCTCTCCCACGCGGAGTGGCAGGCCTTCCTCGGCGTCCCCGAACCTGAGAAGGGCATGAGCTACGAGCTCGGCTGGCGGGCAAAGTTCGGAGAGAAGACGGCGGTCGGTGTCACGGGATTCTACTACGACATCGACGACTTCCTGAACATCCAGTTCAAGGGAGGGCTCCTGCCGCCCATCGTCTACAATGTCGGCAATGTCAAGGTGAAGGGCGTCGAGCTCACCGGTGAGCACCGCCTGAGTCCCCACTGGGCGGTGAGTGCAGGGTATACGCGGCAGAACACGAGCAAGAGCGGCGACCGATTCAACGCGCCTCTCAAGGGTATGCCTGAGTCCACCTTCAATGCGGGCGTGCGCTGGGACAGCCTCCACGGCCTGCAGTCGGCGCTCGATCTGCGCTACATCGGCTCCGTCCCCGGCTCCTCGGACAGCGACTACATCTCGCCCTACACAGTGGCGGATCTGACCGTATCCTACGCCTTCAAATCCCACATCATCAACCTTGCCGTCAACAACCTCTTTGACCGCTACTACGAGCAGACGCGTGATTTCCGTCAGCCCGGCATCAATTACAACCTCTCGTATCAGTACACTTTCTAACTGGCAAACGGGCGCCTCGGACTTCGGGGCGCCTGATTTATAAAGAAAAGAAAGGGGATTTTATGAAAAAGATATACGCCCTCCTGTGTCTCGCCCTCCTGCTCCTCTGCGCACTCACAGGCTGCAGCAGCGAAACGGCATCCGAGGACAAGGCAGCGCAAAAGACTGTGACGGTCACCGACGCCACCGGGCGCACGGTGACGCTGAAACAGCCCATCCGCAGCTACGCCATCAGCACCTTTGACCTCATCGACTTCATCGTCCCTCTGAAGGGGGAGGACGCCTTTGCCATGCTGCGGGGCGTCGGGGATTCGGGCGGCAAAAAGAGCTATGACAAGGTCTACGAGCCGCGCTTTCCCCAGTACAAGGATCAGTGGAAGATCATCTCGCCCCACAACGCGCCCTTTGACGTGGAGGCGATCCTGACCGCAAAGCCCGATGTCCTGATTGTGAACTCCGCCATGCAGGGGCATATGCACGCCCTGGACATCGAGCCGCGCCTCACGGAGGCGGGCATTGCGCTGCTGCTGGTCGATGTTCCGGGCACGAGCCCCCGGTCGGCACAGGAGCTCTATCGGCTCCTAGGCGAGGTGTTTGACGAAAAAGAAAAGGCGAACGAGGTCGCCGCCTTTTTGGATCAGCAATATGCCGATCTGGAGACAGGGCTCGCGAAGGTCAGCGGCCCGAAGCCCCTCGTCTACTACGAAAAATCCGGCTCCGCCGAAATCTTTGGCCCGTCCAGCCGCAGCGATGTCTCCGGCTGGGGGACGCTCATCACGCGTGCGGGCGGCGAAAACCTCGCCGATCGCGCGGGTGCGGGGAAACCGGTGGACGGCCCGCCCGGCTCTGTGAGTCTGGACCCCGAGTACATACTGACCTCCGATCCCGATTTCATCATCCTCAGCGGCACCTCGCCCATGGGGTTGGGGGCAGCGCCCGAGGAGACGATGAAGGATCGGTTCAGCATTGTGAGCCGCCCCGGCTGGGATCGTCTGAAGGCGGTTCGGAACAAGAACGTCTACGAATATCAGCACGAGCTCGCGCGCAGCACCTGCGTTTTTTATCCGACGCTGAGTTTTGCGAAGCTCTTTTACCCCGAGGCATTTGCCGATGTTGATCCGGAGGCGCGCCTCGCGGAATTCTATGATCGCTTCATGCTCATCAAGAGCAGTGACGGGTTATGGAAGATGAGACTGCCATGAGGGCAGAACACGTGCCGCCCTCTGCCGACGGGCAAAGTGTCTACCAAGCGATCACGCGGCGCAAAGCACTCGTCGTCCTCCTGTTGCTCCTCGGGACGGCGGCGGCCTTCCTGCTCAATATCGTTGCCGGCTCCTCGGACATTGGCCTCAGGGAAGCCGTCATCGTCCTCACGGGCGGCAGTGTCGATCCCACCACCGACACAGTCATCCGCAGCATCCGCCTCCCAATGGCGGTGATGGCGATTCTCGCGGGCGTTGCGTTCGCCGTCGGGGGCTGTGAGATGCAGACCATCCTCGGCAATCCGATGGCAAGCCCCTATACCCTCGGTATATCGGCTGCGGCGGCGTTCGGCGCAGCGGCGGGCATTGTCCTGCAGGTGAGTATCGAGCTGCTGCCGCCCAACCTCGTTGTCACGGCGAACGCCTTTGCCTTCGCCCTCGTGGCGGCGTTTCTCATCTATCGCTTTGCGGCGTGGCAGCAGAGCAGCCGCCATACCATCATCCTGTTCGGCATTGCGCTGAACTTCATCTTCAACTCCCTCACCATGTTCCTTCAGTACATCGCCGACGAGAACAAGCTCCAAAGCATTGTGTTCTGGACGTTTGGCAGTCTGGCGAAGGCCTCGTGGGACAAGGCGCTCATCCTGCTTGCCATCACCCTGTTGACCCTCCTGTTCCTCCATCGTCGCGCGTGGCAGCTCACGGCACTCGTCCTGCAGGATGCGCGTGCGCTGAGTCTCGGGGTCAATGTCCCGCAGCTGCGGCGGCAGGTCATCATCCTCATCTCCCTCCTGACGGCGACCACCGTCTCATTCGTGGGCACGATCGGCTTCTTGGGGCTTGCCGCCCCGCATCTGGCGCGCGGTCTGGTCGGCGAGGATCACCGCTATCTGCTGCCCGCCTCGGCGCTCTTTGGCGCCTTTCTCCTCTCCGTCGCCTCCCTCCTCTCCAAGCTGCTGATTCCCGGCACACTGCTGCCCATCGGACTCATCACGTCCATCCTCGGCATTCCCTTCTTCATGCTCCTCATCTTTACGGCGGGGAGGCGTTACACATGATCCGCGTGGAAAACATGAGCTTCGGCTATGCCAAAGACCGCATGATCTTTTCGGGGCTTTCCCTCAGCTTTCATGCAAATGTCAACGCGATCATCGGGCCGAACGCCGCCGGCAAATCCACCTTCCTAAAGTGCCTCTTCGGTCTTCTGCCCGCCTCGGGGAAGATCCTCTGCGACGGTCGCGACATGGAGGGCATGAGCCACGAGGAAAAAATGGCGCGCATTGCGTACCTGCCGCAGGAGGAGACGAAAGCCGGCGGGTTCACCGTCTTTGAGGCGGTTCTCTTGGGGCGGCTGCCGCGCCTGCGCTGGAAGGTGACGGCGGAGGACACGGACGCCGTCATGGAGGTGCTCTCCCTGCTCCATTTGGAGCAGCTCTCCCTCGTCCCCTTTGCGCGGCTCTCCGGCGGTCAGCAAAAGCTCGTCTCCATCGCGCAGACCTTGGTGCGAAAGCCGCAGATCGTCCTCATGGACGAGCCGACCAACAGCCTTGATCTGCAAAAACAGCTCGAGCTGTGCGAAACCGTGCGGAGCATTAGCCGAACCTACGGCATCACCTTCATCATCGTGCTGCACGATCTGGGCCTGGCGGCACGCTTTGCCGACGAGGCGTTCGTCTTTGCTCCCGGGGGCGGGCTGTACGCCTACGGCAAGCCGTCCGATGTCATTCACGCCGCCATGCTGCGCGAAGTCTACGGCGTGGATGCGCAGGTTCTGCACGACGAGGCGGGCATCCCCATCGTCGCCGCACGCGCATCCCTGCGCGCCGCCGGTGGTGAAAAACGGTCGACTGATCCATAAACACAGTGCCGCCGAAGGATGATCCTCCTTCGGCGGACATAAACAATAAGGGCTTTTCTGCGGAACATCCTCGCAGAGAAGCCCTTCCTTTATTGCGTATGATCTCTGAGATACGCCTTTGCTGACCTTTGACATACCTCAAAATAGCACGCCAGACGCTCCTCCAAGACCGCCGTGTCCTTCTCACCGGACGAATGCCCCGGATTCTCGTACAGCGTTGTTGCCCAGTCCTGCTTCGCGCGCAGATAGAACGTCATAATCGGAACCGCCTGCCTGCGATCCTCTGTACCCTCCGGCAAATTGTAGAACGTCACCCTGCGCCCATGTGCCTCGGTGAGCAGCGTGTCGTCGCCCTGCGGACGGTAGAGCGAATGCAGCTCCCGACACACACGCACCACATCCGCCCCGTGTGCCTCATGGAGGAAGATGATATCCCCCTTTCCAAAGAGCGCGTCCCCCTGCATGGGATCTGTCAGCGAACACTCCCGCAGAGCCTCTGCCTCCTCCGGAGAAGCCGCCGTGAGATGATATGCCGACGTGATGGCACACACCTCGGGATAGAGATGGGCGAAATACGCCTCCGCATACGCCGCAGCGGCATCCGTATCGCGATAAAGGAATGGATAGGGAAATTGGGCACGCCGAATCTCCGCCGTGCAGGTGAAGTGAATTTCGTTTCCCTCATCATAGAGCGCATAGACATTCTTCTGAAACGGCTTCTCCCGCTCGACCTGCACCGACTCCGGCACAACATGTGTCCCATAGGCATGAAACGTATCATTGACGCGTGCGGCAACCTCATCTGCCGCAGCAGGATCGCTGTTTTCCGTCACCCAAAAATCGCAGCCCGAAAGCATGGAACACAGCAGAACGAGCACCGAAAGACAGACCCATCGCTTCATATCGGCACAGCTCACATTCTGCCCGCAGCGTGTACGAACCGCTCCCAGATCTCCGCATATGCCGCCTCCACGTCACGGACATACGTGCGGGCATCGGTCAGCGGTGCGTGCGCGAGGATCGTGCGCAGATTCGTCCGCAGGGCGGCGAGGGTCTCGGGCGCGGATGCAAGTGTCGCCGCGATCTGCACATAGGTCGCAGGGGTATCGGCGATCAGCTCCGTAAGGTTTGCATTCCGCAGCAGGCTCTCCCCGAACCGCGCACCGTGGCTCGCCCCGCGCATGGTCACGACAGGCACGCCCATCGCCAGAGCCTCGCAGGTGGTGATGCCGCCCGTGTAGGGGAAGGTGTCGAGCGCGATGTCCATATCCCCATACTCTGCGAGATGGTCGCGGCTGAACGCACGCATCTCCACGCGTTCTGTGGGAATCCCGCAGTGCGTGAAACGCTCTGCCGCGAGCGTTCTGCCCTCCGCACTCGCAAAGAGTTTGCTCTTGACGAGAAGACGCGAGCGCGGCACGGCATTGAGCACGGCACGCCAGAGCCGCAGCACCTCGTCCGTCACCTTGCTGAAATTGTTGAACGAGCCGAACGTCACAAAGCCGCTCCGCTCCATCGGCGGCGGGGCAACGGGAGGAAGCTCCTCGGGCAGCACATAGCAGAAATGGCTGCGGGGCAGACGGATCATCTTCTCAGTAAAGGAGGGATCTGCCGTCCCTATGGGATCGACGTGCACATCCGAGAGCATATAGTCAATGGCGGGCAGCCCCGTCGTATTGAAGTAGCCGATGCCCGTCACCTGCACAGGCGCGGGTTTGTACGCGAGCACGGGAAGGCAGTTGTTCTGCGTGTGTCCCGCAAGGTCAACGAGAATGTCGATCTCGTCCGCGCGTACGTGTGCCGCAACCTCCTCTGCGGGCATCCCCTGTATGTTGCGCCACGCATCCGCCGACGCACGCAGCCCGTGTGAGAGCGCATCCTCCGTGCCGTTCATGTAGCAGCAGACGGTAAAACGCGTGCGGTCATAGAGAAAAAGGAGCGGACGCACGAGCGTCCCGACGGGATGCGTGCGCAGATCGGGCGAGATGTAGCCGATGCGGATGCGGTCGTGTCCGCGTGCGGCGTCCGTATGGGACGCGAGCGGCGTGACATCCGCATAGAGCGCAGCGTAGTCACGTGCGAGGTTTGCATAGGAGGCACGCTGCTCTGTGGGCAGATAGTTCGCGGCAAAGAGCGCGTTGCTGTACTCCGTCGCCTTCTTCTCGCGTTCCGTCTCGATACGGCTCGACGCGAGAAATGCCTCCACCGCCTCCGCGCTCTCGCCCGTCAGCGTCAGTGCCGCCCCGAGGAGACTGTACGCACTCGCGAGGAATACCCTGTGATAGTCGGCTCTGTCCCCCGCAGCGATATGCTCCTCGAGCAGGGCTATGAACGCGCGCAGATGCACAATCTGTGTGCGGATCTTCCCCTCCGCGCGGTCGATGTAGATCTCCTGCCGCGCGGCTCCTGCATGATCGGGACACACCGCGCGGATCCGTGCAATCTCCGCACGCGCCGCATCGTATGCGCCCATTCCCGTCAGCGCCGCCGCACAGATATAGCGCATCTCCGCATCCTCGGGCAATGCGGCGAGCGATTCCCGTGCCACCTCCGCCGCGCGGGCGTATTCCTTCGCCTCGTAGAGCGCGTTTGCGCGCAGCAGACGCGCCCGCCGCAGCTCCTTCACATCCTCCACAGCGCCCCTCCTATCTACACATAACTTTATTGTTATTCGACGACGGCACCGCGAATTCCTTTTCCACTTTTGCGTCTGCGGAGCTATGAGACAGCGCCGCTGCGTGTTGTGCATCGTCCTTTCCGAATGATATAATGTCTCTAAAAGATCCATTCAAACGGAAAAGGGGGAACATTCATGGCAGGCAATCGAATCTCGACAGGGCGGCGCAGGAAAAGAGCGGCGCTGCTGGCGCTTTCCCTGTGCCTCGTCGGCACGGGCACAGTCTCTGCGGGGGATGATATGGCGCACAAGACGGGAGCCTCTGTCACAACTGTCGATGACATCGGGAGAGATTCACCGGTGTATGGTGACGATATGCCGCAGTCCGGCCCTGCACGCACGATCGAAAGTCATACCGACGGCGTCAGCATCGGCTGTCACCTGACCAACGATGAGAGGGAATACTGGCGCGACAATGTCACGGTCGATGTCTCCGGCTCCGGCGGCGGCAGTCTGCACAGGAATGTCACGGGCATCTATCTGCTCGACGGCGCACAACTCACGATCGGCGGCGATCTGACACTGCGGCTTGCCAACAGCGCGCCCGCGACCTGCGGCGCGACTCCGGGCGCCGATGTTGCCCACTACTACATGAGCGGCATCTATGCGGGCTATGGCGGCCGGACGCGCGGCAGAACGCATGAGGACACGAGATTTACCCTCTGCGGCACGTTCGATATGGATGTTGTCGGCGTCGGTCTGCAGGCGAACAAGGACGGCTATATCACCGTCGGCGGCGGCAGGATCGTGACACATGCGCTCGGCACCGATACCTACGCGCTGCTCGCCGAGGAGGGCTCCGTCTTTATGAATACGGGCGCGGACGGACGCGAGCGTGGCACGGAGACCGTGAACATCCACGGCAACCTCGGCGTCCTCCACAAGAACTACGGGATCGACCCGAATCCTGATCGGCACGGCTCCTTTATCTCCCTCGCGCTCCCGACGGCGGACTCCGTGCTCACGGGTGCGATCCTGAACGAGTACGAGGAAAGCGGGGTGAACCCCCACAATTCCGGCGTCGATCTCTATCTCTCGCACAACGCGTGCTGGTACAATCGCTGGCTCGGCGCGCCGCGCGAAAGAACTGTATTGGAACGACCGAACGCAGACGCCTATCTCTATCGGGGGAGCAAACTGCGCACCCTCTGCGGCGGAGGATCGGAGGAGGAGCAGGGGAACATCTTTCAGCAGGAAGCGTCCCCCATTTTGGTGGACAGCTGCAGCGGCTTTACGCGTGTCGTATACACGTATGCAGAGGACGGCAGCATCAGAGGCGGCGACTTTATCGTGCGGCACGCCGCACCCGGTTCCCATATCACCCTGCGCTTGGCGGCGGGGGCTGCCGTGACAGATGCGGCACATACGACGATGCGCGAGGCTCTGCGCGCCCTTGCGGACAAACTCCGCTATCGGGGCTATGCCGCAGGGGAACGCAGCCTTAGCGCGCGCGTGGAGATCGCCGCAGATGCCGCCTCTCCGGCGATTCTGCGCGGCGAGATATGGTTTAGGGAAGCACTGATAAATTCAGCACCATCATCTTAGCGCATCTTTTTTGCCCGCACTTCGTCGGCAATTCCTCCACATAGCCCTTGCTATGCGTCCGGTTTGCCTCCTTGTTCGGACGAAAAAATCTACGCCAATCTGATGGACTTCATTTTATCAGTGATTCCCTAGGAATCGCTGAAGCGCGCCCAACCCCGCAAAACATAGACTTTTCGCCGCGAAAATGCTATAATCAGTGTGGATTATTGTGGAACGAACACGAAGAGGTGACATTTTGGATCTGGATTTTGGACAGGGGCGCATCGTCCCGGTCAACCTCGAACACGAGATGAAGAACTCCTACATCGACTACGCGATGAGCGTCATCGTCGCACGCGCCCTGCCCGACGTGCGCGACGGCCTGAAGCCCGTACACCGCCGCATCCTCTACGCGATGCAGGGCTCGGGCATGACGAGCTCCAAGCCCTACAAAAAGTCGGCGCGTATCGTCGGTGAAGTGCTCGGTAAATATCACCCGCACGGCGACACCTCCGTCTACGACGCGATCGTCCGCATGGCGCAGGACTTCTCCATGCGCTACATGCTCGCGGACGGGCACGGCAACTTCGGCTCCGTCGATGGGGATTCTGCGGCGGCAATGCGCTACACCGAGGTGCGTATGTCGAAGATCGCCGAGCTCATGCTGCGCGACATTGATAAAGAAACGGTGGACTTCACGGACAACTACGACGGCTCGGAGAAAGAGCCGACCGTCCTGCCCGCGAAATTCCCGCAGCTCCTCGTCAACGGCACAGCGGGCATCGCCGTCGGCATGGCGACGAACATCCCGCCGCACAATATGGTCGAGGTCATCAATGGCACACTCATGCTCATTGACAACCCCGAGACGACCATCGAGGAACTCATGGGCGTTATCAAAGGCCCGGACTTCCCGACGGCGGGTCTCATCCTCGGCACGGAGGAGATCCGCAAGGCGTACATGACGGGACGCGGCGTCGTCAAGATGCGTGCGCGCGCCCACATCGAGACCATGAGCAGCGGGAAGCCGCGCATCATCGTCTCCGAGCTCCCGTATCAGGTCAACAAGGCACGTCTCATCGAGAAGATCGCCGAGCTCGTCCGCGACAAACAGATCGACGGCGTGACGGATCTGCGCGACGAGTCCGACCGCAGCGGCATGCGCATCGTCATCGAGCTGCGCCGCGACAGCGCGCCGAACGTCATCCTCAACCAGCTTTACAAGCACACGCAGCTGCAGGACAGCTTCGGCGTCATCATGCTCGCCCTCGTGGACGGGCAGCCCGTCATCATGAACCTCAAGCAGATGCTCGGGCACTACATCAGCCATCAGGAGAACGTCATCACGCGGCGCACGCAGTACGAGCTCGCAAAGGCGGAGGCACGCGCCCATATCCTCGAAGGACTCACCATCGCACTCGACCATCTGGACGCTGTCATTACAACGATACGCGAGAGCCGTACGGCGGACATCGCCCGCACAGCGCTGATGGATGGGTTCAAGCTCACGGAGAAGCAGGCACAGGCAATCCTCGACCTGCGTCTCCAGCGCCTCACGGGGCTCGAGCGCGAGAAGATCGAGGAGGAATATCAGGAAGTTCTGAAAACCATCGAAGAACTCAAATCCATCCTCGCCGACCGCATGAAGGTGCTCGCGATCATCAAGAACGAGCTCATCGAGGTGCGCGACAAGTACGGCGACGAGCGCCGCACGGAGATCACCTACGACGCGAGCGAAATGGACATCAAGGATCTCATCGCCGAGGAGGACGTCGTCGTCACCCTCACGCTGAACAACTACATCAAGCGCATCCCGCTCGACACCTATCGCCGCCAGCGGCGCGGGGGCGTCGGCGTCAAGGGCATGGGGATGAAGGAGACGGACATCGTCAGTGACCTCCTCATCACGACGACGCATCACGACATCCTGTTCTTTACCAACCGCGGGCGGGCGTTCGTGCTCAAGGCGTACGAGATCCCCGAGAGCGGGCGGCAGGCGAAGGGCACTGCAATCGTCAACCTCCTCGCTGTCGAGAGCGACGAGCGCATCACCGCCGTCATCCAGGTCAAGGAGTTCAAGCCCGACCGCTTCCTCTTCCTCGGCACGAAGCGAGGCGTAGTGAAAAAGACGCCGCTCGCCGAATTTGCAAACATCCGCAAGAGCGGCCTGCGCGCGGTCAACCTCGACGAGGACGACGAGCTGATCGGCGTGAAGTTCACGGACGGCGAGAACCGCATCATGCTTGGCACGCGCCACGGCAAGGCGATCTGCTTCCCCGAGGACGGCGTGCGCTCGATGGGACGCATCGCGCGCGGCGTGCGCGGGATCAACCTCAGCGACGGCGATGAGGTCGTTGCAATGGATATTCTAAAGAATGGCTCCGAGGTGCTCACCGTCACCGAGGGCGGCTACGGCAAGCGCACCACCGCCGAGGAGTACCGCAGCCAGACACGCGGCGGCAAGGGCCTCATCAACATGAAGGTCACGGACAAGACCGGCCCCGTTGTCGGCATCCGCATTGTGCGCGAGAATCAGGAACTCATGCTGATTACGACAGAGGGCATCGTCATCCGCACCTCCGTCGATGAGATCTCGCTCATCAGCCGCAACACGCAGGGGGTCAAACTCATGACCATTGGCGAGAACGACCGCGTCGCCTCGATGGCAACGATGAACCGCATCGTGGACACGGGGAGCGAGTGAGGAGGCACGGATCAACCATCAAAAGAAGTCGATTGCCGCCCGCCTGATGAGGCGAAAAGGGGCTGCTGTACGAAGACTTTTTGCCTTCATACAGCAGCCCCTTTTTCATGTCGCAGTGACGGTGTTTTATTCCACGCGCACCTTGAAAATCCCTTTTTTCAGAGGCGCGGGCTCGTCCACCTTGACACCGGATCGGTGGACATCCTCGGGGAAGCAGATGAGGAAGTCGCCGGGACGCATGATCGTCGAAGATGTGACCTCGCCGTCTGCGGGCACATAGTCCCTATCCTCCTCATACATTCCCATCTTCATCCGCTCAATCGGGCTGACATCGATGCGCTCCGTGCCCTCAGTGAGAACGTGGATGTCGATGTAGGTGCGGTGCGCCTCCCAGATCTTTTCGCTGCGCTCGCCCGTCGTATAGTGGGCGATATTGACGTAGAGATCGTCGCCCGCGATGTCGTTGCGCCCCGTTGGGAGGGCGGCGAAGTCATGTGTTCGCGCAAAGGCGAGTGCCTGTTGGATGCGCGGCGGGAGAAATGCGTAAGTCTTTTCATGGTAGATACTGCCGTAAATCATAGAAACCTTCCTTCAGTTGAAAATCTTCCCCCGCGCCGCTATAATAAAGGAAGAACAAGCGATGCGAGAGAAAAGGAGCGCTCACGATGAACGAAATCGAACTCAAATACGGATGCAACCCGAACCAGACGCCCGCACGCGTCTATGCGGACGGGGGGCTGCCCTTCACGGTGCTGAACGGGCGCCCCGGCTACATCAACCTGCTCGACGCGCTGAACAGCTGGCAGCTCGTGCGCGAACTGCGCGCGATGTCGGGGCTGCCCGCCGCCGCCTCGTTCAAGCACGTCAGCCCTGCGGGCGCGGCGCTGGGTCTCCCGCTCAGTGACGCGCTTGCGCGCGCCTGTGCCGCCGAGGGGCGCGACCTCTCGCCCGTCGCGTGTGCCTACGTGCGTGCGCGCGGCGCGGACCGCATGAGCTCCTACGGCGACTTTGCCGCCGTCTCGGACATCTGCGACGAGAGCCTCGCGGCGTTCCTGCGCGGCGAGGTGTCCGACGGCATCATCGCACCGGGCTATACGGAAAAGGCGCTCGAGATCCTGAAATCCAAGCGCAAGGGCAGCTATCTCATCCTCCAGATGGACGAGAACTACACGCCGCCCGCGCTTGAGCACAAGGATGTGTACGGCGTCACGTTCGAGCAGCAGCGCAACGACGTGCACATCACGGAGGACTGTCTCAGCGACCGCCCGACGGCGGTGAAGGACATCCCCGCAGCAGCCCGCCGCGACCTCCTGCTCGCGCTCATCACGCTGAAGTACACCCAGTCCAACTCCGTCTGCTACGCCGTGGACGGGCAGGCGATCGGCGTTGGCGCGGGGCAGCAGTCACGCGTCCACTGCACGCGCCTCGCGGGGAATAAGGCGGACATCTGGCAGCTGCGCCAGAGCCCGCAGGTGCTCGCCCTCCCGTTCCGCGATGGTCTCCGCCGCCCCGACCGCGACAACGCCATCGACGTCTATACGGCGGGGGACGAGGAGGACTACGCACTGCTTGCGGCAGACTGGCAGCGGCTCTTTACGGCAAAGCCCGCGCCCTTTACCCGCGCGGAGAAACGCGCCTACCTCAAGACGATCACGGGCGTTGCCCTCGGCTCGGACGCGTTCTTCCCGTTCGGCGACAACGTCGAGCGCGCACACGCGAGCGGTGTCTCCTACATCGCGCAGAGCGGCGGCTCGATCCGCGACGACAACGTCATCGCGACCTGCGACAAGTACGGGATCGCAATGGCGATGACCCACATCCGCCTGTTCCATCACTGAGCGCGGCACTTCTGCCCCAGATCAATACGTACCGGCGCCCCATGAGCTCATTCATGGGGCGTTTTTGCGTCCGTAAACGCAGCTTTTTGAATTTCTCCACATTCCATTCTCATATATTGCCCGTCCATTCAAATTTTTTATTTGCATTCACTTGCAGAATTGTGTTATCATTCTGCTATATTTTCGATAATAAATCTCATTCCCAAACAGGAGGTATACGCAATGACCCGACCGCTCCGCCGCCTTGCCCTTCTCGGCATGGCGTTCAGCACGGCATGCTTTGGCGCGCACGCGTACGCGGCACAGACCATGTCGGCGGATATGCACGACACGATGACCCCCGCCCCCGCCGGCGAGGATATGTACGAGTTCACCCTCGACGAGGTCATCGTCACCGGCTACCGCACGGCAACGCCGCTCACACTCTCCACCGACTCGCAGCGTCCGCGCCAGCCCATCCCCGCCGCCGACGGCGCAGGCTATCTCAAAACGATCCCCGGCTTCTCCGTCGTCCGCAAGGGCGGGCTTGGCGGCGATCCCATGATGCGCGGCATGGGCGGCTCGCGTATGGTGATGGATATGAACGGCGGCGGCATGTCCGGCGGCTGCCCGAACCGCATGGATCCCACGGCGACCTACGCCTTCCCCGAGACGTTCAGCCGCATCATCGTGAACAAAGGGCCGCAGAGCGTCCGCTATGGCGCAAGCGTCGCGGGCAGCGTCATCTTTGAGCGCGAGACGGAGCGCTTTGAAAAGCCTGCTATGCGCGGCAGCATCTCCGTCCTCGGCGCATCGAGTCACCGCTTCGACGACCTCGTCGATGTCACGGCGGGCGGCAAGGAGGGCTACGCGCGCATCATCCAGACGCGCAATTATGCGCGTGACTACGCAGACGGCAGCGGACGCCGCATCCACTCCGGCTACGGCCGCCACAGCCTCACGGGGATCGTCGGCCTCACCCCTGACCCCGACACCCTCTTTGAGATCTCCTACGACCGCAGCCGCGGCTGGGCGAAGTACGCGCACGGCATGATGGACGGCAGTCAGTTCGACCGCGACAGCTACGCGGTGAAGTTCGAGCGCGCGCATCTCTCGCCCGTCGTGGAGAAGCTCACGCTGAACTTCAACCATGATACGATCGATCACATCATGGACAACTACACCCTGCGCCCTGCGGGCATGCGTGCGATGGGCACGGATGTAAAGCGCGTGCAGTACGGCGTCCGCGCCGTCACCGACCTGCGCTTCTCACCGCAGACAACAGCCGCCGTCGGCATCGACCTGCGCCGCGACGCGCACTATTTCGCCGAGGCGCACAAGCGGCTGAAGGGCGCGTTCAACAACGACATGGACATCGGTAGTTTCGGCATCTTCCTCGAATATAACCGCGACCTCACGGAGCGCAGCCGCCTGCTCACGGGGCTGCGCTACGATCGGACGGAGACGGACTACCACAACGCCCGCTTCCGCAACGGCATGGGCACGCTCACACGCAACCTCGTCCCCGGCAGCGCAAGCGACCACGCCGTCAGCGGCTTCGTCCGCTGGGAGCGCACGGCGGAAAAGCGGCCGCTCACGTTCTACGTCGGGCTCGGACACGCAGAGCGCCCCGCCGACTATTGGGAGGCGTACCACACATGGGCGGCGCACAGCAACCGCGTGAGCGGACAGACGGCAGCGCCGAATGTGACCCGCCCCGCCAAGGAACGGAACACGCAGCTCGACCTCGGCTGGGTCTATACGGATGAAACGACGAACGCAAATCTCTCGCTCTACTACGCACACGTGGACGACTTCATCCTGCGCAAGCCCGTGGGCGGATTCGGCAACGTCGATGCGCGTCTCTATGGGTTCGAGGCAGAGTACACGCGAGCCGTCTCTCCACGCTGGACGCTCGGCGCATCCCTTGCGTACACGCGCGGCGACGACCGTACAAACAGCGCGGCACTCCCGCAGATCGCACCACTCGAAGCGAATCTCACGGCGAAGTACAGCCACAAGAAGCTGGAGACGAACGCCGTCTGGCGCCTCGTCAGCCATCAGAACCGCTATCACAGGGGCTACGGCAGCGTCACTGGCACGGACTACGGCCCCACGGGCGGATTCGGCATCCTCTCGCTCAGCCTCGCCTATCGTCCCGACGAGAATCTGACGTTCTCCCTCGGCGTGGATAACCTGCTGAACAAGACCTACGCCGAGTTCGTCAACTACAGCGAGGCAGCGATCCCCGCGCTCGGCATCTCCGGCGGCGGGCATATCACGGAGCCGGGACGCACCATCTGGTTCAAATCCAACTACAGATTCTGATGCGCATCGCGAGATACGATGAAAGGAAGTCGCAGCACCCTGATGCAGCGGCTTCTTTTTACTTCCCCTTTTCGCGCCTCTGTGCTATAATAAATTATCATTATAATGACGCGCACAGAACGGGGAGGTGATTGGTCGTGATCGAAGCGGCCAAGACATTCGAGGAGTATATTAAAAAGGAAAACATCACGGGCTTTCAGATCCGCGAGGCGGGCGACGACCGCAATACCACCATCTTTGAGAGCGAGATCGAAGTGGAGGAGCGGCGGCTCCCCATCGTCGTCATCATCGACTCCACCGCCTACGCCACCATCCGCATCCGCCTCGCGCAGAACGCCGTGGACGACACGAACGCGATGCTGCTGACGGGCTGGCTCATGCGGCAGAATCAGGACAGCCGCCTCGTAAAGTTCTACCTCACCTCCGATACCGCCATCCTCGCCGATGTCGTTGTCCCGCACAACCCCGAGGCGTTCGACCCCGAGGTCATGGTGAGCGTCCTACGCGTCTTCATCCGCGACATCACGAAGCTCATGCCCGATCTTGCGATGCTTCTGCCCGAGGAGTGAGTGCGTGTCGTCGGTGTGGGCATCATATTTCTTGCGTGCTCCACGCAAACCCCTCGTTACATAACAGAAAAAGCTGCAGATGGGCAGCTTTTTTCATGTTGTGCTACATATGTTCCTGTGCTATACTCATGATAAGCACTCTCGAAAGGGCGGTCACTCAGCCCCCGAAAGGGGGATTCAGATGGAGACCTACGGAAGCACTGATAAATTCAGCCACGCCATCTTAGCGCATCTTTTTTGCCCGCACCGTGTCGACAAATCCTCCACATAGCCTTTGCTATGCGTCCGGTTTGTCTCCTTGTTCGGACAAAAAATCTGTGCCAATCTGCAGGTCTATTTTATCAGCGATTCCTTACATCCATTATAGCACGTGGTTTCGCTGCTTACAAGGCGTGAAGGAGGACACGGATATGAAGACAATCAATATGCTCATCGACGGTGCTCGGGTCGCTGGCGAGGGGACTCTTCCCGTTTATCACAAGGCGACGGGGGAGCAGATCGCCGCGATTGCCACGGCAGGCGAAACGCAGGTGCGTGCGGCGGTGGACGCGGCGGAGCGCGCCTTTCACGAGGTGGAGCTGAGTCCCTACGAGCGCTATGAGATCCTCATGCGTGCCGCAAATCTCATGCGCGAGCGGCGCGAGGAGTTCGCCGCGGCACTCTCCGCTGAGGCGGGCAAGCCGATCCGCGACGCACGCGGCGAGATTGACCGTGCCTATCAGACACTTATCCTCTCGGCGGAAGAGGCGAAGCGTCTGCGCGGGGAAACGGTACCGCTTGCGGGCGCACCGGGGTGCGGAGGACGGATGGCGTTCACGATCCGCCGCCCGCTCGGTGTCGTCTGTGCCATCACGCCGTTCAACTTTCCCGTGAATCTCGCGGCGCACAAGATCGGTCCCGCGCTCGCAGCGGGCAATACCGTCGTCTACAAGCCCGCCTCGGCGACACCGCTCACGGCATCGCTCCTCTGCGACGTGTTCGTGGAGGCGGGGCTTCCTGCGGGCTGCCTGAACCTCGTCTACGGCGCGGGCGGGGCGGTCGGACGGCTGCTCACGGCGGACGAGCGCATTCGAATGTTCTCGTTTACTGGCAGTGTCCCCGTCGGGAAGGCGCTTCATGAGGCGGTGGGCTTTCGCCGCATTGCCTTGGAGCTCGGCTCGAACTCCGCGAACATCGTGCATGAGGACGTGGCAGACGTCGCGTGGGTTGCCGAACACTGTGCGCGTCATGCGTTCGTGAACGCGGGGCAGGTCTGCATTTCCTGCCAGCGCGTCTATGTATCGCGCAGCATCTACGAGGCGTTTTGCAAGGCGGCGGTCGAGGCTGCGCGGAACTTTAGGAGCGGCGATCTGATGGATGTCCACACGCAGCTCGGCCCCATGATCTCCGAGCGCGAGGCACAGCGCATCGAGGCGTGGGTGCGGGCGGCGGAGGCGGCGGGCGCACGCGTTCTCACAGGCGGAAATCGGACGGGCGCATTCTATGAGCCGACCGTGCTCACAGATGTCACCCCCGCGATGAAGGTCGTCTCCGCGGAGACCTTTGCCCCCGTCGTCAGCATCATTCCCTACGACACCATCGAGGAGGCCGTTGCTGCCGTCAATGACACGCGCTACGGACTGCAGGCAGGCGTCTTTACGCGCTCGATCGGCGTCGCAAACTACTGCGCGGAGCATCTCGACGTCGGCGGCGTCGTCATCGGCGACGGTGCGACCTTCCGCATGGACAACATGCCGTACGGCGGCGTCAAGGACAGCGGCATCG